>CAZEKI010000001.1:0-11298 GCA_964512895.1 uncultured archaeon
CGCTATCCCCTCTACCGGCAAGAAGTCGAGCGAGTCTATCGTGAAGTCGACGCTGCGATAGGCGAAATCATGGACGCCGCGGATGGTGACTTCAATGTGGTTGTGATGTCGGACCACGGATTTACCGGTCTCTATCACGGTTTTAACCCGAACAGGCTCCTGATGGATGCCGGCATGTTAAAGATAAAGAGGAATCCTGTGTCGCTGCTGCGTTACTCGGCTTTCAGGGCCGGCCTCACGATGGAGAACATCTACAGGATAGTCCGGAAGCTCGGGTTTGAGTCGGTGGTCAAGTCGGCGGCAGACAACCCGGACAGGGACTGGCTCAGAAAGCTTCTCTCGCTGCCTTTCCTGTCGTTTCAGGACGTTGACTTCGAAAAATCGAAGGCTTACTCGGCGCTACATTTCGGTCCGATTTTCTGCCTGGAAGACGACGTGGAGGAAGAGATTATCGAGCTGCTGGAGTCGCTGGAGTTCAGAGGTGAGCCGGTCGTTGAAAACATCGTACGGGGCAAAGATATCTACAGCGGCCGGAACGCGGACGAGGCGCCAGATATCGTCTACCACACCACTGGCATGCATTACCAGGCCCACCGCTACTTCGAGTTCGGCTCGAACCGGGTGTTTACCGAGCCGTTCAACACCGAGTCAGGCCACCACCGGCTGGAAGGTGTATTCGTCGCCGCTGGCCCAGACATAGAGGAGAAAGGCGACATAGGTCAGGCATCTATAGTTGATGTTGCGCCGACCATCCTGACTGTTATGGGTCAGGACGTTCCCGGTGACATGGATGGAGAAGTACTGGATATAACGGACAGGGATGTTTCCTATGACGAGACTGTTATAACTGATTTCTGAGCCGTTTCTCCACGTTCTTTATCTGGTCGGATATCATCCCGAGAATCATGAACTGTACCGCAAGTATCAGGAGTACGGATGCCGCCAGTGCAGGCCCCAGGTCTGTTATGTAGCCGGTGGTCAGTTTCTGCCTGACCGTGAGGAATGCAGGATATGCCCCGAGTGCCAGAAATGCGACTGATATTGTGGAGAAGAACTTCAGAGGATTCATATCCCTGATGCTCCAGACCACCGTGTTGAATATGCGCCACCCGTCGCTGATGGGATGGAGCTTGCTGTCGCCTTCTCGTTCGCTGTAGCTGACCTCGACTTCTCTTATGGGGACGTTGTTCTCGAGAGCGGTAAATGTCATCTCGGTCTCGATGCCGAAGCCGGGCCGCGTAAAATCTGTGTACTGGAGCGATTCTCTTGTGAACGCCCGGTAACCGGAAAGCATGTCGTGTACTTTTTCTCCTGTTGTCAGCCGTGTTATAACATTGAAGATCCAGTTGCCGAAGAGATTGAACCGGGGAATCGAACCTTTCTCGCGGTTGCTCCGCCTGCCTATCACGTGCTCTGCCTGGCCATCTATGACTGGGTCAAGCAGTTTTCCCATCTCGCCCGGGTCATACGTGCCGTCGCCGTCCAGCATCAGGTAGATATCGGCGTCGACCTCCTTCAGGGCCTGCCGGACACCGTTCCCCTTGCCGCCGCTCAGACGCTGGCGGATGACGGTCGCCCCCGCATCTTCGGCTATCTCAACTGTAGAATCCGTTGACCCGCCGTCGATGACGTACATCTCTACCTCATGGTCCTGATAATCGTCTGGGAACGATTCGACAACCTCTTTTATGGCCTCTTCCTCGTTGAGCGTCGGTATGATGACAGCTATCATTGCATCGCTGAGCGGTTTATCCTGTACACCATCGCCACTGGCTGGGTTTGCTGGGAGAGCGGCATCCGCGTCTCCCCGACCCGCATAACGGGTGTAAGATAGTCTGGCGGGTTCCTGAACATGCTGGCCGCCTGCTGAGCCGAGAGCCGTCCTCTCTGGACCTGGGCCCTGACTTCGTTAGGTATGCGGTAGGGCGGTATAGAGAGCTGGACCCATGCCGGCTGCGTCCGCTCGTAGACGTCCACTTCGATATAGTTTATGTCGTTCTCTTCAACAAAATCTCTGAACTCGGACTGGTTATCAGGGAATCTGTGGGCCATCCTGGGATAGATGTAGTACCGGAGTATGGCGGGAGATGAGGCCGCGAAAGTCGCGTTCTCGGGCGTGTTGTCTGCGAGCCATTCTCCAGCAGGTTCTGCCTGTGCAAAACCACCTCTGTTCGCCATCCCCACTCCCTGGACGTACGAGAACAGCAGGAGCGGTATTATGATTATGGCCAGCATCCTTCCACGAGTCACCGCTGAACTATCGAGGGCGTCCGACAGCCACCTGGTAAAGTCGTAGAGCGCCAATCCGGCAATTACCGTCAACGCAGGTATCACGAATACGATGTAGCGCGGCACCTTGACATTCGGGATAGACATGAAGCCTATTCCGATGCCGGCCCAGAGCCAGAGAAGCTTCTCCGAGTCCGTCCTCGCCAGGAAGGCGACAGAAGATATCAGCGCCATCGGCGCCAGCCGCGGCATCAGAACGTAGGCTGCGCCTGTGAGCAGCAGCATTGCCGCACCTCTCTTCACCAGGCCGTCCGGATTGACATCCGCATGTTTGAGGACGTAGTAACCTGCTCTAGAGAGCAGCAGGAACGCGATAGGCAGTGTCATGATAGTTCCCATCGCCACCATGTAGTAGAACGTTCCCTGCACCGAGGAAGTAGCCGGGTTAGTGCTCTTCGAGGCAAAGTCTACCGCCCGGGCCAGTCCGCATAGAGGTACTCCACATACCGCCTGGTTTCTCAGCATCCAGGGCAGCAGGAAGACGAAACCGAGACCGCCCGAAATATAGTAGTTTGCGTCGGTTATGGTGTCGTATAACTTGGTCTTCCTGAACTCGATGTCTTCCATCAGGACTTCTTTGAACTCGTTCCGTTTCTTGTAGATGAAGTAAATAGGTATCAGCAGGCCGAGCGTGTACGCAGGCTGTTTCGTGAGTATGTTCAGCGCCACCAAGGGCCCTAGAGCCCAGAGCGCATACTTCGAGTACTCCCGGTCTTCAAGCCCGTAGTAGAGGCAGAAAACCGCGGCTGAGTAGACCGCTGCGAACGTTATACCGACGAGAATCCTCTCACTCAGGAACCATGCTATCGGGTTCAGCGCCATCAATGCTGCTGCGGCCAGCCCGACTTCCCGACTGCTCATCTCTCTGCCTATGAAGTATGTTATACCGACCGCTGCCACGCCCATGAGAGGGCTGACAACCCGGACCGCCACCTCTGTCTGTCCCAGAACGAGAGTCGACAGGGCTATCAGGTAGGGATAGAGCGGTGGGAAAGAGGTTATCTGTCCATGCCAGGATTCTGCTACAGCATAGTCCAGCAGGTGCCGGGATATCTCGGTCCCGATACGTGCGTACCGGCCTTCGTCGACCCACATGCCGTCGAAGAACGCGTACTGGAACCTGACGAAGGTGGCTATGGCCAGTATGAGCAAGAACACAAGAAAGTATCTGTCCTGCAGTTCTTCCTGTATATCTTCTAGAAATTCTTTCATATTATCCCCGCGGTAAACAGCAATAGACCTGCAACACAAATTAATGTTTCCACGCCGGCGAGCGTCAGCGTTATCTGTTTCTCAGTAAAACCGCGTCTCATTAGAGGATGGGTGAGCGAATAGTTTTTGTCGTGCTGAGGCTGAAGCGTTCCGTCGTCCTGTAGAATTCCCCATGAATGAGCCTCGTATCTGCTTCTCAGCTTCAGGAAGAACTCGATGAACCAGGGCGCAAATATGAAGACGCCGAACTTCTCCATGTTGCCGATGACTATGGCCGCGAACATGGCAGCCCCGCACAGATAGGTCAGGGAGTCGCCGGGCAGTATGGACGCCGGGTAGAAGTTGTATCTAAGAAATGCCAGCAGCGCCGCCGAAAGGCTGAACGCGATCAAGGCGGCCTCTACATTTCCGTTGGTGTAGGCAAAGACCCCGAGAGCGGTCGAGGCGACCAGGCTCATCGAGGCAGCGAGCCCGTTAGTGCCGGCGAGCATATTGACAACGTTGGCCACGAAGAAAAGCCCGAGTGGCAGAAGCAGGAACGGATATACCAGGCCCCAGTTGATGGCGCCTATAACCGGGAAGTGCATGGTCCAGGAGCCGGCTCCTACAGCGATTAGCGGGAGCGCGGCCGGTAGCACGAAAAGCATCTTTGGAACCTGTCCGAGCCCCCGCCGGACCATGTCTCCCGACTCTTTACTGCTGAAATCGCCGGTGAACCGACCGATTATGTTCTGGTGGGGGAGGCTTTCCACCTCCAGTATGTTGTGCAACTCCAGCTCCGCATCTTCGACCTCGAGCTCGTCCTGGATAAATGACTCGAGGTCGATATGTATGTCGTCCAGCAGACCTATCAGGCCTATCAGCACCGCGGAGTTAAGGGCCGCGAAAGTCACGGCCATATCGACATCAGGAAGTTCGATGAACGCCGAGAAACCCAGGTAGCTGGTTATCGATACAAGAAAACCGAACAGCACCACTATGCCTCCTGAAGCCGGTAGCTTGGGCTTGCCTTCTTTCTGCTGGTCTATTGATATAATGCCGGATGCGAGCAGATATCTCCTGGCGTAGGGTGTCCCGATAAGAGTTACAAGAAAACCTAGCGCCAGCGCTGCGAGCAGGTATATCATTGGTCCTTGACTTCCCACATCTTGACGTATCCGTTGGACGCCTCCGGAACTTTCTCAACGTAGTCGATTCCATAGCCGTCCATCAGGTAGAGCCTTACCAGTGTCGAGCGTGTTATGGCCTCGGGGACAAGCACCACGCCCGCTTGCCTATTCAGGCTCAGGCCGCGCTCAAAGCTCCTGTAGGGATGCTCTGCGATGCAGTAACTCGTGCTTGAGGATGTGTTGAACTCTACGTAGCCGTCCTCTGTCAGGGCGCAGCCGATTTCTGCCCGGCCGCGTGCGGTCTCTAGTACAGGTGTTCCGCTGAAGCCTATGCTCTCCTCGGTCGAGTTAAGAGGCGCGTATACCTTGAAGCCTACCCTGTTGTCTACGAACTCTGCTACCATCTGGTCGTTGTTCTGGCTTATCGAGTTCCTGAAGTTGCCTTGGGTGTTCAGCGTCAGCATCGAGTTGAATTTGGAGTTGTCCCTGTTGGAAATCTGTGACACGGCTGAGTACTTGCCCACCATCGTGCTGTCGAGCACTATATAGTCGACCGAGTGCTTCTCCAGCAGCCAGGTATGGTTATAGGGGTTTGAGGATGTGAAGTAGTCTGCTATAGGATAGTTTACCTTGCCGTACTGTTCATCCGAGTAGTGGCCCATGTTTCCTCCGTCTGCCACCGCAGCCCGTCTCCCTATAGATTCAAACCAGTAGCCGTAGTCCCACCACGACAGGATGGTTGAGTCAGCGGGAGTTTCCTGCTGCATGTACTCCAGGTTCTGCATCCACGCAGAGTTAGGCGAGCCGCCGAGCCCCTGTGTGGCGCCGTATCCTGATGCGGCACTGACGGAGAACACGACTAGTATGACTGCGGTAAGCGCTCCGATTCGAACCATGTTGCCGCTTCCGTCTTCTAGGAAGGAGTCGTAATCTATACTGTTCACACGTTTCACAACCAGCGAGAACATGTACCCCGAGATAACTGCGACGGAGAAAGTCGCAAGGAAAACCAGTCGTGACTTTGAGACCGCTCCCAGGACGTTGGTGACCGCCCAGAGGAAGGGCAGCAGGTAGTACCATCTGAACTCTATCTCTTTAGTGCCGAACTCGGCGAACAGGTAGAACAGTCCGAAACCGCCTATCGTTGCCAGTGTCGCCGGCAGGACGGCCACGATAACCGAGGCTTGGAAGAAGAACGCGAACGCCAGCACCCAGACCAGATAGAAGACGCCGAACAGCTTGAAGTAGGTTTCTTCTGTTATAGTTTCGCCTATAACATCGTACTTTCGGAGTATCATCAGGAGTATGCTGGTGCCGAGGAAGGCGATGCCGATGAAAGTAAGCGGCCAGGTTCCGACAACGTTCGATAGCATGCCGAGAACGGGATGCACCCGGATAGCCATCGTCGAGCCGAGCTGCGAGACTATCTCTCCGAGCCCGGCAGGCGTGTTCTCTGCCACTGTACCTGCGATTACCGCGCCTGTTGACTGGGTGACCCGGGCGTAGATGTTCAGTACCTTGCTGGCCAGGAAGTTGGAGTAAAGCGGCGAGAGCGCGAGTAGAGAAGCCCCAACCACCGAAACGCTCGGAACGTAGTACTTTAGGTTTTTCCTGTCTATGATTTCGAACTGTTCGATAAGGTAGCGGCTCCAGAGCAGGCCGAGCATGCCGGCGTTGGCGATGAATAGAGAGTCGGTAAACCAGAACCCGGCAGGATCCAGTGCGATTGCGATACCGGAGCCCAGTATAACTGTTGGAGTATATGCCCTTACAAGAGATTTTATGTCCTCGTCCAGCAGGAGCACCAGGCCTACCGTGAGAGGGTACAGAAGCCAGAGCATCTTTGAGCCACCCCAGGATACGGTGAAAAGACCCATTGCTATCCCAGAGAACACGCCGGGCAGCCAGGATTCTCGCTTCCAGGCCCTGGCGAAGCCGTAGAGAGATATCATCATCATGGCGGTCCCTACGGGCTCTTTCTCGAAGAAGCCTGCTGATGTCCTGTGCATGGCTCCTGCGATAGTCGCGAGGAAGAACGCGGCCGAAACACCGGCCACCCGGTTCCAGACCTCTTTGCCGAAGAAGTAGGCGAACAGAACGCCTACGCCACCCATCAGGGCGGGGTAGAACTGCGCCCACTCAAGGAAGCTTGGAAATGCGAGGAAGGGTCCGAGCCAGTACAGCACCGCCGGAATGATTATGTCGCCCTTGTGGAGAAGGTAGGTCGGAGTGTTGTATGGTGTATAACGCAGGAAGTCCAGAGCTGGCATGTTGCCCTCAAGCGCGAGATGCTGGGACATCCTGTAAATCATGTACGGGTCGAGCGCCTGGAAGTATCTCATTCCCTGCTCTGGCCGGTAACGCAACCAGACCGCGAAGAAAACTATGGCCGCGACTGAAAGAATAGCCCAGTTGTTCTTCAGTCCTTCGACGGTGAAGAAGTCGTCGACCCGTTCGACGTATTCTTTGATATCCGGCATCTAGGAAGTGATTGATGCGGGAGACTTTTTATTTCTAGGCCGGCTCCCCGATGCGTTTAAAAGGATTTTAACACGAAGTTTTTTCCGTGGATTTCGAAAAGCAGTTCTCCCGGTTATACAGCAACTATGACCGCTACTTCGTCATACCGGTTATCCTGCTGGCGTTCGCCATACTTGTCCTGGGCTACAACTTTGTGACCACGGGAGAGCTGGTGGCAAAAGGTACCGACTTCACCGGCGGTACTGAGATAATATATTCGATAGACGGAGAGTTTAACCCGACAGAAATCGAGCGAGTGTTCGCAGGCGCCGGGAGAACCGACGTGAAAGCAGTCCAGCAGTCATCGGGCAACACCACATCGCTGGTGGTACAGCTCCCGCCGCCCAGCATGGGGGCTGAGGAGGCCGAACAGATACTGGCGGACGCGGGCTATACCGCGAGCGTGGAAAGCTTCAGGTCTATATCGGCGGCGGTATCGGCCGAGTTCTTCTCCCAGGCAAGACTCGCCTTTGTGATGGCGTTCACCATCATGAGCCTAGTTATATTTATCGCGTTCAAAGACGTTACACCTTCGCTCGCGGTCATATTTGCCGCGGCAGGAGATATTATATTCGCGGCCGCAGGGATGTCGCTGGTCGGTATACCGCTGACGCTCGGTTCTCTCGCCGCACTATTGATGCTTATAGGTTACTCCGTCGACACCGATATCGTGCTGTCGACACGCGTATTAAAACGAACGCGCGGATCGCTTGAACAGCGGATCTGGAGCTCGGTGAAGACAGGCGTCACGATGAGCGCCGGCGGAATCGCGGGCTTCACGCTGCTCTACATCGTCTCGTACATGATAGCAGGGCCGTCCGAGCTGACGAACATCGCGGGGGTCATGGTCATAGGGCTTCTTGCGGACATGCCTTTTACCTGGTTCGGCAACGCTATAATACTGAAGAAATACCAGGAAGGAGAGCTTGGTTTCCTGGATAATCTGGGCGAGGTGGTACCGTGGACGTGAGATCGCTGATGAAGGAGTGGCGCATCTGGGTGCTGCTTCTGAGCCTGCTGGTATCGCTAGTACTTCTCAGTCCGCACTACGTCCAGGGAGAAGACGGCGAAGTAAGTATCGCCACAAGCATAAACAAAGGGCTTGACCTCCAGGGCGGCACGCGCGTCCTTCTCAACCTCAACGGCACCAACCAGTCTCAGGCCGCCGCAGACCAGGTCAAGGGCGTCCTCGAGACCAGGATTTCGGCGTTTGGCTTAACACAGACGGATGTACGAACGGTCCGGCTCGGAGACGACTACAAGATACAGGTGGAGGTCGCCGACACCAACCGCACCAAGCTCGAGAGACTTATATCCCGGGAAGGCAGCTTCGAATCCCGGATGCCGATAAGGGTTGAAGGCACGGAGAACTTCACTCTCCGGAACACGCATACCTTTGAGAAGACTGATTCCGGGGTTCTTGTCGACGGCCAGGCCTACAGTCCGGGAGACGTGTTCTACCTTGAAGGCGACGAGGACAACGGCACCAAGTTTGTCTTCCAGAACGCGTCGGAGGCCCGGGCCAACCTTGAAGTCGTGATGTACGACGGCCAGGATGTCCAGCAGGTGCTGAGAAGCGACGCGATAGTACAGGGCGCGGGAACCGGTGGCTATAGCTTCAGGTTCCCGGTGGTCATATCGACCGAATCGGCAGAAAACGTCCAGAGAGTAGCCCAGAACTATGAGACAGTATTCGTCCAGAACAACGCGTACCTCGGATTCGCGGACGGCTCGGCCGCACAGCTAAGGCTTTACGTCGACGACCAGCTTTCAAGCACCCTCAATATAGCCGCGTCGTTCAAGAGGAACGTCGTGACGCAGCCAAGCATCTCGGGCGGCGCCCCAACAGCCGAGGAAGCCCGGGCAGATATGCGTGAACTCCAGTCTATACTTGAGTCCGGACAGCTGCCTTACCCTGTTTCCATCGAGTCTATCTCGACTATCTCGGCCTCGCTTGGCGCCGAGTTCATGGCTGCAGCTGTTATATCGATAATCGCTTCCCTGGTCGCGGTAGGGCTGCTGATTTTTGTCAGGTACAACAACCCGAAGATTGCGCTCCCGATAGTGCTGACCGGTTCGTCCGAGGTGTTCATACTGATGGGTGCCTGGTTCTCGACAGTCGCCACACTGGACCTCGCATCAATCGCAGGCGTCATAGCCGCTGTAGGAACAGGGGTGGACGACCAGATAATCATAACCGACGAGTCTGGCCGTGAAAAAATCAGGAGCTGGAAGAAGAGGATGAAGAGAGCCTTCTTCGTCATCTTCACGTCCGCCGCGTCAACTATCGGCGCCATGATGCCGCTTGTAACGCCCGAGATTTCCACTCTTGGAGTAGGTGCGGCAGGAGCCGGCCTCATCAGCTACACGCTGTACACGAAGGGTACCAATCCTCACTACCTGGTCATCGGAGGTATCGCGGTGACTGTTTCCACGGCTGGCTGGCTGATGAATCCGTCCAGCTTCGCACTCCAGGCTGTCAAAGGCTTTGCGATAACCACGATTCTCGGCGTCATGGTCGGCATAACAATCACACGTCCGGCGTACGCCACGATTCTGGAGCACCTTGAGAAGTAGGTTATTTCCGGCAGAAGACATCCAGAACGTCGAAACCGCCTGTGGTCTCGCCCATGCAGGTTTCGACTATCTCCAGGCCTTCTGACTCAAGTAGCTCCCTGGCTCTTTCCCTGGATACTAGATGCTGTTTTACCGTGCCGCCGTACTTCTCTCTTTCGAGTTCACCATCTCCCAGCTTGAAGCTGATGAAAAACAGGCCGCCCGGTTTCAGGATGCGATAAAGCTCAGAGATAACCTGCGGCATCTCGTCATAGGGAAAGAAAATTATCACGTTGTTGCACCAGACGCCGTCGAACTGTTCATCTTCAAAGTCCAGGTCCCGTATGTCCATTAAACGGAAATCTGCTGACTTCCGTTCCCGGGCTTTCTCTATCATCTTCTCGGCAAGGTCAACTCCTACTGCTTCAAGCCCGTTTCCTGTAAAAAATTCCGTATCCCGGCCGTGGCCGCAGCCTGCATCCAGAATTTTTCCGCTGCCGGTTAAGTCGCAGAACTTGCGGAGCAGTTCCAGATACTCTTGTGGCATGTCTCCGAGAGAGTTGTTCTCGGCAAAAGTATCGGCGCCACGGGAATAGAACTCTACAGGGTCTTCAGCCATGGATAGCTTAACGGCTCAAACGACTTCAGTCTTACTGAAGATTCATGACGGCTTCGGCCACATCGTCCGCGTCTTCAAGCGCTTCACGGGCTTCTTCCTCGCTGCATCCTGTCTTCTCCATGACAAGCTCTACGTCCTCGCTGGAGATATCTTCGACCTCTTCGTAGTCGCCCTGCAGCTGGAAGATTTCCTGTCCCTGGGCCTCGATTTTTGACAGCTCAGGGTTCCGGAAGACTAGCTTTCTGTCGCCGACTGTGACCTCTACTTTTTCGGCGTCGATCTCCTCCATGTCGACACCCATCTGCTTCATCATCTTCGCCATATCCTTGCCGCCAAACATGTTCCAACCATACGGCCCTGTTTTTTATATCGGTGATGCCCGAGCCATTACATGCTGGTCTATCTCGCGGTTTTGCTGTCTGGAGTTGCTACAGGAGTACTTACAGGCCTTGTTCCCGGTCTACACCCAAATACTGTGGTTTTCATGTCACTGCCTTTCTATTTCGGCTTTGAAGCTGATTATATAGCTTATTCAAGTTTTATTATTGGGCTATCGGTCTCCCACACGTTCCACGACTTTCTGCCGGCTATTTTCCTCGGCGCTCCGGAGGCGGAGTCTGCGCTTTCTTCTCTTCCCGGTGCCGACATGGCTGCCGAGGGAGACGGCCTTACCGCTTTCCACGCCACGGTTTACGGAGGCATGTTCTCGATACTTGCTTTCCTGCTGCTGGCTCCGTTCCTTCTTATCTTTCTCGGACCCCTGTACGGCATCCTTGATAGTTTCATGTTCTACCTGCTTCTTTTCTTCCTGGCTTTCATCGTCTTCAATACCGAGAACGTGTTCCATGCCAGCTTACTGGCTCTGCTTGCAGGCATTCTCGGCTTCGTTTCTTTCCGGATGCCGGTCAACCAGCAGTTTGTTCTGATGCCTGTGTTCTCCGGGCTGTTCGCCATACCCGCGCTTGTCCGCGTGGTTGAACAACACACCGATCT
>CAZEKI010000001.1:11398-37802 GCA_964512895.1 uncultured archaeon
ACAACACACCGATCTGCCACCCCAGAAACCCTCTGATGCTAGCACATCGGCTTCTGCCAGAGGCGGGGCCGTGGGATTTTTCTCTGGGCTGGTATCGGGGGTCTTGCCCGGTGTCGGGCCTGCGGTGTCGACGACTTTTCTGTCGCCTCTGATGACTGAGTCGCGTGAAGAGTTCCTCGCCGGTATGGGTGCGGTCAACACCTCGGACGCGGTAGTCTCTTTTCTTGCGCTGCTGTTGATAGGCAAGTCTCGCTCGGGCGCTTCTGTTGCGCTCCAGAGCATAGCCGATGTGACGCCGCAGAACACAGCTTTCCTCATAGGGGCGGCGCTAGTGGCGGTTTCTGTTTCTGCGCCCGTTGCGCTCTGGGTTGCGGAGAAATTTGCGGTCTATCTGCCTTCTATAGATATCCAGAAACTGGCCGTGGCTGTCGTCTTGACTATAGCGGTTTCCACGTTTTTCCTGACCGGCGTCACGGGCCTCCTGGTTCTGGCGACCGCGTCCTGTATAGGCTACTCAGCGGCACTCAAGAACGCCCGGCAGGTGTGCATGGCTGTGCTTATAGTTCCTGCGATGCTGTATACTGGTGCGGGTATTTTTATGTAGCTTCAGCGTCCAGTGGTTAACATGAAAATCGAACGGGTGTTTCTCGGCTCTCTTATCCTCGTCCTGGGAGCCATAGCGTTCCTGATGGTGAGGCCGTTCCTGGGCTACATAATAGGTGCAGTCCTGCTCGGCTTCATGCTACATCCTCTCCACAGGCGTTTCTCGCCTTCTGTAGGCGAGAGGATTTCCGCCTTCAGTCTTGTGATACTTACGATCTTCGTGGCGATAGTGCCTCTTTTCGTGGCGGGGGCTGCTGTGGCTGGCGACGCACGTGATTTTGCGCAGAATGTCCAGCAGACCGAATTGCTGAATTACACCCAGATGGAACAGCAGATTCAGCAGTACACTGGCCAGCAGGTAGACTTGGAAGAGGGAGTTAACAATATTGTCAGGGGATTCACCACGGTCACCATAGGAAGTTTTTCGAAGGTGCTGAGTCTGGCCACCAGCATCTTTATCGGGCTTTCGCTCATGCTTTTCCTGATGTACTACTTCCTGAAGGACGGCGAACGCCTGGTGTCGTGGCTGAGAGAGATAACTCCGCTGGAGCCTGACGTCCAGGATGTGCTTTACGAAAGACTGGATAGAACTACCTGGGCGGTTATACAGAGCCACGTGCTAGTGGCGGTGGCCCAGGCACTTGCGACAGGAGCCGGCCTGGCGCTCGCAGGTGTCCCGAACTATATCTTCTGGACGTTTGTCATGATAATACTGGGCTTCATACCTATTGTCGGTGTGGCGCTGGTCTGGGGTCCGGCTGCAGTCTATCTTTTCATCACTGGCGATACCGCGGCGGCCATCTTCCTGGCAGTATACGGCTTCTTCGCGGTAGGGATGATAGACAACTTCCTGCGGCCGCTACTTGTTGACCGGTCGGCCAAGCTCAACCCGGCGGTGATACTGGTTGGGGTTGTCGGAGGTGTATACGTCTTCGGTGCCGCCGGTCTTTTCATAGGACCTATCATATTTGGGGCGCTAAAAGCCACTCTAACAGTTTTTAAGAATAACTATAGGGACTTATAGAGGTTTTAAAGGTATTAGACTGCTTTTTTGTCCGTTTCAGTCGTCTCTATAGGGCTATAGATTCTTTAATCTCTATTTTCCCAAGTTTTATAAACGGCTTTTTGTTACAGATAGATATGCCAACGATGTACGAAGCAGCTATGGCAGCATCTCTTGTAGTAGGTCTTGTATCTATTCCGGCAGCCTCCCAGTCTATAGAAGTCTCTCAGAATCTTTCAGCAGATTTACCGGAGATATCATCCTCCGAATCTATCCCAAAGGAGGTGGTCTCCAACACCACAACTGAGAGCTTCGAGAGGAAGGTCGAGACCGCGTTCGACAGCTTCAGTACGTCGATCGAGTCGGATTCTGTCCGGATAGCTCTCGAGAACCCGTCGTCTCGCCTCACGGTGGACAGAAGTCCTTCCAGCACCAGGTGGGAGCTCACCACGTCCCAGGGAACCCTGGAACTCACAGAGTCGGCGTCCAGGACCGTCGAGAGAACTGAAACTCCCTCGGGTACTCTCGTACGGACCGAGCGCCAGGGCCAGGTTTCCGAGAGGTTCAGCGGTTCCGGGCGAGCCACGGTAGAACAGAAGGCGGACGACCTCAGAGAGCTCCTTGAACAGCAGAAGGAAGAGATAGACCGGCGACGAAGCGACATGGTCAGACAGCGTCTGCCAGAGGTAGAAATCAGGGCGAACGAGACAACCGCCAGCGACGAGAACGGCGAGTACGTCGTTATTGTCAACAAGGGCAGGACGGAATTCGGCCTGGAGAACTGGGTCATCAGGAATAGCGACCCCGACACCTACCAGTTCGGCAGCATCTCTATATCCCCCGGAGAGAAGCTCTACGTCTACAACAGTGATGCCGACGGAATCGATGCCGAACACGACAACGCGGTCTACGACACTGGAGTTGACTGGGACACAACCGGAGATACGGCCTCGCTACGCAACTCGGCGGGAGTGAAAATCGAGGAGGTCTCCTACTAGACCTTCTCGATCTCCCCCTTCACCCTATATTTTTCTCCGGTGAGAACGCTCCTGAGTTCCAGCTCTTCTTTCTCTACAACTACCACGAACTTGCGCTTTATACGTCTTAAATCGATATCGGAGCTCTTTAGATAAAACAGAAGGGCGAGCAGAATACCTAGAGCGGTATAGAGATACATTACAACTGTAAAGCTTAGAGAGTTGAATCCCAGTAGCTTTACAGTCAAGTAGGCGATTCCTGAGAACGTAAGGCCTGATATGAGGCCTATTTTCAGCTCTGATTTCATAAGATATGGTTCGTGTCGTGGTTCAAAAGAGTCATCCCAACCCTGATTAAGTTTGAGCGCCAACATTCTGGCATGACGGTCTTCTACCAGTGCCCTGACTGCGGGTTCAAACAGCGCTCCAAGGCAGAGAAGCGTATCAAGTGCCATAGATGCGGCCGCAGCTACAAGAAAAGCGATGCCAAGAAGACTAGGGACAAGACCGACGAGATAGACGAGGAGGTGGGCACCGGCTTCTTCAGGTACACCAAGAGCGAAGACTGAGGCCTAAATAGTTTACACTCTATACGGTGAACATGGAAAAGTTCTCGATTCCGGCCGAGGATTTCGACCTCGAGCTGACGATGACCTGCGGCCAGACCTTCTGCTGGCACCGCATGAAAGGCGAGCTCTATGGCTCGGGCTCGAGCAGGTTCTACACCTTCAGGAACGGCCGGCCGCTGATAGTTGAACAGCGGGACGGCCGACTGTTCGTCAAGACTGAACTCTCACGTTCGGAGGTAGAAAAAGCGCTCGGCCTCCACCGCGACCTCGGCTCGGTTTTCGAGACCTTCCCCGAAGACCCGAGGCTGGAAAAGGCGAAGCAGGAGTTCTGGGGTCTTCGAGTGGTACAGGACGAGTTCTTCCCGTGTCTTATCAGCTATCTCTGCTCGCCGCAGATGAGGATACCGCGGATAAAGAAGATGCACGACGATATCGCGAGGAACTACGGTGGCGTGGAAGAGGTCGGAGAACGTGAACTCCTGAGGTTCCCGACTGTGGAGGAGCTTTCGGAGGCGACCGAGGAAGAGCTCCGGGAACTCGGTGTCGGTTACCGCGCGGAGTACATAGTCGAGACTGTAAAGATGCTACAGAACGGCTTCGACCCGGACGAGCTCAGGACGATGGAGTACGGGGCGGCGAAGGAAAAGGTCAAGCAGTTCCACGGCGTCGGCGACAAGGTGGCGGACTGCGTAATGCTGTTCTCGCTCGGCTTCGAGGAAGCCTACCCTATCGACACCTGGGCGCAGAAGGCTATACAGGAGCACTACCCCGAGCATCATTCCTCAAACTACGACGAAACGCTCCGGAACCTCCAGGACTACTTTGGAGATTACGCGGGCTGGGCCCAGGAATATATCTTTCACGCCGCACGAAACGGTATAATAGAGGTCTAGATTTAGATGACAGTCAAGCTAGGACTTGTAGTAGCAGAATTCAACAAACCTATAACATCTCAGATGCAGGAAGCCGCTGAAGAAGCAGCGGAGGAAAACGATGCCGAAGTAGTCGAGGTTATCCACGTCCCGGGCTCGTACGATACTCCACTTGCGGCGGACAGGATGGCGCGCCGGGAAGAAGTTGATGCGGTCGCTGTTCTCGGCGCTATCGTCAAGGGCGACACCGACCACGACCAGGTGATAGGCAACGCGGCAGCGAAGGGACTGACCGAGGTAAGCCTTGACCGGGACACTCCTGTCGCGCTCGGGATAACCGGGCCCGGCATGACCGCAGAGGAGGCCCGGGAACGAGTTGACTACGGCTACCAGGCCGCGGAAAGCGCTATCCGGATGGCGGAAGACCTTTGACTTTTTCCACCCCGGATACCACTATGGAGGAGCAGGAGAAAGTCGCGGAGTTCATCGAACGGCACGGGCTTGAAGCGGCGCCGGGCTTCAGGATTCTTGACCTAATCCGAGGTCGGCGAGATAGCAAAGGACGCGTCCAAGTCCTCCGACTACGGTTTAACACCGGAGAGGATGGATGTTAAGAAGGACGAAATTGGGGACGCACTGTTCTCGCTTCTGGCTGTGGCTGACGAACTCGGCATCGACGCGGGCGCCGCACTTGACGCCGCGCTGGAAAAATACAGTTCGAGGATAGACCAGAAAGGTGACCCGGGATCGAAGTAACGCTTGTCCGCGACGACCTCGACGAAGAAATCGAGAAGCAGATCGAAATGGAAGACGGTACGACAGTATCCGGGCTGCTCGATACGGAGGGTATCGCCCGTGAAGAGGTCCTGGTGTCGAGGAACGGGAAGGTGATTACCGACAAACATAAATTGGAGGACGGCGATAAGATAAGGGTCTTTGATGTCATCGCCGGAGGCTGAGATTTTTATGGTTAAACCCCCTATCTTGTAGATGATGGAATTTCTTGACGTGGAGGGGAAGGACGACGAAGATATAATCTTCGAGGTTTTCGACCTAAACAATCTTCAGCAGAACATCTTTGACGAACTCCAGGACTCCAGGCTGACCGTCCAGGAGCTCGCCGCCCGTGTCGACAGGAACCGCTCCACCGTCCAGCGCTCTCTCCAGGAGATGCTTGACAAAGACCTGATCATGCGAGAGGGCAAGACCGACAAGACGGTCTACTACATCTATACTGCGTTACCGATGGAAGAGATAAGAGAGCTCACAACCGATGCGCTCGACTCCTGGCATGAACGTGTCAAACAGAAACTTCTCAAGGACTAGTAACGCCAGAACAGGAACGCGAAGTATCCGACCGCAACTAATTCGCTCAGGATTCTAGGAAACAGCGGAAGCTCGACACCTGATGCGGCGACTCCAGCGCCGAGCACGACTATCCCTGCCACAGTTTCTCTCGCGTAGCTCAGCACGATTTCCTCAAGGCTCTCGATGTCGAGCCTGTCTTCGTACGCCAGCCTCGCGATTAGTGCGACGACCAGGAACTTGATGCTGAACGCGGCCACGAGCCATGAATGCCTGACAGTCTCATAGATAAGCGATACCAGTATCTGGAGCATGTCTAAAGTTTCAGTCGAGAAGACTTAAACTGTTGCCCGATTTACTCTTCCTCGACTTCGCCTTCCGGAACGTCGCTGGTCTGGAAGTCCTTGATGATGATAACGTCGTCGATAGCCTCTACCATGTTATACGGAATCACGACGTTCTTAGAACCACCTACTTTCTGGGCGAGGTAAGAACCTTTCTTCGCCCCTACTACAACGGCCCTGACCGCGAACTTTCCCAGGTCGGTCTCTAAGTCCTTCAGGGTTCCACAGTACGAACCTTTCCTAGTGAAAACGTCTTTACCGGTCAGTTCAGAGAAGTCAACTATGTTCTCAGCCATTGATTTAACCTCTACAAACCGTTTTCTGCCAGAAATTTATATACCTTGTCCGGTTGCCCACACGTCATACCCTGGCTCGATTGGATTTTAAACGTTTGCCGGCCAATTCTGGAATACTCGGTGTCGGGGTCGCATAGCCTGGCCATTGCGGTGGCTTGCTAAGCCACTCGGCGTGTATGCGCCGACGCGGGTTCAAATCCCGCCCCCGACGAGCCATTATTCACGGGAGAAAGCTTAAATTGCGCTTATGGTATAATGTGGGTATGGATGCATCTAAATTCAAGATTATAGCTGTTTTAGCGCTATTAGTTGTGGCTTCAGGCTGTTCGGATAGTTCTGAAACGCCGGTGCCGGACGAGGTAGATGTGAACGTCTACACTGCCAGCGAGGACGGCGAGGTCCACAGGCTGAACACAAACGGTAGCCGGGTATGGAGTTACAGCGAGTTCGAGGACGCGGTCACCGATGTTGAAGTGGATAGCACGGGCAGTGTTTACGCTACCACCATAGGTATCACTTCCCTCCACAAGATAGATTCGAACGGCGAACAGATCTGGACTTACGAGGAGCCGCAGGGATGGGCTCGCTCAGTGGACGTGGGACAGGACGTTTACGTCAGCAGCGACAGCGTCCACAAGGTAACACCGGACGGTGAACAGGTCTGGACTTACGAAGAACACTTCGAAGCTGTAATGGGGCTCGCAGCAGATGGCGGAGCTGTCTACACTGCCAGCGAGGATAGACAGGTCCACAGGGTATCGAGCGAGGGAGAGCAGGAATGGGTATACGAGGAGCACAGCGAGCCTGTCTACGATGTCGCCGTGGATTCAGAGGGGAATGTGTATACAGCCGCTGGAGACGGAGTCCACAAAATTAGTTCAGAAGGAGACCAGGTCTGGACCTACGATGGACACGGAGGACCCAATGTGGGAGGAGTCACTGTTAGAGACGGCCTTGTATACACAGTGGGCGATAGCCAGCAGTTGCACGTCCTGGACGCAGAGAGTGGTGATCGTTCATGGACCTACAGCCAGGATGTCTGGATAAACGATGTTGCGGTGGATGATGCAGGCTACGTCTACACGGCAGGCAACAATGGCCAGGTGCATAAAATTGATCCGCGCGGAGACCAAGTCTGGACCTATGAAGAGCACAGCGGTCATGTCGAGGGAATAGCGGTAGAAACAGTAGGGTAGCCATGTACGGATAAGTCGCTAGCTCTTCAGTCGATGTGTTCTCGTAGCCAGAGTTCGTAGTTGTAGAACCGGTAAGCGGTTTCGAACGGCAGGTTTCCGTTCTCCAGCGACTTCAGGATTTTCCGGCTCTTGACGAGCTCCCGATTCTGGAAGGAGTCTGAACTGAATACTTTGCGGAGTTCTTTCTCGGTGGCTTGAGTGTAGAGGCTGTCTGAGGCGGGGACGAAGCCTGTCTTCTGTTTCCGGTTGAAGACTTTGTCCGGAAGTTCTTCTTTGAAGCTTGAGCGGAGGAGGTGCTTCGTCAGTCCTTCCTGGAAGTTTTCTCCGGCGTCCCTGCTTTCAGCGAACTCCAGGAGCTGCCGGGACAGGAAGGCCGCCCTGACATCGACGCCGTGGTGGTGCGAGTTTTTCTCGATGCTCCGTAGGGCGTGCGGGAAGTAGAAGTTTTCCAGGTGCTTCTGCCTCGCGTCTTCGAGACTCTTCATCTTCAGGGGCTCCGCCTCCGCGTTCACAAAATCTCCTGCCTTTGAGGACAGGCTTACTCCGCCGTTCAGCAGGATGTCTTTCATGCCGTGGAGGTGGTGTATGCCCAGGCTTTTCCTGTACCTCGCCAGCTCCCTGAGGAATTCGACGGGTTTTCTCTCCCTGAGTTTTTCGAGAAGGTAGAACGGTACGAACCAGGAGTAGCCGTAGAACAGTTCGTCCGAGCCTGTCCCGGCTATGACAACGCTTCCATCGTCTATGTTCTGGTACAGAATCGACTGGGCCTGGACCGGTGGGAACGCTGTCGGCTCCTCCTGCGACCGGACTGTGTTACCGACTTCTTCAAGCAGGTCGATAGGCACCACTTCTACTTCCTCGACATCTAGACCGTACTCCGACTTTACATTCTGAAAGTACTCTTCATCTCCCGTCCCGTGGTCGAAGGAGAGATGTATGTGCCGGGCGTCCCCGCACTGCGAGGCAGTTACAGTGGAGTCGAGCCCTCCGCTTACAGGGCAGTAGTAGTCGCCA
Organism: uncultured archaeon; assembly: GCA_964512895.1. Classification (GTDB taxonomy): domain Archaea; phylum Nanohalarchaeota; class Nanosalinia; order Nanosalinales; family Nanosalinaceae; genus JBDGRD01. The sequence continues at coordinate 19,578 of CAZEKI010000001.1, forward strand.
TCCCCCGGCTTCAGCCTCTCTATGTTCTCCTTCACCAGAGTCTTCAGCTCTCCAGTTTCTCCATCCGAGGGATAGTATGTTTCTTCTACCTGGATGTCTTTCCCATCGTACCGGAGTTCTTCCCGGGGCTGAAGCCGTTTTACCTCCTGGAAGAAAGTTTCCCTCCGGTGGTCGACCAGTCCGTTCGCCAGGTAGTCGGCGGCCACCTGCCTGTTGACTTGCCGGAGCTCGGGCTGTGACTGGAGAACCGGCTGGATGTGGGAGGAGATGACGATAGAGCCGTCTTTCGTGGCGTAGTAGACTGGTTTGGAGCCGAAGATGTCTCTGAAAACTTTTAGCCTGTCGTCCTCGATGACCAGGGCGGTATACAGGCCGTCTGACGCCCTGACTTGCTCTCTATCGGAAATAAATCCGTGGAAGAGATAGGTCTTCCCATCCTCCTGTCTCACCTCTACTTCCTTGCTGTAGACGACAGTAAACTCTCCCCGGGTTATCTTTTCGTAGTCTCCCGAGATGCTTGATGGCGGAGAATTCTCGGTTACAAGGTACTTCATCCCGTGTAGTTTTTGCTAATACTTGGTTAAATAAAGGGTCAGCGGCCGTCGCTGATTGCCCGCTGTATCTCGTCTACAAACTCTTCGACATCTCCGGGCATTTCTCCGACCCATTCTCTCCGGCCGTAAGGAGTTTCGATGCTGCCGCCGTAGAACCTGCCCAGGAATGTTTTCTTGAGGTCAAGGGAGCCGTTGTAGTCGAGTTCGCGGGCGTCTTCCTCAAGCTCTTCTAATACTTCTCCGTCTAAGTCGCCGCGGTCGCTGCCGTTGAGTATGCCGAACCTGACAGTGTACCAGCCGTCCTCCGAAACCCTGAGACCGCGCCCGTGCGGAATCCTGTGGATGTATCCCTCGATGGTCATGGAGTAACTAAGCGGCCTGGTGGCTTGATGTAATTAGTTCCGGTCAGAAGATATCGACATCGTACAAGAGTTACCCGGCGAACTTCTCCCTGACCGTCTCGACCTTGGGCTGTGCATGGATACGGCAGTAAGCATCATCCGGGTTCTTCTCGAAGTAGTCCTGGTGCTTCTCTTCCGCCGGGTAGAACTTTTCGAGCGGCTTTACCTCGGTTACTATCTCGTCTTCATACTCTTTCTGGAGTTCGTCTATCCTGGCCTCGGCTTTCTGCTTCTGGTCCTCGCCCCGGTAGAGTATGATAGACCGGTACTGTGTGCCGATGTCCGGGCCCTGCCGGTCTTCTTGGGTCGGGTCGTGGATCCTGAAGAAGACGTCTAGAATCTCTTCAAAGCTCAGCTCCTCCGGGTCGTACTCTACCTTGACTACTTCAGCATGCCCAGTTTTACCAGTGCAGACCTCTTCATAGCCTGGGTCTTCTGTGTGGCCGCCTGCATAACCGGAAGTAACGTTGACGATGCCGTCAAGTTCTTTGAATGCTGCCTCGGTACACCAGAAGCATCCGCCTCCAACCACCGCTGATTCAGTCGTCATTATTCCTCACCTTCCGATTCAAATTCAAGCGCTATCCCGTTTATGCAGTAACGTTTGCCTGTCGGCTCTGGCCCATCGTTGAAGACGTGGCCGAGGTGGCCGCCGCATCGGGAACATACTGCCTCTGTCCTGACCATACCGCCGCTCCTGTCCTCCCGGGTCTCGACCGCATCGCTGTCTATCACGTCGTAGAAGCTGGGCCACCCCGTTCCCGATTCGTACTTCTCTTTGCTGGAGAACAGTGGCTGACCGCACTTCTTGCACCGGAACACGCCCGGCTCCTTGATGTCGAGTAGCTCGGAGGAGAACCGTGGCTCGGTGCCGCACTGTTCGATGACGCGGCGCTCCTCTTCCGAGAGTTCCTGGGTTTCATCTGCCATGTTACATTATTGGAGCTGAAAGCTGAAAAGCAGATGGCCTGGCCTCAGGAACCCTCCTGGCTGGCCTTCGATATAAGTATCTCGCGCTGGACGTGGTAGGATTCCCGGCGTATCATCGTGATGTAGCTGGTGATGGCGTAGAGAACGAATATCGCCGACAGTCCTACGTAGGACGCCACCTTCTGCAGTATCTGGGCTTCGTCGAGTCCGAACGTCGCCGCGACCGAGGTTATTATGCTCGCGTACAGCAGCACCTGTAGCGCGGTCTGGAAAAGCTTCATGTGGCGGTAATGGTTGAGTGCGAACTCGTACCGCTCGAACTGTTCCTCATCAAGGTTGTCCTTCAGGTACTCCCGGACCTCCATGTCGGCTTTCCCTAGCGGCGTCAGCTGGAAGAGGTGTTTTTTCACAACAAAAGATTCTCGAGCCGTTTTTTTTAACTTGCCTAGGTCGCCAGTATTATTTACGCGCGTTACCAAACCCAGGATATGCCTCTACCCGGAGCAGAAGCACCCCGTCTGGATGTCGATACATGGCTCAACTCAGAGCCCGTTGAACTGTCGGAAGGTGCCAAGATAGTAGACTTCTGGTCGTCCAGCTGCTCCGACTGCGCTAGGAAGGCCGGGTTCCTCCAGCAACTCCACGACGGCTACCCTGTCGACGTAATCGGCGTACATACGCCTGACCTTGGATTCGAGCGAGAGCAGAAACATGTTGAGAGAGCGGTAGGAAAGCTTGGTGTCGAGTATCCAGTGGCGCACGACCCAGGGAGAAAGGCGTGGCGGGCGTACGGCAACAGGGCGACGCCGCGGCAGTACCTCGTGGTCGACGGCAGTATAGAGTGGCATACCGCTGGAGGCAAAAGCCTGGAAGAGCTGGAGGAAGCGGTAGCCTCGGCTCTCGATGTCGAGAAGAAGGGCTTGGAGCCGGCAGGTCATGATGCATCGACAGAAGGGCTTGGATATAGGCGCTGTAGTGGTATAAATGGCGGCGCCAACTTCCGCGCCGAGAAGACTTTCCAGGCGCCTGGTTCCTGGAAGACAGGCGCTGTTTATCTTGACGGGACATGGAAGCAGGATGAAGAATACCTTGAGGCAGTGGAGGACGCAAAGCTGTTCCTGCCTTTTGAAGCTGAAGAGATCGAACTGGTCGCAGGTTCCGCAGGCGGCATAAAGGATATAGAAGTTCTGCTGGACGGAGAACCGGTGTCGAGCGGAGATGCAGGTGAGGGCCTGGTTCTGGACGGGGATAGAAGCTATCTCAGGATAAAGAATCCGGGCCGCTACAGCATTCTGGCTGCGGATACGGCGACAGAGTTAACGCTCGTACCGGAATCAGGTGCACGGCTCTATACCATTGCGCGGCGGTGACTCCAATTATAAAATAGTCCGGCTATAACTTCCGGGTGTGAAAGTCGACCGGATAAACGTGTTCATCGTGGCGGCTTTTTTCATCTCCGGCGCAGTAGTCGGGGGTGTAGCCGCCTACCAGCAGCTCGATAGCAGGATGGCCAGTCTTGAAGATAGGGTTGATTCTCCATCGAGAGAGGTAGTTTTCACCAACGGGACCAGGGAGAACGTGCTGCCCGAGCTCTTCGAAGATGTCCGTGACTCGGTAGTCGCCGTCAGGGCTTTCGGCACGGACAACGCCCAGGGCTCCGGCTTTGTCTACAGCGAGTCGGGCTATATAGTTACTAACGAACATGTCGTCGACGGCGCTACGCGTCTAGAGGTCAGGTTCCAGGATGGCCAGACAGTGCCGGCGACGCTGGTAGGAAAAGATGTCTATACCGACCTTGCGGTGCTGAGGGTCGACAGGGAGGGCCTCGAACCTCTGGCGCTCGCCAACTCCACAGAGGTCCGGGTCGGCCAGACCGCGGTCGCGATAGGAAATCCGTTCGGGCTTCCGGGCACGATGACATCGGGAATAGTATCGCAGAAAGGCCGGCTGCTGCCGGTTCAGGGAAGCTTCTCGATTCCTAACGTTATCCAGACCGATGCGGCTATCAACCCTGGCAACTCTGGCGGGCCTCTGATGAACGTGCAAGGCGAGGTCATAGGTGTCAACACCGCGATAGAGACCAACACCGGGACGTTCTCCGGAGTCGGCTTTGCTATACCCGTCAACACAGTCCGCCGCGTCGTCCCGACGCTCATAGAGGAGGGTGACGTAGACCATCCATGGATAGGAGTCTCCGGCCTGAACGTCAACTCCGAGATAGCAGACCAGATGGGGCTTGACAACGCCACCGGTTTCATGGTGGTCGAGGTAGTAGAAGGCGGCCCAGCGGACGATGCGGGCCTAAGAGCTGGCAACCGGACAGCCGTAATAAACGGCCGTGAGACCAGAATCGGCGGAGATGTGATAGTTGGGATAGAAGGCGAGAAGATGACCGGGATAAACGATATACTCCTGAAGCTGTCCCGTGACACCCAGGTAGGCGAGACGGTCGATGTCACCGTCATCCGGAACGGCAGAAGGATAGAGATACCTGTAACGCTTGAATCGAGGCCTAACGACTGACGTCGTACCTCAGAATCGCGGCGATTCCTCCGAAGTTTTCGAGTCTCTGTCCTGCCTCGTGGTCGGTGTGTATGACCTGTACTTCGCCGCCGGTCTGTTCAACTTTCTCTACCATATCCGGGTTTTCCCGGAACTTTTCCTGGGTCACCAGCAGCTTCTTCACAGTGCCTTGCTCCGCGAGCTCTTTCACGGGTTCTCCGTAGCTGGCTTTGCCTCCCTGCTCCAGATCTTCAAGAAACTCTTCTACTGCCTCTGTCTCGTCGCCTATCCGCGAGCTCTCCACCACCTTCTTCAGCGCGCCGCGCTTGATGGCTTCCTGGAGCCCGGTTTCGCCCGTTACCGAGGTGTCCTGTGTAAAAGTCTTCGACTTGAGCTCGTCAGGCAGAAGGTTGTAGACTTTTTCCTTTTCGAAGCCAGGGCCAGCAAGTATCAGGTCGTCAACCTCTTCGGCGGAACGCTTCAGCACCGATACCAGCTCCTTGTGGAACTCTTCTCCCGTCTCCTGGTCGTCGTAGAGCTTGCCTGGTATGTTGGTTTCGAGACCGGATAAGTCGCTTATCCCGGATTCCTCAACCAGGTAGAGATCCGCCTTACCTTTCTCGACAAGGCAGAAAAGCACCTGGTACGACCGTTTCGACTCTGCTTCATTCAACCGGGTCCATTCTTCGTCGCTGAAGTCCTTCCAGATCTCGAACTCTGTCCCCGGCTCAAGGTTGAAGGTGTGGTAGCCGTGTTCCACGTCTTCGTCCGCACGGGTTATCTCGCCTGTGACTCTCAGCCGGTCTTCCTGGTATTCTACCTTCTCGGCTTCCAGCGTCAGCTTCAGAGTCTTCTTCTCCCGTCCTTCGAGCTTCGTCCTCTGCGTCACCGCTGAAACTATGTCTCCTTTAGCTATCAGGTCTTTGAGGTGCCAGAGGTCGTCGGTGTTCTCGACCTCGATTCTGGCGTAGCCATCGTTGCGGTCTGTTTTCAGCAGCTTCATGAGGGAGAAAGCGCTACCTACAAATAAAAACCTGGATACGAGAACGTTTAGTTATGGATAAGGAGTTTCCCTTAGTAGTACTTGCGGGACTCGTGGTTTTTGGACTAGTCTTCGTTTTTTCCCAGTCGGGTGATTTTGGCTTCGGAGACGGGGCCAGAGAACAGGTGGTGCTTGCTGACCACGATTTCGGCAGGGTCGGCGACGCTCAGGCTGACTTCCGCACCGTTAGCTTCGGAGACTTCACTGTCGGAGAGACGCGGGGGGACATACTTGTCACACGCCAGAGAAACGCAGACTTACGAAACAGTCTTTTCTCCGGCGAGAGAATCGAGCTGGAATACAACGCTACTCAGCCCCGGTCAGGACAGGTCGAGTTCGAGGTGCTTGGCAAGGACGGCAACGGCGCCGTCTACGTCGCTGTCAACGGTGAAAGAGTTTTCCAGGAGAAGCTCGTGACCTCGGGAACACCGAACATAACTCTGCCAGAGGAAACTCTCCAGCCGGGGATGAATAGAATTGTTATAGGCGCGACACAGGGCGGTCCGGTCTCATCCACCCACTACGCCATCGAGGACCTGGAGGTCACGGTTAACGACCGGAGGTTCCACGACTTTACTGATACTTTCCAGCTATACGACTACGAGATATCGGACATGGTAGAATCGCAGCTCACGTTCCAGGTAGAACCAGGGGCGGTCAGGACGCACCCGCTCCAGGTTTTCGTCAACGACAGGCAGGTGTACACCCTTGACCGTGTAAGAGGCACAGAGGAGATAGAGCTCAACCCTGGAGAAGCCGATCTACATCCAGGTCTCAACACGGTGCGGTTCAGCACGGATGGCGCCGCTGAATACAGCATAACCAACTCGGACTTCACTGTAAGATATATAGGCTCGACAGAGCGAAGGACGTTAAGGCTAGAGTTCCCTGTCAACAGTTCGACCCTGAGCTTCGCTGAGGCAGAGGATACCGAGGAGAGGATAAGCTTTGACTACCAGAGATTCCTTCCCTCTCAGCACCAGATGATAATAGACTTCAACGGTGTGAGGCACAGTTTAGTGCCCGAGAACGGCAGGAACGAGGTCGATATCTCCCCGGAGATACTGGACGAGGACAGGAATATAGTCATAATAAGGAGCAACAGCACGTACACCCTGAACGACTTCAGAGTTGTCTCGGAGAAGGTGGATAACTAGAGATGGGAGCGCTCAAGTGGATAATAATACTTGCAGGCGACTTTCTTCTACCTCCACCGGGCATACCGCTTTTCTCTATACTCTACTTCACCTGGAAATACATCAAGATAAAGATAAAACTCGACATCTATACGACGTACTTCCTGTTCATAGGGCTTCCACAGATCGTAGTTTTCGGGACGATTCACCTCCTCGGTCTGGCGAGCAAGGAGACCATGCAGCTGCTTGAGAAACCGTTCGACGCGTTGATGTCCGGCATACACGTTATAGAGGAGTATCCTAAGAGGAGCGGGGTGATGATGGCGTTCTTCGGCATCTTTGCCTTCATGTTCTCGACGTTCTCTATCTCAGGCGGTGCCGGAAGTTTACTGGCCGGCAACTTCTTCTCGCTGCTCTGGCTGCTGGGTTTCACTTTCCTTCCGAGCATACTGCTGGCCGCGATATGGGCTAAGATATCCGGGTTCGACTTCAAGAAGGCGGCTACCGGGGAGATGCGGAGAGCAGGAGAGATGCATAGAGATGTTAAAGGAGATGTGAAAGGGGTCTACAAGGACGTCCAGAAACGCCAGGACAAGGCCGAAAGCGGCTCCTGGATGCCTGGCAACGTTGTCACAGTGATGAAGAGCATAAAGGAGCTTGTACCTCTTTTCGGGAAAGCGGCGACCACCAAGGCTGCCGAAGCCAAAGCCGCCGAAGTAGCCACCGATGCCGCTACGAAGGTCAAGAACGTCTCGCTCTTGCCGCTTATCATAGTTGCAGCTATCGTGCTACTGTTCCAGCTTGCAATTATCATGGTGCTGTTTGCCGGCGCTGTCAACGTGTATCTGCCCATGGTACTGGGGCCGATGATGGAGGCTGCCGGACTTGGCGCGGCATACGGCGACTATGTAGGCCAGACTGTTGGAAATCAGGCGCTCGCAGGCATCGACTTGACAGAGGAGAAGCGGGCGCTTGGAGAGGCAGGAGCCCGCGTAAAATGTATTCTCAAAGGCCCGTCGTGTCTCAGGCAGTGGCGGCTGAACAATACTGTAAGACCCGGTTCGGAGGATGTCGGGGAGACATATGGGTTGAAGATAGATCGGTTCGAAGTAGGCCAGGGCAAAACCGTCAATATAGCCTTTAAAGAGGAAAGCTATGCCCTGCCGATCTCCTTCACAATATCTAATCCTCGTCACGGCCTGAAAGGTATTGATGCCAGGAATGTCCGTTACCGGCTGAAGATGATAGACCTGGACAACCAGGGAGAAGATGCTTACTGCGATACCGGCTGGGTTCCTGTCGGCGCCTACGACATCGACGGGGATGGCCGACAGGACGACATCTATCCCGGGACATCGGCTTCCACAGGGTTCTTGACGCTAAGGAGCGGCGACGATATAGATGGTGACGGCGAATCCGACGTCCAGGACGGCTTCACACTCAAGGACTGCAACATGCTGCAGCCAGCGCTTGGCGAGTACAGGACAGTGATGCTTGAGGTCAGGTATGATTACTTCTCCCAGGCCACGCTCTACTTCCAGGGTATGTCCCGCGAGAACCTGCAGTCGAACCCGGATATACAGAAGAGCTGGGAGGAGTCTAGGACGGCTGACACGCCAGTCAAGGCGGCTGTCAACGTCAACGCACCGGTGCTGTTCTACAGCAGTCCGGAAGGCGGACTGGAGGCCCAGCCGTTCGGTGTCAGGGCCACAGTCAATACGGACAAGTACGACCTCCGTTACAAGGTGAAGGACATGGTCATAAGGAAGTCGAGCCGTACCAGCGTAGTTGAGGATTCCGGGCAGGAGTGCCAGTTCGAGCCCTCGGACGGCGAGAATATGTACGGTCTTATCCAGGAAGCCCGGCAGAATATCATAGCAGAGGATATGCGCGAAAGGATAGAATCGGTGGAGAGCGACCTGAGCGAGTCCCAGGTAGAGCAGAGCCTCTGGTTCAACAGGAACAAGGAGCCTCCGATTTTCGGCTGCGTGATGGAGCTCACGGACCTTTCCACCATCAGCCCTGCAGGAGAGACGTTGAACATGAACATAAAGGCGAACTACACGGTGGCCAAGAGCGAGAAGATTGACAACTTCAGGCTATACAACTCCCGGTGTTCAAGCGTGGACTGCCCGCTTCTTGTCACCGAACAGTTCGATGAAAGCTCGGATTACGACTGGAAGACCGAATGTACGGGTGTGGACGCGGGTAACGGATGTAATATAGTCAGGGGCGACGGAGACTGGAGTACTATAACTCTCACCAACGATAACTTCGACCGCCACATAGAGCAGGGAGAGGTAGCTTTGAGGGCGAAAATGCTTGATGAACTCGATAGCGTGGACGATGTAGACGATACAACTGAGAAAAACGAGGACACAGTTTACCTGTCCGCCGGTCTGGAGAAGCGGAACTGGGAGAAGATAGAGGAGGACGACGAGGACTATGCTATCGTCTGGGATGAGGACTTCCAGGGCCGTGCAGAGACCAGCTACTACGAGATAGACCTGTACAATCTATGTTCCAATGTCGATGTAAGCCTCACACAGAGGACCAAATGGCTGCAGGCTGCGAAGGGATACCTGGAAAGCGAGGATGGCAGAGGCTGGGAGGATGTAGTATCTCTGGTCGTCCACACCAACGACCTTTCGCAGGACACACAGAGAGTATGTTCCTGACTACGTTAATGCCAGCATCGACAGGAAGTTCCTGGTGCCCAGCGCAAAGCCGAGCAGCGCTATAAGGAATAGGTAGTACCGTTTTTCGTCTCCGTCTAGGTTCTCGGTTATGTAGTAGACGACCGGTATGATGACCAGGCTCTTCATAACAAACATGCCTGCCGGACCCATAGAGTCGACGAAAAAGCTCGCAAGTATGTGCTTCTCCGAGGCGCCGTATGAAAGCGCCACGACACTGGTGGTGGCGTCCCAGTAGTGGGCTGCCACCGGTAGCCCGAACCCGTACAGAGAGAGCTGTGGAAAGCCGTACCTCATCAGGAAGTAGCCCAGGCCGATTATGCCGGAGTAAAGCACCAGGGCCGCCATGAAGCCAGGAATGTTGCTGAACTGGTAAAGGGAGAGGAAGAAACCGAGCATCAGGAGGCCTGTGATGCCGAAGGGTCTGTAGTAATCTATGCCAGTATACTCCTCGGCCTTTTTCGAGGCTACAAGCACGCCAGCTGTGAATACGAACATGGTGATGTAGATGAAAGGCGTCACCAGTAGTACAGTGTCGACCAGCTGCATGTCTTCCAGGCCTCTGACGGCGCCTCCGAGAAAGACGTATGGCGCGATACCCAGGAAGAAGTATCTATCCAGGTCTATATCCAGTTTCTTGAGAAACGGGAATCCGAGGTAGGCGGCTGCCAAGGCAAAAAGTCCTGCGTATACAGTGGTGTTGAAGATGTTGTAGTCAGCGGCTCTTCCTGAGGCCGGATACCAGAAATTCTCCAGTAAAAACCTTTTAACCGCTGAAACAATACCCATGTTATATGGAAACCCGGCAGCTAGGTTTAAGTCTATTGTTTCTGGCGGTAATAGTATCGGGTTGCGCCGACTCCGGCTCCGAAAGAACGACATCGGAAAGCGGCCAGGCGGTTGAGATAAAGCAGCTGAGTGTCAGCCCGACGCAGATATACCAGGACTCGAACGTCCGTGTCGCCTTGGATATCCAGAATACGGGGCATCTAACCGCCAATATATCGCTCGGGGAAAGAGGAGAGAACGTGATGCGGAACTACTGTCCCGATATGTTTGAAAACACCGAATCAGGTTACTCCGTGACGACTTCAGGCAGGGCAATCGACACAGACGAGGATAGCAGCCCTGATAGAGTCGAACTGCCGCCCCAGCGCGAGCTGAAGCTGAGATGGACCCTGAACCAGGAGGGCGGCGTGCCGCTGTACGGCCTTCAGTGTAACCTGCAGTTCCAGGTGCCTTTCAACTTCACTGTCAGGTCCTACAAACAGGTACAGCTGAAACGTTCTCCGGAGGTCGAAGGTTCTCCAAATCTTGAGTCAGAATCCTCTAGAGGACCGATGCTTTTCGCCATCGAGACTATCGGAAGCACTTCGGACGAGGGCCAGTCAACGTTTATCTCGGGCGAGGACGAGACGATGACGGTGATGTTCCAGCTCAGGAACCAGCAGAATCAGGATGTCAATAAGGGCCTGATAGATGTCTACGAGGAATCAGTCAGGCTTGCAGCCTCTGAACCTCTGGAGCTGGACGAAGGGTTCTCCCGGCAGCAGGACTGCTATAATGATTACTTTGGACCAGGCTACGTATACGGCTGCCTTGAAGGCGGCGACGAGCTTGGCTGGAGCTCGCTTTCCGAGGACTACTCTGAGACCCGGTGTGACTTCTCGAAGGATAACGAGATACAGATGTACGAAGGACAGTCTAGGATTATCTCATGTGATGTCCCGGTACCGGATGAGCTATCGGCGCCCGCTATGCTCTCCGAGATAGAGGGCAAGCTGAGTTACACATACCTGAAGGATGCCGGTTCCCGCACGGTGGAGGTGCAGACACGTGGAAACTAGGCTCGTGATAGCACTGATAGCTGCGGCAGTACTTGTATCTGGATGTGCCGACGTCGATACAGGAGACATAACAAGCGATTTGCCTGACCTCTCTAACTCCGGTAACAACCCAGAGAACCCTGGGGATAACTCAGAAGACTCTAGTGAGAGAAGTGTGGAGATAGAGGAGTTCTCGGTATCCGATAGCGACCTGACGCCAGGACAGACCGCGTCTGTCACTCTCCGTGTCAGGAACTATAACTCTGAACCTGTCGAAATGAACGAAGTATCTCTTTACAATACAGGTTTCCTGACGGTCCAGAACGCAGACGAGAGCTGGGAGGAGAGGTGCAGCCCCGATGAGCTGGAGGCTATGAAGGAAGAGGTAGCCCCCCAGATGGAATGTAACTGGGTCATAGAGGCTCCGAGCGAGTCGGAGCTTACCGGGTTTGAATCCAAGTCTGTGACCATGAAGCTTAACCTGGACTACAACGCCACTTTGTCAAACAGCCAGGCACCTCTAAAGATAGATTTTAGGCCTCTGAGCGATATAGAGAACACTGGTACGGTATCCCATACATATTCGAACGGAGAGGTGGAGATGCAGGTGGAGACAGAGAGCCCGGTGGCGATAGAACAGGGTACTTTCATAGAATTCGTCATAGAACCAAAAGGCGAGGGAAGAGTGGCATCTGACTACTACATGGACTACTCGCCGGAAGCTCTGTTCAACGAGCCTGCGGTCGAAAACCGGTGCCCGAGGCAGATCGACCCGGTGCTGGAGAACAGGGGAGAGTTTTCCTGCATGGTGAAGCCTTCATCTGGCTCTTCCACCGTCAGAAACCTTATCTTTTCCACATCTTATAAATACGTCAAATCACCAAACCTCGATATAGAGGTCGTTAACCAATAATGCAGCTGGAAGCGAACAAAGCTGTGCTAGCCCTTCTGTCTCTAGTTATAATAGCTTCAGGATGCGCAGATTCTGGCGAATCGGGAGTTACTGTCAGCCAGACAGACGGGGTAACAGTAGAAAGCTTCTCTGCAACGCCTTCAGAGGTGTTTGGAGGCCAGCCTGCCACTCTTGAGCTCCAGGTGAAGAACAGTGGTAGCCAGGACACTACACATGCCCGTGTAAAGCTCTACAATATACCTTTCTCCGGCTCCCAGAGCTGGGACATATCGCAGGGAAGCCAGGAGATGGACCTGGGAACGCTTCGGGCAGCCGACCCGGACACCGATTCTCCGGCGGTCACAAAGCCTCAGACCTGGACACTTGAAGCACCAGACCTTGACAGCGGTGTTTCGATACCGTACGATGTACACGCAAGGCTGTTCTACTCATACCAGACTACTGCTACCAGCGACATCCAGGTTATGAGCGGACAGCAGTTCAGAGAGTCTGGAGCGACACGGTCACGGCCGACTATCGATAATACTGGTGGACCTATCCAGATGGAGGTCCGCTCGAGAACTCCTGTAGTATTCTTCGGCGGAAGCGAGGACAACCCGCCGTCCGCTGACATGTGTGTGATAGCCAACAACGTCGGCGGCGGCACACCTTTCGACCCTGAAGTCTCAGAAGGAGATTTCAGCTCCCAGGCAACAGATGATGGTACCCGGAACAGGATAGAGGTAACACTCGAAGTTGCAGGAAGCGCCTTCCAGATAGACGGCGATTCCAGCAGCCAGACCAAGGAGGTCACGATGGTCGGAAACCAGGGCGTCTCCTGCTTCACGCTTGAGCCTAACTCTTTCAGCTCGGGCGACATCCAGGCCACGCTACCGGTCACGATAACCGCGGACTACAACTACTACCTCGACACCCAGACATCGATTACAGTTAACGGCCGGTAAGGATTCGGCGGCTGAGGTTTACCAGAGAACTATAGTGCTTCTGTCTCTCTATCTGATGGCTCATGGACAGAAGTCTTTGCTCTATATTTAGATAGTGGGGTTGCCGCCGCCTATCCCGTCTTTGACCCGGTCCGGATGCATCGACCGTATCTCGGCGTCGGTAAATCTCTGGTATATCTCTGCTATCTGGTCGAGGTACTGTTCCCATGCTTCCTGCCGGCCATCGTAGTGGAAACCCGGGTTGAAGATCCGCCCGTCATGTTCGAGCGGTCTTACGGCGTAGTCTATCATGTAGCCTTTTCCATCCTCTCTGTCGACATCCATCTGCATGTCTATATAGAGTTCTTCCTCTTCCAGACCTTCTGTCTCCATGTAGGCTTCTATGGCGGCTATCGCTGCTTCGCTGTGGTTGTCCATTGTATCGGTTTCTGGTTTGCGGGAGAGAATAAGGAGAAAAAGAGATAAGTGGTTTTACCATTCCCGTAGCAGGACGGCGGCTGTAATCAGTCCTCCTACCAGGATGGAAAGCAGGACTCTGGCGAGGATGTCCGTGTTGCCTATGTACTCTGACAGGTCGGTGGCGGCGTCTGTGAATGCTCCTGTCAGTCCTGGGCCCCTGTCGCTCCTGATGGCTTCTTCTATCTCCTCGTCTATCAAGAGCCGGACTTCCTGGGACTGGTTGACGTTGTTGCCTTCGGACGTTACTGTCACTCTTACTTCTCCCTCTTTCTGGAACGGGATTCCTGCGTACATGAAAGCGGTCTCAGTGTTTCCAGGATTGACTGTTACCTCGGAAGGCTTGATGGAAAGCCATTCAGGTCCGTCGTGGCTTACCTCGTAGGTGTTCTCTCTTGCTCCGGGATTGGTGAGCCTGACCTCGTAGATGACGCTCCTGTTCTCGCCAGCGCTCTGAACCTGTGGAACAACGTTCATCTCCAGGTCCCAGCAGTTCTGTACTGTGAACTGTGTGTTTGCTGTCTGGCTGGGCTGTCCAAATGTTACTGCTGTAGCCCCGAGTTCGACTGTGTAGGTCTGTAGATCGAGTTCCGAGGCATCGATGTCAACCGTCACGTTTTCGGATTCTCTTGGTTCAAGCGTGACCTCTGACGTGGACAGGTTGCCTCTTGAGGATTCAAGCTGGTAGATCTCTGTGGTCTCGCCGGTGTTCTCCACGGTTGCCTCAAGGCTGAAGTGTTCGTTTTCACATACGTTTCTTGATTCGCTGCTGAAGGCTACTCCTACGCCCATACCGTTGTATACCTGCATAGTGGCTGTCGCTCTGCTGGTAACCTGTGACTTGGCTGTGACTGTGAGCTGTTGTTCGCCCAGCTCTTCTGGTGTCAGGGTTAGAGTTGTGGTCTTCGAGTTCCCTCCTCCTATTTCAAGGCCTGTGGAGTTCAGCTCTCCAGTACTCGATGAAAGGGTGAAGTTATCGGCACGTGTCCCGGTATTCCTGACTGTTACCTGGTACTCGGCCGTTGTGTATGCCGCGACTTCCTGGCTTTCAGGTGTTATAGAAATATCGGAGGCGTAGCAGATTTCAGAAGTGAACTGCACGCTCTGGATGTCCTGTGCGTAGCTCGTGGTAGACGAGGCGACGACGTTGAAGTTCTCCTCGACCGCTTCCTGCGAGGACGCGGTCAGCCTGACGGTCTGTGTCTCGCCTTCTTCGAGCGCGACTCTGTTGACCGATAGTTCGCCATAGTTCGTGCTGAGTCTGAACTCTTCCTTGGCGTCGCCGTTGTTGGTGACTTCTACCGTGTAGGTAGCTGTCTCGCCCCGACAGACTTTCTGAGCCTCAGTTGATACCGAGACATCGACCTCGTGTTCTCTTATTACATTTACAGTTCCGTCGACCGAGTACTGGTCGCCGGTGGCGCGGGACGTAGCTGTTACGGAGAAGCTGTATGTCCCAGCCTCTTTCTGTACGGCGGGATTGTACCATACGTTGACCGTTTCGCTCTGGCCGGTGTCAAGCTCAACCTGGCTCGGAGCAATCGTTACTTCTGAGCTTGTTGAACTCAGCGAGTAGACATCCTTCACCGGGCCAACATTTTCTACAGTAACCTCATAGGACGTGAAAGAGTTGACCTCGGTACTCGATTCCTGGGGGAAAATAGTGAGTTCTGCCGGACTTGCGGCAGCAAAACCGGATATTAGTACTATCATTACAGCGGCGAAGCCTGCTTTAGACAAGAAATTCATTCGTTATTGTCACCTGTAGATAACACTTGTTCTAACTTTTATATATTCGTCGATAGTGACAGAAGTTAATCACCCGTTAAAGACGAAGACCAAGGCCCTGCAGCAGCCTTCTGAGGAATGGCTTCTCGGACTCGGTTGTCCCGCCAGAGCTTATCTGTATATCTCTCTGGAATATGGTGCTGCCTTCTGCCTGGACTTCTAGGTTTCCGGTGTATTCTCCCTCATCCATCGGTGTAAGGTAGAAGTACACTGTCTTTCGCTCTCCCTTGTCGAGTACTACTTCCCTGTCGCTCTGGTCGACCCAGGAGTCCGGTATGTTGTCAAGCGACAGCTGGTATCTCCGGAGCTCGTTGTGGGTGTTATAGAGTTCTACCTTGACTATCCCGGAGCCTGATTCTACTGAGACAACGTTGTCGGGAAAGCTCTCGGTCTCGGCCGCCACTTCGAGCACTTCGACCTCTGTTGCTGCGACGCTCTTTGCGCCCCGGGCTATCGCGATAACCTCGTAGCGGTGTTCGCCAACGCCGGATGCGTTCCTCTCGAAACAGACCTCGCCTTTGGCGTTCTTTGAGGCGACTATCTGGTTGTCCTTCTCCAGGTAGACCGTAGGCGTTATCTGGGAATCTACCTGGCTACATACCTGGAACTGTTCGCCCTCGAAAACCTTCTGGGGTGCCCGGGCGAAAGCGACGTTCGCGGTCGGCAGTACTTCGAGCTGCCTCGACTGTCTGGCCGAGCCTGATGCTGCTGTGACCGTTGTGTCTCCGACTTGGTTCGGCCTGATGAAGGTCTGGTAGTAGCCGTCAGGCTGGGTGTTGACCCTGCCCGCGACCTGTCCGTTGATTGTTATCGTGACCTCGCTCCTGCCCCGGATACCGTCAACGTACCCTGAGACCTTCACGGATTCTCCCATCTGTATGCGGTCGGTGCCGAGGTCAAGTGTCAGCCTGGAAGCTGTCGTAGTTCTGCTGGGCGCAGGCTTTCTCGTAGCGTCTACAGGGCAGTCTCTGACGTTGATAGTATGTGATGTAGAGTCGCTGTCGTGGTTCGTGGCTGTTATATCGAACCTCTCGCTGCCGAGTCCCTGGACGTTGGTGAACCTGAGTGTCCGTGTCTTGGTATCTCCTTCTTCCATCGTGAAGCTGTTTCCTATAGTTATGGAGCCGAGGCCGGAGCCTGTTACCGTGACTACTTCGTGGAATCCCCCGCGGTTCTCGACTGTGATATCGGCGGTGAAGCTTCCTCTCTGGCAGACCGAGTTGGGAGATTTCACGCCGGTTATCTCAAGGCCTTCGTCATCGCCATCGTCTTCGTCAACCGTTTCATCTGACCTTTCAAGTTCGAAACGAACGGTTCGTTCGTCGTCTTCCCTCACTCTCACATCCCTGCTCTCGGTCCGGTATCCCGATTTCGATACCCGGACATCGTACCAGTCTTCCTCTAGGAAGAAGTCTGCCCTGCCCGAGCTGTCGGTGTACTCGATCTCTGTATCACCGTTTTCTACCCTTACTCTTGCATCTCTGATATCGTCTCCGTCCTCGTCTTCAACATAAACTGTCAGTTCTCCGTCGCCTTCTGCGTCCTCGTCCCTATCGAGACTGAAGCTTAGAGTTCTGTCGTCGCCAGAATCAAGGTTGATGCTCCGCGACTCGGTGTCGTAGTCGTTCTTGGAAACTGTTATGTCGTAGTCATCAGGTTCGAGGAAGAACACTGCTTCTCCGTCGTTATCGGTGTATTCCACTTCGTCGTCTCCGTTCTCTACCTCGACTCTCGCATCTTCTACTTCGTCGCCGTCGTCATCTTCGACGTGCACTTCTAGCCGGGCATCTCCGTTATCGTCATCAACGCCTGTGATATCGATGGTGCCGTCGTGCCGCGAGACATCTCTGTCTCCGCAGGCATCACCCTCTGTCCTTACAACTGCCTCGACCTCTATCCTTCCATCGCCATCATCGTCATCTCCTCCTCCAATTTCGGCATTGAACTCGCTTGAATCCCCTGAGTCTATCTGCCGGCTGGTTTGTCTGACCCTGTCTCCGTCGGCTCTGAACTCTACTTCTACTTCCTGGCTGCTACCGTCGTTGTACACCGTGATGCGTGCGGTCGTCTCATCGTCCTCGTCTATGTTTGTAGCATCGAAGCTCAGGAATCCTGTCGAAATCTTGCATTCTGTCCCTGTTGGTTCTTCAGATACTGTAACTGTTCTTGTCCGGGTGTCGGTGTTTCCGTCGGAGTCTGTTACTCTGAGCTCGACATTGTAGTCGCCTTCGCTGTCAAAGCTGTGGTCGACCTGGCTCCCGGAAGCGGTCCCGCCATCGTCGAAATCCCATTCATACGAGGTGATATCGTCGTCCGGGTCGCTGCTGGGCGTCCCGTCGAACTCGACTATCTCGCCTGTTTCCGGATTTGATGGCGTATAGTCGAAGTCGGCCTCAGGCTCGTTGTCAGCTCCTCCCGCTCCTTCAATATCTACCGTCCCGGTCTTGGTAGATATCGTGTCATCGCCGCACGGGCCGTTACGGGTCTCTATCTGAGCCTCTACTTCTATTTCGCCGTCATCATCTTCATCGTGACCAGGTCCGATTGTGGTGGTGAACGGCTCTGACTCGCCAGCGGTTATGGTTCTTGTTTTCCTGTCGATGCGTTCTCCGTCCGCGTAGTAAGTAACACGGACCTCCTGGTCGCTGCCGTCATTATATACTGTTACGCTGGCTTCTGTCCATTCTCCCTGACCTATCTCTGTATCGCTGAAGCCCAGAAATCCTGTGGAGATATCACACGTATCTCCGTCAGTGTCGGACACGATTCTATAGCGCTCTCTGTCCGTGCTGGTGTCGCCCTCGTCATCCTCGACTTCTACTTCGGCGTAGCGTTCGAACGTTGAGCTGAAGCTTCTGGTTACTCTGCCGTCGCTGTCGGTGTGGTCCCAGTCTCCGTCGTCGTCAAAGTCGAACCTGTATTCTTCGATATCGCCGCCATCCGGGTCGTAACTGTCCCGGGCGTCGAAAGTTACTGTCTCCCCGGTCTCCGCCGGGTCGGGAGAGATGTCAAGTCTTGCGACAGGGTCGTCATCGTC
>CAZEKI010000001.1:37812-71571 GCA_964512895.1 uncultured archaeon
TCGTCCCCATTTACATCGAGCGTCCGGCTTCTGGTCCGGATGTGTCTGTCACCGCATTCGTCTCCACGTGTCTCGACCTCTGCCTCCACCTCGATTTCGCCATCGTTATCGTCGTCGTGGTGGGATTCGATTTCTGCGTCAAACTCCCTGCTGTCGTCCGAGTCTACCTCACGGGTCAAACGCTCCACTCTATCGCCGTCTGCCCGGAAGGTGACTCTGACATCCTGGTCGTGGTCGCCATTGTTGTGTACATCTATGTGGGCGGTTGTCGAGCCTCCTTCGTCGATACTGTCCTCCTCGAGTTCGAGGGGATCGGTATCTATATCGCAGTCGCCGTCTCTCCCTAACTCAATCCATACGGTCTCTCTTTCTCCCGAGCTTAACGAGACCGAATCTGTCTCCGTTCTGTAGTTGTTCTTCGAAACGCGGATATCGTAGCTGTCTGGTTCAAGGAAGAAAATTGCCTCGCCATCGTCATCAGTATCTTCAGTCTCGTCGTCTCCGTTCTCCACTTCTACCTCTGCGTTTTCAACCGGGTCGTTATCCTCTTCTTCGACCATTACACGCAGTCTTGCGTCTTCGTCATCATCTATACCGGTCACTGAAATCTCGTCGGTTCTCCTCGCTATCTCGCCATCGTTGCAGGGCCCTCCACGGGTTTCGACTACTGCTATGACTTCGATTTCGCCGTCTCCGTCATCTTCGTGGTCGGCGTCTATGGTGGCTCTGAACGGTTCCTGACCTCCTCCATCTATGGTTTTGGTTTCCCGTTCTATCCGGTCCCCGTCGGCCCTCCAGGTCACGCGGTAGTCCTGCTGGTCTCCGTTGTTGTAGACCGTTAGTTGTCCGGTAGTTGATTCATGGTCGTCCAGGTTTGTATCGTCGAAGCTGAGATATCCGACAGAATGCCTGCACACGGATTCGGTGTATTCAACGCGTTCTATAGATGATTTTCCACTGAGATCCCCTGCCTCTGCGAAGACACGGAACTCTTCCGTACCTCCGGTGTCGCGCCCCTCGTATGTGACGGTCATCTCACAGCTGTCTCTTCCGAGGCAGCGCCTGCTGTCTATAGGGTCCCAGACAGTTTCGCCCTGTTCTCTATGGGCTATCCTCAGCCTGTTGAGACCGTTGCCTTCGGCCCTACCTGTTATAGATATGCTTTCCCCCACCTGTTTCTGGGCTGGAAGATTGTTTTCAAAAGTAACAGAGTCTATCTGGCGTAGAACACCTGCTGAACTCGCGGCCATCATGATTCCGAGCGCCAGTATGAGGCCGAGCTTGATTGCCGTCTCTCTTCTAGTTCTCACTTCTTTTCACCTCGCAGTTCAGGCGCTGGTCTCCAAGTATGGCTTCCAGATCATCGTCATAGAAGATGTTTACCTTGTAGTCGCCTGTCTCTCCGTCGCCTGTCTCAAGATGGATTTCGTACTGGAAGTCCGCCGGACTGTAGTCTCCAGGGCTCTCGTTATCTGGGGCGACTTCTCTGTCTATAGTGCGTATCTGGTCATCTGTCAAACAGCTCTGTATGTCCTCAAAACTGTACTCTGTATTAGTGTGGATGCCTGCGTAAGGTGTTTCCGTTGGTGTATCTCCGCTGTCGTCGTCTGTCGCGGTTCCTCCGTCCCAGGGAGTCGGTGTTCCGTCGTCATCGTCGGTTGCCTGGCCGCCGTCCCAGTCGTCTCCGTCTGCAGAGGGCGTACGTTCTACTTCACTACAGTATCTCTGCGGCCATCTGTTGCCGAAGTAGTCTATATCTGGCGAGGCCCTGTCGCTGTAGTCACAGCTGCCGTCGCCTACCCACAGGTTAGTCCAGTCGGCGCCTACGCCTACTGCTATAGCTCCGGCCAGTCCGCCAAGGAACTTTCTCCGTGTCCTGGATTTACCGCCACCGGTAGGCCCACTGCCTTTGATATCGTCGAGAAGGTCTTCGATTTCTTCCTGCTGTCTCATAGTCCGGTTCATCCGGCTATGGGCGGCGCTGACGGCTCTATCGGCGTCCTGTCGGGCCTGTTCGTAGTTTTCGCGGGTGGCTTCTATGTCGGAATGTAGGCGCTGTAGATGTCTGGCGGCTGCTCTCTGGCTTATATCACCTTCTTCCAGCCGCGTCCGTATCTCGTCGAACCGCTCGTCTATCTCTTCCGACTTCTCTCTCAGGGTTTTATCGTCGCCAGAACTCATGTTACCACACAGTAGTAAATTATCTTTTTAACTGTTTCGGTATTTTGCATGTAAACTGTAGCAACGGTTTATGTGGCGTTTCCAGGCTCTCCATCCTTTATTCGCCTTCCATCATTTCTTCGTATTCCGCCCAGTCCTCGAGTTCTCTGCTGATCCTCTGCTCTCTTTCTGTTCTCTCGGTGTAAGGCGCCAGGATGCGGTGGTATTCCTCTACCCGTTCCTGGATGTACTCTGTTAGCCGGTTGGAGTTTTCCAGCTCGTCCGCGACATACTCAAGCTCGTACAGCCATCTGTCGGTCGCGCTGTGGAAGAGTTCCTCGAACTTTCCGAGGTCTGACTCGCTTTGGTCTACTCGTTCTGTGACCGATTCTATGGTCTTGCCGATCTGTTCTATACGGGTCCGGACCTCGTCGATGTTGCCTTCGTCGACCTGCTGCATAATCTCTCCGATATGCTCGTCGATTTCTCTGACCTGTGCCGCTGTAAGGGCGGTCTCCGGCATCTTTTCTTCGATTATCTGTTCTACCTCTGCGGTTAGGCGTTCGTAGTCTATGTCTGCTTCGACTCCCCAGGTTCCCGGATAGCGCCGGATTTCCGAGTGGAGACTGTTGGTCTCCTCTACCTGTTCTTCTAGCCTGTCCAGTATCGTATCGTAGTAGTCTTCGCCGCCCTCGGCAAGGTCCTGGAGCAGGTAGCCGATCTGCCAGCCCCTGTCCGACCAGTAGTGTTCTTCGATATCCTCCCATGCGGCTTCTACATTGCGGAACCTTTCGAGTTCATCGTCTTCGAGCTCTGCGGTTCCAAGTCTTTCAAGGTCTTCTTCGAGGTGTTCATATTCGAGCTTGAAGCGAAGCAGGCTCTGGAGAACGCCTTTTTCCAGCGTCATGAGTTCTCGTATAGAAAGGTCTGACTCCGAGATATGTTCTACAGGAACGTCAGATTCGTCTTCTATAAAGCCGTCTGCCATCTCTCCCACCTACTTGTTACTATCCGGTGGCATATTTTTTATATATGTTTGAGGTCGGAGGCAGGGGTGCGAGTCGTTATTCAACAATATATAAAATGTTTAACTACTATTTTCGACTAACACAAGGGGTCTATTTATGGGAGAAGACGAGCAAGATACAGCACAGAGCAGCGCAGACAGAGATCGGGAGGTCTCTGAACAAAACAGTATAGTAGAAGATGCACTGGAAGAGGCAGATTCTGGTCCGGATATCGAAGAAACGGATGTTGATGGATCGGAGATAAACGAGGAGAATGTCGAGAGAAGGAAAGGTTTCTTTGACAGGCTCTCCGAGAGAGCCAGTTCAGTAAGAGGAGCCCTCGAACAGGGAGCCCAGACGGAAGAAGACGGTATCGATGCCACCCTGTCCGCAGCAAAAGCTGCTGGCGACGCCAACAGCAGAGCCGAGCAGCAGATAGAAGAACGTTCAGAGGAGCTGATCGATTTCGCCGCCGACAAGAAGCAGAGATACGAGGAAGAGTTCGGCGAAAGAGAGGAAGAGATGGAGTACGACTCCGAAAGAGTAGAGGAGCTTGAATCCGAACTATCAGATGAACTCGACAGCATGGGAGACGCGGCTGTTGTCCGCGGCTACTTTATGGACCAGTTTAGGTCCGTCAAGGGGCAGAACGACGTTTTCCGCTCCGACACCGGCTCTGTAAACCAGGGATACCTGGACGAAGGAGGAGAACTGTCTGACCTTGCCCTTGCATTCGAGGATGAAATGTCGGATGCCAGACAGGCGGCAAAAGAAAATGCGGGGCAGATACTGGACGAGCTACAGCTCGATGAACAGCTCGCAGAACTCGCCGATAGAAAGCAGACCTACGACGAGGTCAAGCAGAACGTCGAAGAGAACCTGCAGGAAATAAGAAACGCTGACACTTCGGTTGACACCGGAGAACATACAGAAGAAGAGTGGGAAGACGCCCAAGAATTCGTTGACTCTCTTGACGAAGACTTTTCGGGCTCGGTCACGACCGACCTCTCAGAGTACGGCAATCCTGAGAGAGGTATGAGGCTTCTGCAAACCGTTGTCGCGGACGCTGTCAAGAGCCAGCAGGAGAGGCTCTACGATGCGCTCGACACGGTTGACGAGGTTAGAGGCGATGTAACTAGCTTCGCTCAGGAGTTCGTTAACTTCCAGACCGATGTGGAAGACCTTACTTCGCTCAAGTGGATTGAGAACAACGTAGACGAGCTCGAGGAAGCAGGATACAACACCATTCTGGACGTTGCAGATACTTCTGCCAAGAAGCTGGAGCTCGATGTCGATTCTCCTTACATCACCGGCCGTGTCGAAGAAGTGGTTGAATCGGCGCGGGAAAGAGTTCAGGAGGTCGCTGGACAGTACGGCCTTGACGACGTGCTTGGCGAGATAGACACCTGGGCTGGAGAGGACTCGACGAAGGACTCGCTGCTGGTCAAGCAGCTGAAAGGAGCCTACAGCTCAGTCGATGCAGTCCAGCGTTACGCTGAAGGAGTCGAGTCGGTTCTGCCGGACACGGACGAGTACCGTGTCGAGTGGGAGAGAGACGGAGAGACATACGATGCCGAAGAATGGATTGAGCAGGAGCGCAACGAACTCTACGACGAGCTCGGCATCGATACCGCCGACCCACAGGAGCTGCTGGGATAACCCGGCTAATCCTCATTTCTCTTTATTCTTCTATCCTACCTTCACATCTATACAGGCCCTGCTTACGCCGGGTCCTCGTTCACCGCATACTACGCGGTCGATAATCTCAAAGTTTCTGCCAGCAGATTCAGCTGCTTTCTCTACTTCTTCCTCGACTTCCTGCCAGTTCTCGTCCTCGATAAAACGGTAGTAGTGTACAGTTCCTCCTGGCGTGATGTGCCTAAACGCTACCGCTAGAAACTCGTCAGCTGACTCGGGAAGCGGCATGATGATGCGGTCGAACTTCCCGTCAGGGACAGCCTCTGCTGCGTCTCCTTCTATGACCTCGACTATATCTTCCACGCTGTTCAGTTCGACATTCTCTCGCATGTAGTCGACCGCGGCAGGATTCTTCTCGACCGCCACAACTTTTTCCGGTCTGGCGTTTCTGGCTGCCATGACCGCGAACGGCCCGACACCTGCGAACATGACAAGTATGTTTTCACCCGGTTCTATCTGCGAGACGACTCTGTCCCGTTCGGTGGAGAAACGCTCTGAGTAGTATACCTTCGTCGGGTCAACCCTGAAACGACAGCCGAACTCGGTGTGCACTGTCTCTGTCTCATCGCCATACAGCTTCTCGTACTCGGCTACGCGGAACTCTCCTTCGAGACCGTTTTTCTTCAGCAGCACAGTCTTGACGTGCGGATTGTACTCCCTTATGCCCTCGACCACTGTTTCACGTTCCCGGTTTCCGAGCTCGTTTATGACTGCGATATCGCCTATGACTTCATAGGATGGCAGGTCATACTCGTTTTGCTTGCTTTCCTTGTGGATTACAGAGACCTGGTTGTCGAGGCCGTTCTGAACGTCGGCCAGAGCTTCGTCGACGAAGACCAGCTCTTCTGGTCCTGCGTTTTCAAGTGCATCTTTGGCAGAGTAGTTCTCCGACGAGAAAACCGCTATAGATTTTTCCTCACCGTTGCTTGCTTTAATCCTGTTGTCTTCCGCCTCAACGGTAAAGCCTTGCCTCTCGAAGATTTCTTTGACGCGTTTCTCAAGTTCTTGCTGCTTCATGATGTCACTCGTTATAAGAATTGGTTTATGGATAACGGTTATGCTCTACCTGGTCGGTCTCGGGCTTGATGACGGCGAGATAACAGAAAAAGGAGTCGAAGCAGTTAGGACAGCCGAGAAAGTCTACGCCGAGTTCTACACAAACACTTCGAATATCGATATGGAGAGACTCGAGGAGGAAACAGGCGCGGAAATCGAGGTGCTTGAACGCAGCGAGGTCGAGCAGGAAGACAGGGTGCTGGAATCAGCGAAGGAAGAGGACACCGCATTCCTGGTCTCGGGCGACCCTCTGACCGCGACCACGCACTACGACATCAAATATAGAGCCGAGGAAAAGGGCGTGGAGACCAAAGTTATTCATGCGCCATCGATTCTTACATCGGTATCGGAGACCGGGCTTAACGTCTACAAGTTCGGGAGAACCGTGACGCTGCCGGAAGGTTCCGAGCCAGAGTCGGTCGTTGAACACATCGAAAAAAACGACTCTATCGGGCTCCACACTCTCGTACTCCTGGACATCGACTACGATGCTGCGGAAGCGGCCGAAAAACTTGTTGGACTTGATTCCCGGCTAGAGACCCGGGAGGCCCTGGTGCTTTCGAGAGCAAACAGAGAGGCCCAGAGTATCGATATCGGAGCGCTGGGCGACCTTGTAGACATGGAGTTCGGCGAACCGCCGCACTCTATTATTATAATAGGCGAAACCTCGCACAAGGAAGAAGAGTTTCTGGAGCGGTATCGATGACGGAGTTCGACAACGGGACCCAGGAAAAGCTGGAAGAGGAGACGCAGAAATGGCTGGGAAAGCTTGAGGAAAGGATAGAAGACCGCGACGACTCGGTCGAACAGATGGAGAACGTTCTCGCCTACCGGGACGACACGTATCACTTCCTGGAAGAGGAGGACTACATCCGGGCCTGGGAATCAGTCGTGTATGCTTGGGGAATCTTGGAGACGCTGGAGCGGCTTGGAAAGTTCGAGTAGAGGGCGGGCCTATTTTATTAAACTAGAATCAGTTATTGGTTGATATGAGAGACCCCTGGAAATACGTTGCATTCCCGGCCGCTGCGGTTTCCGGCTATCTAATTTCTATCGCGGTTCAGTCGGTTTCTCTAGGAGCACAGCTCGGCATCCCCGATATCGCGGCTAACTTACTTGTGATAGCGATTTCAGGCCTCGTGGCGGGTTTCATGGTCGACGAGGTCATCCCGGCATACCTGGAAAAAGTCCGTGAAGGACGTGGTGGTGGAGATGACTTTGGAGGCGGCGACTTCGGCGAAGATGGTGGTTTCGACGATGGTGGTGCAGATTTCGGAGAATAAGTTCGTCCTTGCCGCGGTATCAGCCCTGCTTATAGTTGGTATGGCATCGGCAGCTTCGGACTTTTACTACAATGATGGAGGAAGCGACGGTTTTCTCGCCTCTGACGAGCCTGGCCTCGATATACCGGAGTACGACTCCAACGAAGAGATACTGACTCAGTTCGTCGCCCCGTTCCTCTTGATAGCGATACTGCTCCAGATAGCTCTCCAGCGGGCGCTAATGTTTACGCTCGCCGACAGCGACGGCCTGGAAACCATACTGACAGGCTCGGACCAGGAGAAACGCAGGATCAGGAGACAGTCGATGATATTGTCTCTCGTGATTACAGGCATGATAGTGCCGACCACACTTTTCCAGTACATCAATGAGCTGATGGCGGTGCTGTTCGGAGGAATCACATACGTGTTCTTCATAGCTGTAGTAATCGCCTTTCTGATGGTGCTCTGGTCGGGTTTCAAGGGCGGCAGAGGTGAATAATTATAAAGGACAATAAGTTTAACTACCGTATGAACAAAAAAGCCGGCGACCTGAGTAAATGGCTTCTGGTTCTTGCTTCTACTGTTCCTGCCGCGGCAGCCCAGCCCTTCGGCGGCGTAGGATTCAGCGAAAACAGCATATTCGGACTGTTCTCAAGCCTCGTCGGAATTGAAATTGGTTCCCCGACAGTATTTGTCGGAGTTGTATCTTCGCTTGCCGTTCTATGGGGCACGACGTACATAGTACTGAAGGTCGGCCTGGTCAAGAAGCTTGAACTGGGAGATGTACTACTTCCCTCCAGGAGCGGCGGACGCAACATACTGCTCTGGCTTTCCCTGGCCGTCACACTTTCGATGGTCGGGACTAACAGCTTCACACAGGTAGTTAGCAACTGGCAGCTGTTCGTCGGATTCTCGTACGGATTCGGTGTCCTTGTAGCGCTCCTCTACTACATCTTCGGTGGAGGACAGCTCGCACTGGGCGGCCTGTCGAAGGTAAGCGCAAGAGGTAGAGAGATGAGAGCCGAGGGCAAGGAAAAGAAGGCCGAGTCGATGGCCAAGATGCATGACGCCGAGGGGACTATCAGCAAGGTCCGCGACGCCATAAGCGACGCAGAGGAAACAGGCAACGAAGAAGAAGCCGAGGAAGCAGCCCAGGAGATAGAACAGGTTATACAGCTGCTCCAGCAGGTACTTGTCGGCGACGAGAATTCGCTTGAGGCTGACAGACAGGAGCTTCAGGATGCGATGCAGAAGGTCCAGGACGCCATCGGTATCGAGGAAGAGGACGAAGAAGAACTCGGTATGGTGGCGGAAAGAATGAAACGGATAGATGCGTTCCTCACCCAGGCGGTTGATACTATAGGGAGAGCTGGCGGCCTGGGCAGAGACCAGAGAGCCAACCTGTTCTTCGGGCAGGGCGCTTTCAACTTCGAGGATGCGCTCAGAAATGCCACTGGACTTGATAACTACGCCCAGGGAATCGAAGGAAAATACAACCAGGGCCAGGCCCCCGGTAACTTCTACGGGCTATACGACGTGGTCGAAGACTTGGAAAAAATAGATAATACTCTGAGGATGGTCGCTGAAAGTGTAGAGACCGAGGAGACCGAGGAAGGCCAGGCGCTGAAAGAGCTGGTCGACGTCGCTGAAGACGCGGTCGAGACCCAGGAAACCATCAGAGAGCTGCACAAGGAGCTCGAGGCGCTTGAAGGCGAGGACGAGATGCTCGAACAGGTTGCCCAGGAGTACACATGGGAACAGCTGTACGCCGAAGCCGAGGAGGAAGAAGACCAGGAGGCCCAGCTTGAAAACAGGACCCAGAAAGTTGAGGAGGCTCTCCAGGAGCTGACCAGCGAGATGGAAGAGGCACTAAGCATGCTCCAGAGGCATCTTGAGCTCGACGAAGAGATAGTAGGCGAACTCCAGGAGCTGATAGCCGAGGACAATGAACTTATCGACAAGTTCAATGCTGTTATTGACAATGTCGAGGCATCTGGCGGCGGAGTACAGATCGGCGGAGATGATATCCGCGACATAGCTGGAGGCCGCCTGGGCGCTATAGAGTCCCATCTGGCCTCGCTGGAAGAAGAGGAAGAGAGCGAGGCACAGCGAGAGCGACAGGTTATACAGCAGCTACGACAGGCCATCCAGCAAGTCAGAGGTTGATTTTTTGCCTTTTCAGACAGGATTTAAATACAGGCTTAGCGAGGTTTAAACTATGGCGGGAGAAGACGTAGAAGATTTTAAACGCGAGATAAATGAGGCCTGGCAGATTCTGGACGAAGAGAAAAGAGCCCTGAGAGAAGCCTATGCCCAGGAAAGCGAGGCGGTTGAACGTGAAGCTGCCGAGGATGAACGAAAACTTCTCAATCAACTCCAGAACCTGGAAGGTGATATGGAGCAGGCCGTCGAGAACGAGAGGCAGAGGATACAGAGAGACATGGAAACTCTCGAGCAAGATCTTGTCGAAGACCGGGTAGACCCGGCAGAGCTGGAGCAGAAATGGGTGGCGACTGTCGAAAGGATAGAAGAGTTCTACGAGCATGCGTCGCAGACCGAGGTAAGCGATAACGAAGCGGACCAGTTCTGGGACGATATACAGCGAAACCTTGAGTCCATTATGCAGACTTTGAGACCTCTTGTCCAGGATGATGACGCCAGAGGAGCACTGGAGGATTTGAGGACCACGATTCAGTACTCGATTAACACCCACCAGCAGATCTACGAGATGAGACAGCTTTTGATAAGGGCCAGACAGAGTGTAGAGCTTCAGGAAAGGCTTGTCGAGGCCGAGCATTTCGACGCGTTGAACGAGGAGATAATGAACATCGGTGCCGCCGAAGAAAACCTTGAGCAGGAGGCGGAGAGAATCGAGGAGGCTGAACGTCAGCTACTTGACGAGATCGAGCAGGCCGGTGACCTTATCCAGAAGCTCCTGAGTGTGGACCAGGAAATAATCGAGACCATGAAAGAAGAGGTGGGAGAGGTTGGAAGGATGCAGTCTGCGATGGACCGCGTCCTCGGACGTGGGACTGGAGAAGATATAAGCTCCCGCCTCTTTAGCCCGGACAACCTGATAATGATGGTAAGAGCTCTGAACGCAAAGGACCCGGGACATACCTACGCTGGGATAGCGGACTTCATACAGGACGATTTCAAACCTCTTCTCGAGGCTGTACAGCAGGAAGAGCAGAGAAGGCTCACGGAGGAATATCGGCTGACAGAGGAACTTGAAGAATACGTGCGGGAGCACAGAGACCTTCTTGGACAGGAATCGGACATGGTGCCGGAGGAACCTCTTATTCCCGAGGAAGAGATAGAGGACGCTTTACAAGGAGCACCTCAGGGAACTGAGAGGTTCATAAACATACTTGAGAACCTGATCGAGGAAAAGGAAAGAAGAGAACTGCTTCGCGAACTCCGGGACATCAAGACGCGATACCAGGAGGTCTACCAGATAAATGAGCTGGAAGAACACGATATAGAAGAGTTCGACAAGAGAGTCAGAAAGGTTGAACAGGCCATAGAGACAGTGGGTGGAGACTGGGCAAGGCTGAGGAGCGAAACGCTTTCAGACGACCTTTCGGAGGCCCAGGGACAGCCAAACTCGCCTAGCCGCGAGTTCAGCAACTTCATGAATGGCAAGAGAAACTACTTCGGGCTCAGGAATATTCCTCCGATGATACAGACCATCGAACAGGACCTGGAGAAAATATTTGAAGAAGATGAGCAGGAGAGGAACGCTTTCCAGCAGGTCCACCAGGAGATACAGGATGTCAAAGGAAAAGCCTCAGAGTTCCTGGAGATGATGGAGGAGCTGGAATCGCTTGAACGAGAGTTCTCGACGGGTGATGCCCAGGCCCGTAATATGCAGCAGAGGCGAAGAGTATATTTCCAGGTCTTCAAGACAGCAAGCATCGCTATCGCAGATGGAGACCAGCAACAGCTCCGGCAACAGGTAAGGGAGGTCCGGCAGTACATCCAGCAGCTTGAGCAGGAGCTGCAGCAGTGCGACCAGATAATGCAGGAGGAGATAAAAGAAGAAGACCTTGAGAGACAGGGGCTGGAGCAGGCTGCTCAAGATATCAGACAGGCTGTTAGAGAGCTGGAAGAGGACTTTAGAGGCGGCGACCCGAACGGCCCCCAGATACCTGGAACGGTTGAAGAAGAGCTGGACAAGATAGACGCGCATCTCGAAAATATAGTGGAGAAGATAGAAGGCCAGCTCATACCGGCTGAGGAACAGCAGGAACAGGCTGAACAGCAGGACGAAACAACGTTTGAGGAGCTGGAAGAAGGTTTTGAAGAGGGCGAAGACGCGTTCGACCCCGACGAGTTATGGACCGAGTGACCCGACAGATTTAAATTTATCATTCTTGCATGACAACATATGTTTTCCGAGGACTTGGGAGAGCTAATCGATTTTTTCCTGAACACCAGACGCCTGCCGGAAGGCCAGGCAGCCGCCGATTTAATTGTAGGTGCAGACTCTCTCGGTTCTCTAGCGCCCACTATAGCGGAGCTTGAGGGCCGGGGCTACGATATCCTTCAGGTGCCGGAATCCGACATATCGGTCGAGGAAGACGGATTCCACATAGGCGACCGACATGCCGACGAGTTCTCGGGAACATGCTTTCTGCTGAGGAACAAGCGTGGATATAGAAACGCCGACTACCTTCCAGAGCTCCGCAGGCACGGCATAGAATTCCTTAACGAGCCGGAGGGCGCCGCTGTCTGCGACGACAAGCTTGCGACGAAAGAAGTACTTGAACAGTTCGGAGTTCCCACGACCGACACCTACTGGAATCAAGACGAGCTCAACGCCGCGCTTGCATCGGGCCAGCAGGTTGTGGCCAAGCTCAGCGACGGCTCACATGGGGAGGGATTCCAGGTGCTTGAACCCGGTCAGCGGGAGCAGTTCGACTCGGACAGGGTGTACGAGGAACTCATAGACCACTGGAACAACCCACATGTAGAAGAAAGGCGAGCGGTTGTCTTCGAGGGTTCAAACCAGAATAGGATAGTAGAGTCCCAGACACGACAGGATGTAGGAGAGTACGAGCCGAAAAACGTTGCCAACGGCGGCTTCTACTCTGACCCGGATGTCTACTTCGGACAGGAGTTCGAGGCCCTCTGGGACACCGCAGAAATCCTGGGAGGCGGACTACTCGGCATAGACTACACAGTTGACACTCGAACCGGTGAGACAAAAATCATAGAAGCCAACTCGACCGTCCAGCTCAACGGTATCAGGAGCGCAGCAGAAAACAATGGCCACGATCTCGACGAGGAGCTGGCGGATGTCCTTGAAGCACAGATCGAAGGCGAAGAGTACCTCGGAAGAACAGCTGCGGGACATCTGGAGGAAAGAACAGTCTATCAAGAATCCTCGCCAGAGCTCGAAAACCTGACTGAGCTAGAGAGCCCCGAAACTCCGGGTGCAACTGATTATGGCCCTGAAGTCGGGGAAGTAAGCGGATAGAACCGCCTAATTATTTAAATCCAGAACAGATAAACGATGTTATAAGGTAGATAAGAAATGGCTTTGACTGTATCCTCAATAATGAGCGGCGTTATGAATAATCCGGATGTCGCACTCATTGGCGTTGTAATCGGATTCATACTTGCAAAGGTTATGGGAAGACGCCGAAGAGGCGGCTTCGGTGGAGGAGGTGGATTCTGATGGAAGACCAGAAGTTCCATGAATACCTGTACAACATCGAGAACTGGGCGGACGAATTCACTATCGCTGCCCTCTCATTCGGCGCTATCTTCGTAACAGTCTGGTCGTTCTTCTGGGCCTCGCAGGACGTAGGCCTGATAACGTTCGGCAAGATAATAGAGCCATGGATAACGATGCTCGCACTGATGATTATCGCTCGCGAGCTCTGGCTGATGAACATGCATAACAGGGGCCAGATGGAGGACGAGGGTGAATAGCTGAGTGGCAGTAGGAGGATTTACACAGTTTCTGGCCGCCCTAGAACAGGCAGACTTCTTCATAGGTGTCCTACCTTTCCTTCTGACATACCTTGTATTCTACATGGTGCTTCAGGAGGTACCTGTTATAGGAGACGATGACAAGATTCCTCCGTTGATGGCCATAATATTCGGCTTCTTTGTATCATACTTCCTTGTACAGAACCCGGCATATCAGGCGTTCTTCGTCAACTATCTTGGAACTCTGACAGTAGGACTCCTGGGCATTCTTGGACTCTTCACTATAGTGGCCCTGAGCGGAGTAGGAGACTACTTCGAGGAGAACTGGTACCTTGGCATAGTAGGAGTCATAATTATAGCTATCGCCTTCACAGTTTCAGGTGGTTTGGAGGCTCTCTTCCTCGGCCAGCAGGGCGGAGTAATGGCCACTATCCTCGGCACCCTGAACTACACCCTGAACACCGGCCTGATATGGGTCGCTCTGATACTTGGTGTGCTCATGTTCAGCATGGGCGGTGGAAGCGACAGCGGGGATGACTCCCTTCTGAAAAGGATATTCACCGAGGGAAAGAGTGGCGGAGAGTAGGTGAGTGAGCCATGGGTGCTTTCGAGCAAATCGTTGAATCCATGGCCGGGATGGACGTTTTCCAGCTATTCTTCCCGTGGTTACTGGTTCTGGCTGTGACCTATGGACTTCTGGAGAAGTACAACGTCGTTAGCGAGGACTCTGGTGTAAACGGGGTCATAGCGCTTGCCCTGTCTTTTGTAACCATTGGTGGTATACAGGTTTTCGCGCCTGCAGGCATATTCGCGAGCTTCGGTGCGGCGATAGCCTTCTCAATGTTCGGACTCCTAGGTTATCTATTACTCCTGGGGATTTCCGGCTACGATATAGGAGCTGGTTTTGAAGAAGGAGACCTGCCAGTTATAGGCGCGCTGGTGCTGGCTGTACTGTCTTTCCTTGGAGCTTTCGCGTTCCAGGCTGATGTCGGCGCTCTTGTAGGCGGCGTCGAGAACACGTTCCAGGACGTCGTGATGCCGATACTTACTCTCATCTTCCTGCTGGTTGTTGTCAGCATGACGGTAGGAGGCGGCGACTGAATTCAGAAAGGTGGTTTACCAGTCCTCGAGGTCTACGTCCTCTATATCCTCCTTTGAAACGTTCTTGGATGTCTCTATACCGCGTTCCTGCTTGATTTCCTGGACCAGCTCTGTCAGGTCGCGGACGTTGTCGACAAGCGAAGGAAGGACCTGCTGGAAAGCTTTTTCCAGGCCGCCTATACGGGACTGGTAGGAGTCGATGTGGTCCTCCATCTCGTCAACTTTCTGGACGAACTCTTGCTGGTCCTCGTCATCCCGTACCTCAAGGTCGTGGACTCTCTGCTCGATATCTTCTATCTCGTCTCTCAGGCTGTCTATCTCCTCGTATACATTTTCGAACTCGACCCTGACGCGGTCAAGGTTTTCCGCTACGATAGTTTCTATGAGTTCTTCAACACGCGGATTTATGGCGTCCCCGTCTTGGCCTTCCACCGGTGGTTGCTGTCCGGCACCGGTATCGGGTTCTAGAGAGTTGTCGTTGTTTCCGCTGTTATCCCCGTATCCTTCATCCATAGGGCTCGCGGCTTCGTCGTTTCCTTGGTAGGGTGTCATAGGTTGTGGTCCTCCATCGTTCATGCTGCCTCCGCCGCCTGCTGTGTCGGCGACGGCGTTGGTTATAGCGTTCTCAATTTCCTCTGGGGCGTACTGTCCCTGGAGCTCCTGCTTGATCTCTTCTTCGGCGTATCCCTGTTCAAACATGTTTTCTACAGTTCTCTGGAGGCTCCCGCTGAAGTCCATTCCTTGTCCCTGTGTCTGCTGCCGGGACTGGAAACCTCCCTCGGCGCCTGTCTCCTGTTGCTCTTCCTGTTCGTTGTCTCTCAGGCGGCCGAAAAGCTCGAACTTCATATCATATCTAGCCTGTAGTCTCTATTTAAGGTTTTCAGGTGCCTCATCATTATCTGGTTCGTTTTCCAGGCTTTTTATCTTTCTGTTTATAAGGCGTTCTACTTCCTTCTCTGTGACGGTCTCCTCGTCTATAAGCTCCTTGACCTCGCTTTCTGTCGTGAAAGAGGAGTTGATCGGGTTCATAAGCTTCATGTAGTTCTCTATCTCCTCAAGCTCCTGTGTAGAGACAAACTTGCGCTTCTCCCGGTTGATTTCTTTGATATCGACTTCTAGATTGGCGATGCGGTCGCGGACATCCTCTATCTCGTCTTCAAGCTCCTGTATATCGTCGCTCAGGGACTTGGTCTTGTTCAAAAGAGACTCATCAAGGTTGTTGACACGGGCGGTAAGGTTTCTTACTTTCTCCTCTATGTCCCTCATCCTTCTGTTGAAATCGTTGACACGGTCAACGACTTGGTTTATCAAGTCCTGCTGCGGAGGCATCCTATCTTTTATTCAATAGTTACGTGAATAATAATGCTGGGTATGAGCGTAAGAGACCTCGATGTTTTTGATTACGAGTACGATGACGAGACCGGTACCGTCGAAGTCAACACACTGGGGTCTATATACGGAGCCTCTATAGAGGACTACCCCGAGGTCATGTCCAGGGTCATAAACATACTCCAGGAGGTTCCAGAGGCCTCTGCGGTTGTTCTTTCGGAGTCACGGGACTACGAGTACGGCGAGGACCAGGTACAGCTTCTGAAGGAGGTTTCCCAGGCTATACAGGACATCTCAAGCCAGGGCTACCTGTCCCAGGAAGTCAAGACCGATAAATGCGACAGCTTCTACTCCGAGCAGCTGCCTGAAGTACAGCAGATAGTGGTCGACCAGCTGAGGCGGGACCCGGTAGGTGCCTACGTCGAACTCATCCGTAAGCGCCGCCATCTTGAAGAACAGCAGGACGACACCTACCCGAGAAGGAAACGGTGTATCAAGTACTTCATCCAGGACGTTGTCAATCCAGTGCTCTCCAGGCTTGAAGAGACCGAGATGATTCAGAGAGCAAGAGCAGGAGACTACATAACCGGCCACCACGTCGGCGATAGAGAAGTATACCGAGAGTTCTTCCATCCTCTTGTCCGGCCGAACTTCATGCTTACCAAGTTCATGTCGCTGCCCCCGGAACGCGGCGAAGAAATCGACCGGTACACCGTCATGAACGATATCGAGGTCTCGATTTACGAGGTACCTGACCAGGTCCAGCCGGTTTACCACGTCAACCCTCCAGAGTTCAACCTTTCCGAGGAGAAGTACGAGCTGCTGGACGCAGCCAGACGGTTCATGGCGTCGCACCAGCCTGAGTCCGGCGAATTTGCCCGGCCGGAACGTATGAGAGAGGTGTTCGAGAACATCGGCCGTGACATGATACGTGACATCGCCAACCAGATGAATATCCAGCTGGACCGTGACGAGGTTGACAACCTGACCGCGATACTTAATCGATACACGTCCGGACTCGGAGTGCTCGAACTGCTTCTTTCCGACCCGAAGATCCAAGACGTCTACATAAACTCGCCTATAGGTAACTCAGAGATATACATCAACCACCAGGACTACGAGGAATGCGAGACGAACCTGATTCCGACGAAGGAAGAGGCTGAGTCCTGGGCCACACGTTTCCGTATACAGTCAGGACGGCCGCTAGACGAGGCCAACCCAGTACTCGACACCGACACCGAGGTGCCGGGAGGTAGGGCGAGAGTAGCTATAATACAGGAAAATCTCTCACCGGAAGGCCTTGCGTTCGCGTTCAGGCGCCACCGCTCCCGGGCCTGGACACTGCCACTGTTCATCAAGAACGGCATGATAAATCCTCTTGGAGCCGGGCTGATCTCTTTCATAGTCGACGGCAACCGGTCGATGCTGTTCGCAGGTACCAGGGGCGCGGGTAAGACCTCGCTTCTCGCGGCTTCGATGCTGGAGATACTCAAGCGGCACCGGATAGTTACGGTTGAGGACACGCTCGAGCTTCCTATCCCGCAGATGAAGGAGCTGGGATACAACGTCGAAAGGATGAAGTCGCGCTCGGTCATCACACAGGTGGAAAACGAGCTTGGCGCCGACGAGGCCATCAGGACATCGCTCCGGCTCGGAGACTCGGCACTGGTCATAGGTGAGGTGCGTTCCGACGAGGCCAAGACTCTGTACGAGGCGATGCGTGTCGGGGCTGTAGCCAACTTTGTCGGCGGAACCATCCACGGCGAATCGGCGTATTCGGTGTTCGACCGTGTTGTCAACGACCTTGGCGTGCCGAGAACGTCTTTCAAGGCAACCGACGTAATCGTCTCGGTGAACAAGATTCGCAGCCCGGACGGCCTCCACACCTACCGGCGTGTCACAGGAATCACGGAGGTCAGGAAGGACTGGACCGACGATCCGCAGGACGAGGGAGCATTCGTCGACCTGATGCGGTACGACAGCAACGAGGACGAGCTTGTGCCGACCGATACCCTCCTCAACGGCGAGTCGATGGTCCTGAACCGTATCGCCGAGAACATCCGTGAATGGAAGAACGACTGGGAAGCGGTATGGGGCAACATCCAGCTCCGGAAAAAGATGAAAGAAGAGCTCGTGAAACGGGCAGAAGAAACCGGTAACGACGAGCTGCTGGAGGCCGAGTTCGTCGTGAAGGCCAACCAGAGATTCCATCTGCTCGCAGACAGAGTTGGGGAAGAATACGGCGAGCAGGACCCAGAGCGTATCTTTGCGCGGTGGCGGGAGTGGCTGGACCAGCAGGTGTGACAGATGGATGAAGAAGAACAGGAGCGGCTTAAAGACATAGTAGACCGGCTTAACCAGGACGTTAAATTACCGCCCTATAATACCGATTCATCGGGCAGAGGTTATTCAAGGGAGTACCAGCAGTACAAAGAAGAGGAGCAACATGAGCGCGAAAAGACGGACTATGAGAGGCTCTGTCTGAAGGCCAGCGAACTTCTGAACCTGAAAGCGGGCGAAGGCACGCACGACAAGCTCATGCCGCCGCTG
Organism: uncultured archaeon; assembly: GCA_964512895.1. GTDB lineage: Archaea > Nanohalarchaeota > Nanosalinia > Nanosalinales > Nanosalinaceae > JBDGRD01. Next base: position 55,916 of record CAZEKI010000001.1, read on the forward strand.
AGGCTACTTGACTGGGATATAACGCCGGGAATGGTGCTGTCTGCAACCGTCCTGCTCGGTTTTGGTTCGTTTATGGTATGGTTTTTCATGTTCGTGTTCAACATGCTAGTCGGCCCTGTTATACCGAACTCTCTGATGTTTCTACTCATATCGGTCCCTCTGGCCGCGACGGCATACACATACTACAAGCCGGTCTATGCGGCGAAGAACAAGGTTATACGTAGCAGTGGCGAGATGATACTTTCCATCCTCTACATGGTGGTCTACATGCGGAGTTCGCCTAATCTTGAAGGCGCGGTCCGTTTCGCCGCCCTCAACCTGAACGGCCCTATATCGAAGGACTTGAAAGGCGTGCTCTGGGACGTCGAGGTCGGCAACCACAACAACGTCCAGGACGCTCTGGAAAGCTACACTAAGCGCTGGAAGAACTACAACGATGACTTCCTTGAGTCGCTGCAGCTGCTTGAGGCGGCGATGAACGAGCCCGACGAGAACCGTAGAGAAGACCTTCTACAGGACTCGATCGACCGGATTCTCGACGGGACGCAGGAGAAGATGAAGCACTATGCCCAGGGCCTCAAGACTCCTGTCATGATACTCAACGCCATGGGTGCTATGCTGCCGGTTCTCGGCATGATTATGCTGCCCCTGGTATCAGTTTTCATGGGCGACGCGATACGCCCGATCCACCTGATAATGATGTTCAACATACTGCTGCCTGGCTTCCTCTACTGGCTGATGCAGCGCATCCTGAGTTCAAGGCCTCCTACGGTCTCTTCACAGCCGGTAAGCAAGGATGCGCTCCCGGAACGTGGCAACTATGCTATCGACTTCATGGGAGAGACCCGCCGTATACCGGTCTGGCCTATAGGAGTGGTGATTTTCTTCGTTATCGCACTTTATGGAATAGTGGGATACCTTCTGGCGCCCTTCTTCTACCCGGCCCCGGACATCAACCCGAACAATGTTGTATCCGTATTTACTGGAGGCGGCGAGCTGGCCCCGCTCCCTATGCTTATGAGAAGCGTCAGCATCACGTTTGGCCTTGGTCTGGGCATAGGTGTAACCAAGATACTTGGCAACGTGGAGAGGAGGAACGCCGAGCAGCACCTCAGAGATATCGAGAGCCAGTTCCCGAACGCTCTCTTCCAGCTCGGCAACAAGATTTCAGGCGGAACGCCAATCGAACTTGCGCTGGAGGAGGCGGCCGAGGCCACCTCTGACCTTGAGATATCTGACCTGTTCAACAAGGCGTCGCGCAACGTCCGCGAGATGGGTATGACGTTCGAGGAGGCGGTTTTCAACGACAAGTACGGCGCGCTTCACCAGTTCCCGAGCCAGATGATAGAGACGGTTATGAAGGCCATACTGGAGTCATCGGAGAAAGGCACACACATGGCGGCTATGGCTATGATGACAATCTCCCGGTACCTGGAGAACATCCACAAGACTCAGGAACGCCTGAACGACCTGATGGAGGAGTCGACCACGACCATCGAGATGCTTGCCTATCTGCTTGCCCCGGTTGTGTCCGGGGTCGCGGTTGGAATGTCGCAGACCATCATAACTGCGATGTTCAAGCTCTCGACGGTATTCAGTGGAGGACAGCAGTTTAACCAGACACAGGGCCAGACCCAGCAGTTCTCGGGAATACTTGGAAATCTTGATGCAGCTATTCCACCGGAGCTGCTGCAGTTCGTGGTAGGGATCTACCTTATCCAGCTGCTCTACATACTCGGAACTTTCTACATGAAAATCACAGAGGGCGAAAACGTGACGTACAGGAACATGTTCATCGGAAAAGTTCTTATTTCGGGAATGTTCTTCTATACTATGACACTCCTGATAGTCTCTCTGCTGTTCGGAGGACTGGTTCAGGGGATAGAGACAGGCGTATGATAGATGAGATATACGGAAAATCTAAGGGAAGCATACCTACCCGGGAAATCGCCCTTCTGGTTCTGGCGGTGGTAGTGCTGCTTGGATTGATGGCGGCCACGAAGGGCTCGATAATGGATGGCGTGAACAACGCGATTCAGCAGAGTATAGGGTGACAGACCGATGTTTGCTTCCGATGAAATGATGAGCCTGAGCGGGTACATAATAGTCACGGTAATAGCTATAGCGGTCCTTATGGCTATGGTACTGAACTCGGGAGGCTCTATGGAGGGTATCTGCCGCAGCATGGTGGGTGCCATCGGTGACATGATAGGCGGAAGTGGTTTCCAGTGTTCGTAAAGCGTAAAGGGTTCTCACTGACAGTTATAGCTGCTCTTGCAGTCGGTGCGATGGCTCTCGCGGCTATAGTGACGGCTTTCACCCAGGGAGCTTTCGGCCAGGCACTTACAGAAGGAGGCGGGTCGTTTGAAGAGATGAGCCGGGCACTCTCTGGCAAGATACTGGTAGAGGATGAGGAGACGCTTGCAGCCGCGGCCCGGTACTCGTACGACAAGGCCGTGGAATGTAGTAGAGTGGCTGGGGAAAATGATGCGGGAGGATATCCGGCGCTATCTGAAACTGTCCTCGGAAGCCAACCGTCCTGCAATGGCTTTGAAGCGTCTACTGCCGCAAGAGGACTCGGGTCGCTTACTGGTCCAGGAAACGACATGGAGGGGGAGGCGTCTAGGATAGATTTTGAGATAACAAGTGAGGAACCGATAATACTGAAGACCGGTGAGACGTATGGCAGTGCAAGCCCGGATAAAGGCTCGCTTTTCTATCTTGCCGGGGTCTCTGAATCCGAGAACTTCTATAATATAGTTACGGACAGCTGCGGCAACTACAACGATGATACTGGTATACGTGGAAACCTGCCTTCTGACATGTCGGCCAATATATTCTATTTCCTAGGATTTGAGGACGGAGGTGGCGAGCGGACCCAGGTGATGGGAGACGCCGTCACAATCGACCAGTTGATGGAAGAAGAAGGACACACCAACCTCTACTGCGTGGGCGGAGGCCAGATGCTGGCAAAGTCTATCGATAAGACAAGGAGCGGGGCCAGCAGCTTTGTCCGGGTCAAGCTGTGTAAAGGAGACGAAGGCTACATACAGGTTAACAAGAAAAAGCCTACGATGGAGGGCGACGCCTCCCAGCCGATAGGGGGTGCACAGAACCTGTATCCCTACATACAGATAACAAAGCTTTCGGACGAGTGTGAGGGACTCGGAGAAGACGAGACGCTTGACCCCTACAACGGCCCGACGATGGGCAACACCTTCCGCGCCGAGATGAACATCGGGAACTTCAACTGGCCCGGGTTCTCTACCAAGGACTACCGGCATCCCTTCACACTGATGGACTGGGAGAGCGAAGGCGGGCTATATCCGGGTGATGTGGGAGACCACTACGAGATGACGCCGCCGAACAATAATGAGTGCCTGCTGAGCATACGTGAGAGAGAACCAAGTGCAGTGAATCCGACACCGGAGGACACCGAGATATACTTCTCGCCAGGCCACAAACTTGACAACGACGGGTTCGCCAGAGCTTTCACGGCATACAACAACAAGTACAGTGACATAGATGATAAGAGTCCGTGGGATGTGTACCAGAAGCTGATAGAGGATGGACTCCACGGCGGCGACCTTGATGATTTCGATGTCTCCAAGTACGACGACAGGCCGATGATTTTATCGGACAACACAGGCGCCAAGCTGCGGATGTACGGCGACCTCCTCTGCCTGAGTTCGCCTGAAACTGGTGGCGAGGCTAAATGGTTCCTGTGCAGCGACCAGAACGACAACAACATAGACTCGATTGAGATAGACGGCGAGACCTGGAGCTGCAACCCGAGCGAAGGCGAGTGGAGCCGTGAGGGCAGTGAAAGACCTCATCAGGTGCTTGACTACCGGCCGACATGGTATTTCTCCGAGGATGCATGGTCTGTATCAGAGGGAGACATCATGTTTGACCCGGGCGCCACTGATTCATGGGACAGAATGCAATGGAGGAGCCTGCCGGGCGGCGAAAAAAATCTAACCATAGATTTCGTGATGAAAGAGGAAGGCCTGTTCGCCGTTAAGATGCTGAACCCGGCGACTGAAGACCCCATATTTCAGGAAGTAGGCGATTTCTGGACGGATTTACGCGGTACGGGTCCGGATGGCAACCGGAATCTGTGGCTTGAAACCAGAGGTATGGAGCCAGAGGATACTATGGAGGTGCCGTACGACTATGACCTGGACAGGGAATACACTCTCAAGGTCATGAGGACTTCGGGCGGCAAGAACAGGTATGAGCTCTGGCACGGAGGTTCGATGATATGGGGAAGATCCTATGAGAACGCTGACTTCAGCAGGGTCGTGATAGAGGCGCTGGAGAACTGGAACAACCAGGACGTGGTCGACGCCCGAACTGTCATCAGAGATGTGTCTCTTGACCACTGATATAAACCAGCGGATGGCAAAGAAAGGTTATGGATATCTCCATCCAGAAGCTGGGGATGATAATACTGATTATCCTGCTAGTTGTTCTAGTAGCGACGGGTTTCCAGAACTATTTCGGGGATGTAGTCTCGGGGTTCGTAGGTTCTGTCTCATATCCATCGCCATGAGACGAGCAGTAATAATTTCAAGACAGAGAGGTTTAATCCATCTATGAGTTCGAGAAAAGGATTTGAGATGAGCATAAGGATGGTGGTGGGGCTTCTAGTGGCGCTTGCGACTGTCGTGATACTTGCTATGGCATCGTCGAAATACGCGGGCGAACTCACAAAATTCGTTACCCAGAATGTGCTTCAGGGACTGTTCGGTGGTTGACAGATGGATATCGGTAAATTAGTCGCGGCTATATTCTTGGTTATCCTTGTAGTAGTAGCTCTCTATGGCTCGGTATCGAACGTCTGGGATTCCGGAACCGGTGAAGTCGGAGGTGAAACCGGCACCAACAACCAGATTCTGGAATGCGTCCAGGCAAATCCGGAGATGACCTGGCAGGAATGCCGGGAAGACGTGACGGGTGACGCCGATGGCTAAAGCTGTATCTGGCCTGGGGGTCACTATAATCGCCGGTATGCTTATCGGACTGGCATCATTAGGGGTTTTCTCATCAGGTATAGCTGGCTTCTCCGACTTTCTGAGCCAGGGCGATGAACAGAGCTTTAACAAGGTAGTAGATACTGTGGCACAGAAATGCAGTGGGGAGACCGGGACTGTTACTGGTTCGACCACCATGGTAGAGTTCGAGAACTTAGCCGGCATGGAGGTAAGGCGTGAAGAAGGCCGCTCTATCATCACTGCCGATATACAGGGCGAGGAGGTTTCACACGCGGTGGAGAACTGTGAGGTAGACTTTGAAAAGCCTGGACCCATCAACCAGGGCAGGTGGTCTTTCGAGGCGACCTGTGACTCTGGCTGTGGAAGCGACGAGGTTTCACAGGTCACACTGACGGCCTCGGAGGTGGGATGATGCCGAGAAAAGGAATCGTGGAGATAGGACCGGAGGTTATAGCCTATTCTTTCATAACCATCGCTATAATAGCCGTGCTCCTGGGCTACAAGTTCCAGTCAGATAGTTTCCTGAGACAGCAGACTCTTGAACTACAGTCAGAGCGGATAGAGAACGCAGCCATGGGCCTGGATTCGATGGACCAGGGCTCTATAGGAATATCTCTACCGGGATACCGTTTCCATGTAAGACAGGGTGAAATGGTCCTGGGCTACACTGACGAGAATGCCACCCAGACACTTGCCGATATCAAGGGTTTTTCGAGCTATAGATGGTCTTACCCGGAGCCGCAGAAGCTGGAGCAGGGACTCTGTCTCCAGAAAATCCATGATTCAGGCCAAGAAGTTCTCAGGTTCGAGAAAGGTGTCTGCTCTTGAGTCTTGAAAGTATGTCGGAGGCGGCTGTAACAGTCATAGTTGCGGCTGGCACGCTATATGTCATATACATGATAGGAGTGGCCGGACTTACAGACCTGAGCGTGAACGTTGATACCTCGCAGGAACATTTGTACAGGAATGCTGTCGTGCTTGAAAACCTGGTGTCGCTGGAGGCTACAGCCGAAGAGCTGGATAACACTCCAGGAACATCCCGCTATAGCTATGACCGGAGGAGAGCCCATATACCGATAGAATATTTTTCCCATAGGAAAGAGGGGGAGGAGGGATTAGGATACAAGATAAGAAACGGACACTGCTATATAGATAAGGTCACAGGTCTCGATGGCGAAAACTTCGCCTTTTCCATAGAGCTACTTTCCCGGCCTGGAGAGAACGCAGAAAACCCAAAAGAAGTTGCCATGGAGTGTGTGTCGACCCTTCGACCGTCACTGTCTGCACCGGCTCTACTGGTCCGTGAGGACAGAGGCAACCCACCACTACCGGTGAGTCTACATGTCTACAGAGTACGGTAAGGGACAGGGAATCATATTCCTGGTGGTAATGGCGATGGGTTCGCTGATGGTGGCCGGCCTGATAACGGTCATGATACTGTTCCTGAATGGTCCTTTAAGCCAGAGTACTACAGTTGAGGTAAACCACCGTGTCGCAGAAACCAGCTTCGCCTCTGCATCGAACGTGGTCATGAGCGACTACATGTGGCGTGCACCTGGAATCGAGAAAGGCGATTACCACGGCTTCAAGGCGTACAAGGTGGTTTCTTACTACTTCTCGACGGACGAGGAACTTCTGCTTGACCATGAGACGTTGTCGAGAAGCGAGGTTCGGCAAGACATAATAGGCTACCTGGAGTACAAGATGGAAAGAGAGCTGGGGCTCTTCTCCAATGGCTATTACGTAAGAATAAGAGACCCTGACACTGATGAAAGCATCGAGGCCGGAGATTTTAACCGTATCGGTAGAAAAGCCCAGATTGAGTTCCCTATAGCGGTTTCAGGGGGAGACCATGCCATGGTAACGATGGTGAGGAGACTGAGATGAAAGGGCTTGGCCAGTCGATAATCGGTGTTGCGCTTCTTATGACGGCTGTAGGAGTTGGCATGATAGGTTTCACCGCCACCAACAAGCTCGCTGACGCTAACGCCAACGCCATCCGTGACCTTTCCCACATAACCGAGACCAAGACCCAGGGAAGCGAATACTTCTATAACTACTTCCCTACTGCTGCGGGCCACTCTGTGCACGAAGCAGCGAAAGAGCTTGGCGAAGAAGGTGGCGGCGTGGAATGGAGCGATGGAAATACCGACAATTACGTCGAAATCTACGAGGCTATGCAGGAGCGGTCAGCCGAGATACTTAATTCGGAGTACTCTGCATCCGACGTGACCGATGCCTGCAGTATTGATGGCCCGCGGTACGACATAACGCTCTGGTCTACACCGATGCCGGATATGAAAGGCGTGGTCTACGCATCATCGCCTCTAAATATAACGTGTGGATTCGGCCGGGCCAATGTGACCAGCAGCAGCGGTCGCTCAGGCTATATAGCATACTTTAACGCCACCGACAACAGGTATTTTGTACTTGCCCAGGACGCTATATCTTTCTACCAGGACCTGGAGGAGAACTGGAACAACGCTGATGTAGAGAGTGAGTATGAGGGAAGCTCAAGCGCCTGCGGCACCTATGACTACAGTGGCGCCGAGTCGGATGCCAGCGGCAAGTTCAGGTCCGACCTGGAACCGGGCTTCCAGGATGCCAGGGACAGTAATCCCGAGTCGGACGGCATAGTCGAGGATGACGCTTCTTTCTCGGTTGACTACACGGTTACTGAGGAGGAAACTAGTGAGGGCGGCTGCTGTAACAGCCACTGCCACGAATACGGAGAGGCAGAGGAGGACGAAGACCCGCCGTGCATAGATTCGCACTGTCACGCCCACACCAAAACCGTGAATACTGATATAGACCCAGAGGGAGCATCCGCAAGCACAACTTACAGAGATTCAAGTTTTGAGGTGCTGGTCAACAGCGAGTGGCAGAACCTGATCTTCGAGGTCGATGACTACACGCATAGCTTCGATTAGTGGCGGCGAAAGGGATTTATAATTGAGTTTGCCATGCTGTGACAGGTGATTACAGTGGTAGACGAAGACGACAACACAGTGTACGTTGGCTCCAAACCCGCCATGAGCTACGTTCTCGCGGTAGTAACCCAGTTCAGCGAGGGACAGGAAGAGGTACACGTAAAAGCCCGCGGCAAGGCAATTTCCCGGGCAGTTGACGTGGCGGAGATGGTCAGGAAAAAGTTCGTAGAGGATGCAGAAATCGAGGGTATCACCATCGACACGGACCAGATAGAGACGGACGAAGGCGAGGAACTCGATGTTTCATCGATTCAGATAGACCTGGCCAAGTAAGTCCACATATCCTTTCTTCTATTTTCCACTTTTGATTCAGCATATTTTTATACCGGCGGCGATAAGTCAATCGTATGACCCGGAAAGGGATGTCCCAGACCCTGGCGCTGATTGTCGCAGCGTCAGTACTTATGATGACGGCGCTCACGGTTATATTCATGGCCCAGGGCGGCCTGCAGGACACCTTTGGTTCGTCCAACCAGCAGTCCTGCGTAAACACGATTGAAACCACCTGTCAGTTTTCTTCAAGCGACGAAACTCATACCACGCCCGACAGCTGCGCAAGGGCCGGTATAACTCAGGGATCGGATTTGCCTGATTCAAGCGTGGTCAGCAGTCTGAGCGCCAGCGAATATTCCTGCAGCTAAGAGTGAGACAGGATGGATAAGACTATCTGGCTGATAATGGTGGCTGTAGTAGCGGTTGTAGTGGCCGTCTTCGTGCTTTTCATGGTGCAGGGACAGACCAATTCTTTCACAGAGTTCATCTCCGGTGAAAGCGAGACGGCGCAGTGCGACCTCTGGAAGAGCAGGATAAACAACTGTGAAGCCGTCCAGAGCGATGCACCTCAGGACCTCCAGGATTCTGATAGCTGTACCCTGCCCTCACAGCCTGCTGAATGCGGTTAGAGGCCGAGCAAATCTTCTATTATTCCTTCCACTGCCCATATCTCGCCGCTCTCAAACTCCCTATCGGTGTTGACGCCGATGAGCGGAACAGGATTTGTTGTATGCGAGGTATTCGGCGAGTCCTCGTTCTCGCCCATGTCCTCGCAGTTGCCGTGGTCGGCGGTCACCAGCATCGCGTACTCGGTCTCTTTAACAGCCTTGACCAGCCTTCCGATGTTTCTGTCCACGGTCTCAACCGCTGTCACCGCGGCATCTAGGTCGCCTGTGTGACCGACCAGGTCACAGTTGGCATAGTTGAGGAGTATGAAATCGTTTTCCGCGCTTTCTATAGCGTCGATGACGATGTCGGTGGTCTCGTCGGCGTGCATCTCGGGTGCCTGGTCGTACGCCCTGATTTTGTCGGACTCGATGAACTCGCGTGTCTCGTGCTCGAACTTGAGCTCGCGCTGGCCGTTGAAGAAGTAGGTGACGTGTGGAATCTTCTGCGACTCCGCAACTCTCAGCTGTGAAAGCCCTGCTTCCTCTATCTTCTCGCCGAGCGTATCTTCTACTATCTTCTTGTCAAAGATGGAGGGTGCATCAAGTTCGCGCTCGTACGGAAACATAGACGTGAAATTAGGATGAATCGGCTCATCATAGTCGTCCGGGTCTGCGTCTTCAACAAGCTCTTCCTCTATCTGCCGTTCTCTATCGGCGCGGTAGTTGTAGAAGATAACCTCGTCCTGGTCCGTCATGCCGCTGTACCCGTCTCTGACTGATGGCTGCACAAAGTAGTCGTAGTCGCCATTTCTGTATGTCTTCTGGACGGCCTCCCCTGGCTCTTCAAATTTGAATCCTTGGGCTTCGGCCATCGCCTGGTAGGCTTTATGGGTCCTGTCCCAGTTCTTGTCTCTGTCCATCGAGTAGAACCGCCCCATAACCGTCGCGATTTCGGCACCGTACTCGTCGCACCAGTCGTCCACCATCTCTAGATACTTCTCTGCCGACTTGGGAGCGACGTCCCGACCGTCTGTGAAACAGTGGACGTAGACCTCGCCGATGTCATATCCTGAGGCGATTTCCAGGAGCGCCTTCAAATGGTCTATATGGCCGTGTATGCCGCCGTCGCTGATGATTCCGGCGAAGTGTACCGCGGTACCGTTTTCCTCTGCTCGCGTCAAAGCTTGCTTCAGCGCCTCTTTTTCCCTCAACCTTTCGTCCTCGATTGCCTGGTTTATACGGGTAAGCCTCTGAGGCACCCTCCGGCCCGCTCCTAGATGGAGATGGCCTACCTCACTGTTGCCTGTGTACCCTTCGGGTAGGCCTACAGCGGGCCCCGATGCATCGAGTTTTGCGTACCCGTCTCCCATAAGCGAGTCGAGGCTGGGGGTATCTGCAATCTTGAAAGCGTTTCTATCTTTTTCATTCCTGAGCCCGACACCGTCCATGACGACAAGAACTACTGGCCGCATAGGGAATTCTTGTGAACCGACGTTTATTTAATCAAAAGACGGGTATCAACGGAATTTATTAACGAGGCGGACAATACTTCTTACAGATGATATCGCCGGTTAAGAAACGGCTGCAGGAGGCCAAACAGGAACTTGACGAGCAGAAAGAGAAAGAAGGTGTAAAGGTCAACACCGGCGATAGTAGCGTCGTTGACGAGACGCTTTCTTCTATGAACGATGAGATCCAGGAAATCAAAGAGACCGACCCTATCGAGGACGAGGAGCTTAGAGACAAGCTATCCAAGCTCGAAAACGCGGTAGAAGAAGCCGAGTCCCGCCAGGGAGAGAATCCGGATCAGAAAGGCTCTCTAGAGCAGGATGTCGAGGCTTCTGTAGAGGATATCGAGACAGAGGTCGAGAAGCTCGGCCAGGAAGTAGCAGAGGAAGAACAGGCTGCTAATGTGGAAGCTGACGCGGAGCCAGATATCGAACACGATACGGATATCCCAGATAGTCAGGGAGAGGATGAACAACTCGAGCCCTCTGTTGACGAACAGCCATCAGACACTGACCGCTCTAGGCTCGAAGCTCGGCTAAAGGAGCTTGAGGAGAAAGTGGTGGAGCAGGAGTCGGAGGAGATGTCGAAGATAAACGAGCTGGAACGCCGCGTAGAAAACATCGAACTCGATAGCCACGACCAGGAACTCTGGGAGAAAGTTGAGCGACTCGAGAACGAGATAGAGTCGAATGAGACGCCGCAGGTGCTTGATGACAGGCTGACGGAGCTTGAAGACATAGTCATGAATCCGGAGAAACATGTCGAGAAACTTGTAGATGCCGGACTTAAGGAGAAGCTTGAGCACGAGACGGGAGAGATAAAGTCGGTGAAGAATGATGTAGAGAGGCTTGAAGACAAGCTGGAAGCCGAGCTTGACCGGCTTACACAGAACCAGGAAAGACTGGAGAAGGAGATAGAGGATGCCGGTTCTGGGGAGGCCGAACTTGAGAAGAAGCTTGACCAGCTCTGGGAAGCCTTCGACGAAGAGATGGCGTCGCTTGAACAGCGTATACATGACAATGAAGAGGGTGTAGAAGAGCTGATGGAGGATATGGTGGAGCTTACAGAGATGATAAAGTCCTCGTTTAACCGGTAGAGTTTTAACATTTTGAGTACTTCTCAGTGTTAAAGGGATAGCGATGCCAGACGATGTTATATTCGGGGATGAGGAAGATGAGGACTCCAAGCAGGATGTTCTTTTCGGACAGGACGACGAGGACGATGAAGACGACTTTCTGGTAGAAGACGACGAAACCACCGAGGGAACTGAAGACGAAGAGACTGGGGAGAGCGAGGGAACGGATGAGCAGGACACCGAGGAAGAACTAGATACTGAAGAAGATAAGACTGAATCCGAGGATGTCGATGAAGATGTACTCCTGGATTCCGACGATGAGGAAGAAGGCCTTCCTGACGACGATGAACCTGAAGACGATGCCGAGGACGAGGTGCTGCTCGGCGACGAAGAAGACGGAACGTCGGAAACTGAAGAGGACGAAGAAGTAGAAGTGGACGAGACCGGTTCTATCGCGGAAGCTGACTTCGACAAGATGGAGGAAAGACTCCAGAAGCTTGAATCCCGGTTTGAGGAGTTAAGAGGCGGTGACATAGAGTCCTGGATTTCGGAACTTGAAGACCGCGATGTTGAATCAGTTCAGAACGATATCAAATCGCTTGAACAGAGGATGGAAGACCTGGCAGACATCGAGGAACAGGTCTCAGAGTACGGCGAAGACCTGGGCCTAGAGGAGAAAATCGAGGAGCTTGAAACCGACTTTGAGGACAGGCTGGAAGAACTCAGAACCAAGCTTGAAGATGTCGAAGAGCGAAAAGAACTCGACCAGCTAGAAACCGAGCTTGAAGAGGTGAAGGACAGGCTGGCGGAGAAGTCTGATCTGGTCAAAGATATACAGAGTACGGTAAACGAAAGATACGACGAGCTACAGCAGGAGCTAGAACAGCTTGATTCCGGCGATGAAGGTGTTGAAGAACTTGAGGAGGAAATCGAGAAAATACGGATAGATATTGAGAACCTGGAGAACAGTGTCGAGAAACTCCAGGAACAGGGCCGGGAAAACGATGTCTCACAGCTAAGAGAGGAGGTCGACAACCTGAAGGATATCGTATCCGACTTCCGGTGGCTGTTCAACGACTTCGATGATCTGGCGCAGCTCAAACTTCTGTCGCAGGAAGAGTACCGCGAGCTGAAACAGGCGGAGGGCGCCAGCGACGTCTTGGAACAGATAAACGACCGGCTCGGAGAACTTGTATCCCGGTCATCACCGCAGAAAGATGGCCGCGTCGAGAGGCTTGAAGCCCGTATAGAGGAGCTTGAATCCCGGGAAGACGATGCCGAGCTTGACCCGCTACTGGACGAGATCGAACGACAGGAAGAGGAGATACAGGATATAAGAGACGGCTATGAAGAGCTCGGCGAGATGATGAAGCTGATTCTGAAGGAGCTAAGAGAGACTCGCGAACAGGTCTGACTACATGAAGCTTTCGAGACCCGACTGCCGCGACTCCATGGCCTTCCTGAGCTTCTCCAGTCCACTGTTCACACGGTTCTCGGAGAAATCGTGGTCGTCCACCAGTATCTGCCTGATGCGTTCTTCGTCCGGTTCTTCAAAGCCATAATCCACGTCTTCTACCGGCGGGTCCTGGAAGAACTTGATTATGGTCTCCGGGTCAGCATCTGAATCCCAGTCTACCTTGTCATCTTCCAGTATCTCGTCGAAACGGTCGTACTTCTTCACAAGTTTGAGTGAGGTCTTCGGCCCGATGCCTTCCACGCCGTCCGGGTTGAAGTCGGTACCCATCAGCACGCCCATCCAGATCAGCTGTTCCTGCGTCACTTCCAGCTGTTCCAGCACGTCTTCCAGCTCGATTCTCTCTGTCGAAACCTTTTTCCTCCCGCCGGAAGATGTCTTCCGGGTCTTCCTGGAGGTCAGGTTCTTCACCATCCGCTCTGCGCCGAATAAGAGGCAGTCCCAGTCCTGGGATGCGACCGCGTAGATATCGCCTGAGTCACTGTGTGTCATGTAGGCTGCCTGTGCCTCGCCCTCGCTGGCCGCCTGGACGTACGGCAGTCCCATCGCATCGAGCAACTTCTTGGCCTCGACAAGCATCTCCTCGTTGAGTTTCGATGACTGGGTGGCCTTCGAGTACGCCTCTGAAATCTTGCCTTCTTCTTTCAGACGTTTCCATTCTTCGCGGGCTTCCTCCCGCTTCTTCTTTCTGCGGGCACTTTCCTTCTGCTTCAGCTCGGGTGTCTCGCCGTCGAAGACGTATACAGGCCGGATGTTGTTCTCAAGAAGATTGATGTTCCGGTAGAAAACTCCGGAAAGATGAGAGGTGATGCGGCCCTGGGAGTCTTTCAGTGGTGTTCCATCGCGCTGCCGGATAATCGACAGGAACTGGTAGAGCGTGTTCATCGCATCTACCGCCAGCTCTCTGTCGTGCAGCTCTTCAAAACTGATTTCTTCCGGTTCTATTAATCCGCCTAGGTCGACTCCCATGCAAAGGGATTTACCTCGTGAAGCTTAAACAACATTATGGAACTTGAAACACTCTGCGACTACTGTCGTGAGAAACCTGCGGTTACGAAATGCGAGGTCTGCGGCTCGATGGTATGTGACGAGCATAAGCTTGACTACGGCTGTTCTGTGTGCGGTGGCGGCGAGCAACAGTTCTGACCTCCGGGTTACCGGGCAACGCCATCTCAAGATACTCTGCCTGGACAGCTCCATGAGGAACAGCGAGCGGTTCAAGGCCGAAGTGCTGTATCGACTCTCTGTCTACGTTACCTTTCATTTCGAAGCCGATGTCGTTCGAGTCGAGGAAAAGTGTGCAGCATAAACTCCCGGCCTCGGCTGATTCCTGAAGTATTTCTGGCTCGGCCCATTTCCAGTCGTCGTACTGCGTTCCCGGTCGGCCTTCTTGCGGGCACTCGGGTTCGCCGGAGACGATTTCTACCTCGTAGTTCCTTAACGTGATATCGAAGTCTTCCCGGAGCTGGTGGCCCTCGCTGAGTTTATCCACTACTTTGATCTGGATTCCCAGTTTTTCTCTAGCAGCTCTGTGGACTGCGTCCTCCCAATTCTCACCTTCATCTAGAGAAGTGGCTGGCAGCCCCCAGATACCGGGATGGTCTTCGTCGTCCTCAGGCCTCTTCACCACCAGGATTTCGTCTTTGTCCCCGTCCCGGTATATGACCATCGCAACAGCCTGTTTGTCTGCTTCCATAGTTTTTACCCGTTGGCAGAATCTAAAGTTTCTGTGTCCTAGAGTTTGTCGAAGTGTTCCAGTTCGATGCTCTGGACGTTACCGAGTTCTTCCAGCCTTTCCTCGACCGCGTCGGTTCCTCCTTCCTCATCAGTTGTGATAGTCGAGACCTTGATGGCTTTGAGCCCGAAGGCGACTTCTTCCTCGCCCAGGTCCTGGACGTCTATAAGCTCTTTCAGCTGGTCTTTAATCGCGTTTAAGTCGGTTTCAGCGTCTTCCGGCATTATCTTGTAAACACAGGATATCTTTCCCATCTAACAGTTCACCTAGAAAGAATGGAGGTAGAAAAACTTAAACAACGAACGGGCGGTATTACTCCATGCCGAGAAGGCTTTTTACCTTCTGAACGATGTCGTCCAACACTGTTCGCCACCTTGTAACACTCTTTGTCGATTCCTGCATTAAAATCTATGGGCCGGTGAAACCGCATTCCGGGCACTCGTACTCCCGGGACAGCTTCTTGCACTTCCCGCAGCGGGCGATTTCCTCTCCACACTCCGGGCAGTCAAAAACAACGAAATCCTCCGCGGCGTTAAGGTTCCTGCCGCAGCTTGTGCATTCCTCTATGTCCATATACGAGCCTGGCAACCTAATTAATAAAAACCCGTCGAGTACGAAGAGCCGTTTTTAAAGCTCGGTTTCCCGACTACAGATAAGCCCGCATGGTCTAGTGGAAAGACGGCACCTTGCGGAGGTGCAGATCCAGGGTTCAAATCCCTGTGCGGGCGTAAAACCTCGTGTAAATTAATTCGGTCAATAATATGGGTGGGTGGAGAAACGTTATGTATGACACAAGGCGACGTCCACAACCGAGACCAAACCTTTCAACGCCTAAAAAGTCACATAAAGACCTCTAGCGACATATCTGAAAGAGACAAAGACATCTTCATAGAAGGCACTGACAAAGCACCTTCATTTCTAACCTACATGCAAACTCAGGGTCTCTCACAAAGCAGGATAAACCGATACCTCCGGACCTGGAAACGACTTCTAGA
>CAZEKI010000002.1:0-40175 GCA_964512895.1 uncultured archaeon
GAAATAGAGGAGTTGTTCCCTGAACGATGAATAATTTAGCCCGTATTATGGCTGTCTCCAAGGCGCGGACGTTTGAAAACCGTTATTTCAAGAGGAAAACTGGTGAAGAACGCGATGACTGAATACTGTAAAATATGCGAAAAAGAACTTGTCTGGAGCGACAACGCCTACGGAATAATACTTCATATGATAGAACAGCATCCGGAATCGGAACTGCTGTCGAAGTATGAGGAGAAAGTAGGGATAGAACACTCGTGCTATGTCTGCAAAGAGAGATTCATAGCAGACATTAGCTTCTCTTCACAGGGCGAGGTTAAGATTCAGTCAACTTGCGGAGATTGCGGAGAGGACCATCCTCTGAAATACAGTTTGATGAAGGATGTGGTCCGTTTCTCGCCTAAAATAGTCGAACTCTTGGAGGTGAAACCCGGTGTCAAAGCTTGACGACATTTTCGTAAGCGAAGAGGAGTTAGAGGAAGAAGATCAAGGCGGTGGTGAAGAGGATTTTGAGAAGACCATCAGATTGGTGATTAGGAAAGCGTACGAAGAAGGCCCGAGATATTACGTTACTAACATCACCTACTTGAGCGATACAGGATCAGGAAGAGAGGTTATAGGGTATGTGGAGATAGAGAAGCACAGCACGCTTAGTTTGTCTGGTGAGATGCCTGAAAGCCTTGAACCGATTATCAACTTGATAGAAGAGAAGGAGTCTGTTGTCTTCTCGACTTGGTTTGGTGAAAAGCTGACAGATCAGGAGAAGTCCTGGTTAGATTCCAAGACAAAATCTACTGGTGATACAGCTGACTGACGATATACCAGAATCTCATGAGATTTCAAGCACGTCAAGCACAACTCAAAACCTACGGAACTAAGAAAGAAATCTGGGGCTGCGACCTATGCACCGAAATATGTGACAACTACGGCAAGTTCGTTGACCACCTAATCGACGAACATGAAGAAGAGATAGACTGGGATAAGCTAGATAAGCAGAGAGAAGAGATGATACAATGAGTGTTCAAGATAGCAAGGAACACGCCGATTCCCAGTTAAAAAAAGCCAGAAACAGATTGAACCTGGAGTCACCTGTAGGTTCTATGGAAGAATTTGACTTAAGGAAAGCCAGAGAACACGTCGAACAAGCTCAAAAAAGCCTTAAGGATTTGACATCAGAGTTTGAGCAGAAAAATGACTGATTCCGATGACCACGTGGTGTTAATCGAATTATCTGATAGCCTGGTAGAAGCGGTACAGAATGAACTGCCGGAAATGCTTGGTGTCGATGAAGGACAGAAAATCGAGCATGTGGTCTATGCCTGGATGTCCGAACACGGCTATTTAGACTATCAAGGTGATGAATAAATGAAAGACGGAACAGAAGAGGATTGATACATGAATGACCGAACCCAATATAACCCAGGAAGAACTACAAGAAGAACTAGAAAAAGGTAAAACCTTCAAACAAATCGCATTCGAATACGGATACGGCGACACCAGCCGACGCCTATCCGACAAAGTACGCAGCCTCGGCTACAAGAAAAACCAGCAACTATCACTGCGGAGCGACGGAGGCAGCAACTTCTACATCGCCAGCAACTCGATACAGGAAGCACTGAGCAACGCCGATCTTGACACCGACCAAGAACTATTCTTCGAACACGAGGTAACGGATAGCGGCGAAATCGTGATAAAACCTACCAGCAGGATGTGGAGCCGGAAACAAGGCGATGACGAAGGTTGAACTGGACTGGCGTTTCTGGAGCAAACAGAAACAAGCCATACACAAAGCCTCAACCGGAGACCACGACATAACAGTATTCCTCGGAGGCTACAGAAGCGGCAAAAGCATAGCCGGAAGCCGTTGGACAGTCCGCACCGCATTACAGACACCGGGCAGCGAATTCCTGGCTATGGCAGTGGACTACAACAAAGGCAAGACCACGACCTACAAAGTACTGTTCGAAGACGCGATACCCGGCGACAACACCAACCCGTTTAAAGGCGGAAGCCCTGAGAACAGTCCGGTAGTCAAGCACTGGACCAAACAAGACCGGACCATCACCCTGGTGAACGATGCCACAATCATACTGGCCGGTGCAGACGAAGAAAGCCGGTACGAAGGCGGAAGTTTTAACGGGGCGTGGATGGACGAACCTGGTAACTACAAAGACAGGCTTGGCGGCGTCATGTCAACCATACTGGAAAGACTGGACCGTGGACCACCCGGAACCATGATGTGGACTACCACAGGGAAAACCGGGGCGCTTCAAACCATTTTACAGCAGAGGAAGTACCCGGGAAGCGGCGACCCGGTGAACAACAGCATCGAAATCATACGGGCTCGTACAGAAAACAATCCGTTCCTATCCCGGGATGCGTGGCAGCGTTTGAAACGCCGGTACAAGGATTCAGGGAATGAAGGCATGGCGTTGCACGGCGAGTTCGGGACTTTGGAGGGGCAGGTGTATGAAAACTTTAGCCGTGACCGGCACGTCCACCCCAGGGCAAAGCTCCAAGAGAAGGTGGATGAAAGCAGTAGGCGTGTGTACGGGTACGATGCCGGGTGGAGCGATGAACGAGTCGTGTTGGAAGCCGGTCAAGCACCGGATGGCACCGTTGTAGTACTGGATGAGTTCTACGAATCCAACAAGTTCGTGGAGGATGCGATTCAATGGATACAGGGCAAACCCCGTGGCACGATTTACTGCGAGCATGAACCCGGGCATATCGAAAAGTTTAACCGGAAGACGTGGCACCGAGCAGTCAAAGCCGACAAAAGTATTGACGCCGGTATCGATGAGGTGCGCCACCGATTCCAGAAAAACGGTTTATTAATCGCGGAGGAATGCGGGAACCTTATTGATGAACTGGTGAGTTATCAG
This sequence comes from uncultured archaeon, assembly GCA_964512895.1. Taxonomy (GTDB): domain Archaea; phylum Nanohalarchaeota; class Nanosalinia; order Nanosalinales; family Nanosalinaceae; genus JBDGRD01. Next base: position 2,883 of record CAZEKI010000002.1, read on the forward strand.
AAGGATGATGTCGGCGGTACGAACGTGGCAGACCATGCAGCAGACTCGTTAAGGTATCTGGTTATGGGTGTGAGCAAGTCTGAAAGCCGTGGCAGCGTCGGTGTCGGCTCCGCATCAGCGATGTAAAAACCTTTAAACCGGTTCCTGACTAAAAACTGTTTTATAATGGCGGATGACACAGGTTTAATCGGACGTGTACGGCAAGCAGTACCAGGTTTCAGCTCCAAATCCGAGGCTTTGGACGGCAAACTCTGGTTCGACTCGAGCGGCGCATTAAACAACGACTTCTTCGGCACCGACATCTTCGGCGAAGAAGAGATGACACCGCATACAGAAATGTTCCGCGTCCGCGAAATGATAGATAACAATGCGTTCGTCGCATCCGGACTATCCACATACCAAAGTATTTTCCTCGGCGACGAACTTACTGTGGAAAGCAGTGATGACAGGACACGCGAATGGTTTAACGATGAATGGCTGCCGGAAAGCGGTTTGGTTGAAGCCATCAGCAACGGCGGTGCCGGCGAACACTACAAAGGCATCGGGAACGCGTACTACCACGTCAAACGCGGCGAAGCCACTGGTATGCCGAAAAAGTTCGAGTTAATTGCGAAACCGGAGAACATGTGGATACGGAAAAACCCGGATGGCAGTGTGAAAGACTACATCCTGGAAGTTGACCGGAGCATACAAGGCGATGAACATGAAGGCAAGGATGTGGATACCTACCTACTGAGTTACGGCGGATACGAAAAAGAAAGTGTTTTCGGCATACAGTTCGATAAAAAGGAGATTGTGCATGTTCCGCAGGGACAGCATCAGGTCCCGCCGTACGGCCGCTCGGATTTGGCTTCCGCATCCAGTGATGAAAAGATTCTCCGGGAAATCGAACGCAGCTACGCGGTTATCGCCCGGCATAAACAGGTTCCGAAAAAGATTTTCCAGTTCTACCAAGAGGTTCAAGGCGATAAGCAGCCGATTAACCAGGAGGACTGGGAGGAAGACATCAAGCCACGTATCAAAAACCTGCGCGACACCGACAACCTGCTTTTGAACGGGATTAACGTCGACAAAGAAGATTACAATTACAGCGGTCAGGACATCAAGATGCAGGAAACGATTGATTATTTGAAGAGGAAGATTACGTCCCCGGTTCTACCGCAGTTCATGATGCACGGCGATATGACAACTCAAGCCGTCAGTAACGACCAGTTAGCAGTGTTTTTCCAGGAGGTTCGTGGTGACCGGCATACACATATCCAGGCGTTTAAACCTGTGCTCCGGGAGGTTGTTGAGAATGCTCCGGTTCAAGGACTTAGCAGTGATGTAACACTTAGTTTCGGCGACCTTGAACTGGCAACCGAGTCCAGTAAGAAGGAGAAGGCGTTGGAGCAGTGGAATAAAGGCGTACTGACTTTGAACGAGGTCCGGGATAAACTGGAGTTGCCGGAGGATACCGAGTTCGAGGAAGACCCGTACAAGTGGGAGGTACAGTCAGGTCCTGACCCGGGAGCGGTTCAGCAAACCTTGAGGCAGGCAATCGAGGATGAAGAATAATGTCGAAGGATAATGGTGTGGTCCAGTGCCCGGCCGAGGATTGTAAAAAACATTTTGATAACCGGGAGCGTTTCAAGAAGCATGTAACCGAGCAGCATCCGCCTAGCGAGGTCGTGGAAGTTGATGAAGGTACGCAGATTTACTAGGAAAAACATAGCTATTCGGAAGGCGCAGCGTGTCTCCGAACTTAATACTCGGCGAATCAATAAGCGGAAGTACTACGGTGTCGGCGTCGAAATCAAGGATTACCGGGAAACGGTGGACTACCATTTCACACATACCTCGGTGATTGACGCGGTACGGGACACGCTTTCCACGACCGAGAACTTGTCGAAGACACGGGCGGAGGATTACGCGGATGACGTGGTGAACCAAGCCGATTTCTACCGTGATTCGCCGGATGCTGCTGTCGAAGACCTTGAAGAACCGTTAACCGAATCATTTGACAAAGGTACGAGAAGAGCTTTCAACAGTCAAGGCGACCGTTTGGAGCCGACCGACATCGAGGACGAGGTCAACGATATTGTCAACAGTCAACGCAGCTACCTGTCCCAACTGGATAGCGATATGCGGAGGAAGGCTCGGCAGGTTATCCGTAGCGGTGTCGAAGCCGGGCTTGCCGTTTCTGCGATAATCGAAAACCTTCGCAGCGAGTTAAAGAACTTGATAGATAACCGTGGCAGTACGATGGCGAACTCGGAGGTTGTGAAAGCAAGTGCTGCCGGTACGATGGCGACGTTTATCCAGAACGGTGTGGAAGAAGTGGTATGGGTTTCGAGCCAAGATGCTTCTGTGTGCGACGGCCAGAACTTTCAGGTCAACTATAATGGGCGTTCGTTCACTAACTGCCGAGACCTTCACGGCGAGACCTTCAGTATTCGAGGCAACAACCCTAAACCGGTTCAAGATAGCCATGCAAATTGCAGATGTGTTTTAGTCAGTGCAGACGGCTGAACGATGTCGATGAATCAAAGTTGTTTTAAGTGTTTAGTATAAACTTTCTGCATGCCTGAAAAGAATTGTAAGCAGTGCGAAGAAACCTTTTCTAAGCGCGCAAAATCAAGCTACGAGAGATGGGAAAACAGAGAGTTCTGTAGTAGAGAATGCTGGATGGAACATGAAGGTCACGAACAGCACGGTAAATCTGTAGGAACTGAAACTGAATGTGACTATTGCGGAAAGGAATTTGTAAGAAATAGAAATAAGCAGGAATACTGCTCTGTATCTCATGCGAATAAGCACCAATATGAAACCGGTCAGAGAGACAAAAAAGGCATCAAGAAGATTCATGAAAAACTTCGCAAACAGGGATTAGAAAAGTTTAAAGAGAATCCGACAACCAGAGTCAGCAAGAGAGGCTACAAGCTGATTTACATCCCGGCGGCATTTGCTGACGAACACGAAGGCTTTGAACGTGGTTGGATGAAGATGCATCACTACGTTTGGTGGAGGGAGAAAGGAGAACTACCGCCTGTTGACGACATTAATGAAGATGGGAACGGCTATGTGATGCACCATAAGGACGGTGACAAGCACAACAACGACATCGAAAACCTTGAACTGATGAAGAACGGAGAACACGTTTCGATGCATGCCGCGGAATAACTTTTTAACCCGCCACCACGTTACCTTTACCTGTTATGGCAACCCGTACACAGATAGAAGACCAGACCACTGTCACCAGCAGCGGCGGAACCAGTACCTCGGACACTGTATCACTGGATAACGACGAATCCCTGTCACTCCAGTTCCAAGGCGACTCCAACAGCACCGACATAACATTCACAGTCGAAGCCAAGGTTGACGGCCTAGATGAATGGAGCCAGTTAGATGAACTAGCGAACACTGACCTGACCAGTAACTTGACGAACAACAACGAGATAGCGCAGTACGACGTCCTTGACTTGGAACAGCTCCGTGTCAAATCCACGAACAACGCTGCCTCAGATACTGTAATCGATATAATCGCTTCGCACAGCGACCAGCAATGAAAAATAATGTCCGTAGGCCGTGGCCTGCCAGCATGGTAGATGACAAGGTCGAACCAACAACGGTTAGCAGCGACTACACTGCTGGAAACGATGACTACGTCATCCTAGCCGATGTATCAAGCAATCCGTTGACTGTGACGATGCCGGAGGACCCGGAGATCGGGAAAATATTTGTCGTAGTGGATTCGGAAGGCAACTCCGGTACCAACAGTATCACGGTCAGCGCAGGCGGCAGCACCTCGATTCTTGACTTGGGAACCGACCCGACTATAACCGATGACTTTGGAGCCGTCCAGCTCATGTATGCTGGGAGCGGTAATTATGTGGAGCTTGGAACAGCTTTAGGTACTGGAAGCGGAGGATTGCTGTAAGACAATGGTGCGCAGCCCTATAAGAAAAGATTTTATAGAAGCTGCGAAAACTGTTTCCGGCAGCAGCGATGCGTTCGGCAAACTGTTGACGAATAATCCGCGTACACAGCTAGATATTGCCAGCCAATACAATTTCAGTCCGGAACGCCTCCGATTGTTCAATAATGGTTCGCGGCAGTTCGTCCAGTACGGAGACAACACTAATTTCACCGATACCGCTGACAGCTATACTTTACAACCGGATGGCGGCGACACACTTCACATCGAATCCGCAGAATCATCTACGTACGTCGTCGGCACAGAGATGCAAGCCACATTCGCCTTCCAACTCAACCAGTCATTAACCGGTGATGATACTGTGAAGGTCGGTCCGTACAACGGTAGCGATGGCTGGTACTTGGAGCACCGCGGCGACCACGCAAATGATAGAACAGTCGACCTTGTAGTAGAGCGCAACGGTACACGAACGGTTCTAAGAAGTGATGTGGAATTGGATCGGCCTTTAACCGATTACTGTCGTTATGCCGTGAATTTTAACTGGTACGGTGTCGGAAACCAGCAATGGATACAGACCTACACCGATGACGGAGAACAGTTCAACGAAGAATTCGCCAAGACCTCGCGTGACGGTGTGAAAGGTCCGCAAACCGGTAACTTGAATCTTTGGTACGAAGTAACAGCCGATGCTAGTACCTCGGGTCTGGAACTGGACTGCGGCTCCATGAGCTTTACAGTACAGTCGAACGCCGACCAACTTGTCCGCGGTAAAAGCCAGTTAAAGACTTTAAGCGTCCCTACCGGAAACGATACATGGCACCCTATATACGCTATACGGCTTGACCCAGACGACCCCAATGTCAACGCCCGTTTAAACGAGTTCGACGTGTTGAACTACGGGAACAACAACGCATTAGTGGAGATGATAGCAGTAAGTGTTGACCCAAGTTTAACCGATGCCAGTAACTGGAGTACACCTGGCTACCAGCACGACCCGAACAGTGCTTTAGAGGAAACAGAAAGTGTCAGTCAGATACCGGATACGGATGGCAACCAGGTTACACCGGATTCAAGTACAAGTCCTGGCGGGTACACACTAAGCGCAGCAGCTTTAAGCCCGACAGGTATCAACTTCAGTCAGGGGGCTAGCCAGGCCACGCAGACAACGGTTAAACGCCAACTACTGTCGTCAGATGTGATAGTTTTCTTGGCTCGCAGCCCTAGTGCTGATGCCAACGTCACATTTGATTTTGTAGTTGAACAGGACTGGTAAAAAATGACTTACTACTCTGAAATAAAAAAAGAGTTGAAGGATGCGGATAAGCCTTTGACGTGTAAAGAGATTCACAGCCGTGTCGGAGGCCACCGCACCAAGGTCTACCAAGTATTGAAGCGTATGCGGCGGAAAGAAGTGGTTATCGCGGACAGACACCACGACCAGAACGGTGTTTACATGTACCAGTGGCGACAACCATAAACTTGGTCATCTAATTTAAACCAGCAACACTTTTCTTTACTATTAATGAGTGAGAAAGCACTTCTTCACGCGGAGAACTACACGGTGGAAACAGTCGAACGCACCACAAGCGACGCAGAAACCGGTCAGAACCCGCAGCAAGAACAAGCCGACGGATTGAAAATAAGCGGTCTAGCACTTCCGTTCAAAAAACGCAGCCGGAACGGAGTTATATACGAACAGGAAAGCGTGGAACAAGCCGCTGAAACACTTATAGGCTGCAGCATACTTTTCAACCACGACGAAAACCAGCCAATCGGCCATGTTAAAGACGTGGAAGTAACCGATGAAGGACTGAAATACGAAGGCGATCTTAACCCGGAGCTGCGTGAAACCGATTCCCTAGAACGCGGCGACATACCGAATGTTTCGATTCAGGCGATGATAGAGGAAACCGAATCCGAGACCGCGGACGTTGCCATCACCGAGTTCCTGGAGCTTAGTGCTGTTACCGTCCCTGGTTTCCCAAGTGCCGGTGTGGAAACCGAAGGCATCGCTATCGAAAGCTTTGTAGACAGGGAAAACAGTGTGGAGGAAGCTGATACAGGACAGGAGCAGGATGAACGCAGCTTCGAGTTCGTACCGATTCCTGACCTCGTACTGTACAGAAGCGAGGATGATGCCCGTGAACGCGCCAACGACCTTGGAATCGAAGGCATCCATGTCCACGAACTTGATAACGAACAGTTCTACATGGCCGGGGAGACACATGGCCAGTGGCGGCAGCTCGTAGGTAAACCAGACGCCGAATCCAGGGAAGATACAGGCAAGGAACCGTTCGCCGGATTCGATGACTGGGATGACTGTATGGATACGATGCAGAACGAACGCGGCCATGATGAAGAAACCGCCCGGAAAATATGCGGCGCATTAAAAGATAAGGAAGAGATACTTTCAGGTGGAAAATCCAACATGACAGACGACAACACCGAAGAACAAGAACAGGTCTCCGAACAGTTCGAAGAGGTAGCAGAGGATGACTTCATAGGAACCGTTGCGGATATGTACGAAGAGCTTTCCGCATCCGATGCTGGCTCACTGTTTGGAGACTTCGAATTCACCGGTGACCCGATGCCGTTAGTAGCTCAAGTAGCTGACCTTGCGGACATGACACCTGCCGACCTTGTGGAACTAGTTGAGAACGAGGAAGAAGTAGAGGCAGATGACGTGGACGATGACGAAGAAGATGATGAGGAACCAGAGAACGATGAAGGCACACACAGCGACGACGAAGACGATATGGAGGACGATGAGTCAGCGGACGAGTCATCTAATTTAAATCAGGGTTCACAAACCGGTAACGACATGAACACTTCTTCAAAACCTAAAGAAGACATGAGCGTCGAAGAACTGGAGAACCGTATCCAGGAACTAGAGGAAACCATCGCCAGAATCGAGGGCACAGAGCCTTCGAAACAAGAACCAGCGAACAAGGCGGAGACCCGGAACGGTTTCAACGTTCGAAGCGACGCACAAGACAAACTCACAAGGAGGTGACCAATCAACAATGAGAGTAGAAACATACGAATCCGCTCCAAGCCCCAGTGCTTCACAGCAGGAGCAAATCGGTGAAATGGGTCGGAAACTGATGGAGAAAGCAGTCGAGCAAAGAGACAAATCCGAGACAGCAGAAAAGTTTGCCTCGCACTTCGAGCAAACTTTTCTGGAGGAAGAGGATGAAGGAAGTCTACGGACAACGGAGGACCTGCGCGACCTGGAGTCAACTGTACAGGAAGACCTTCAGTTCGGCAACAACTCCGCTCTGTACACGACAGCGATTGCGGACTTCATCGAAAGAGAGTTCCAGCCCACACTTCTGGAAGCCGGAGTCATCAAGCGAATCCAGCTACCGGAGCGTGGGAAGGACAGCATCAAGATTCCGAAGCAACCTGACCTTCAATCCGCGTCCACAGTAGCGGATGACGGCACACTCACCGATGACTCAGCGGACTACGGCAGCCTGACTATCAACACCGATTTCGTCGGTTTGGTCAGTCAGATGACCATAGAACTGCTGAGGAATGCGAACGTCGACCTGATGGAAGACCAGCTCAGGCAGATTACGAACGCTATCGAACGCAAAGTCGACAGCGATGTAATCGCCGAAATCGAAGCTGCTTCCACGAAGAACGATTCGACGTACGGTGACAACAGCAACTACAACTACCTCGGAAGTGGTAACACCGCGACTTATGACGCGGTTGTGGAAGCGTTTTACGACGCACATGCAAACAACGCCAACCCGGACATGTTCGTTGCTGCACCGGAGTTCCTGAAAAACCTGTTCACGAACGCTGACATGAAAGATGCTGTTGCGTTCGGAACAGTTTCAAGTGCTGGTGACAACGCTGCGGCCGTGCCACAGGTACAGTCCATTCTCGGATTCCCTGTCCTGATGGCTGACCAGATGACCTCGACTAGAGGCCACTGGATAGATTCGGACCGGCTCGGCTACCTGGTGGAAAAAACAGGTGTTGAGACGATGGACCAGCAGCTTGACGGGAAAGCCGCGTTCGAAGTGAAGGCGGTTAAAGGATTCGGAGTAGGTGTTACAAAACCTCAATCGGTTTACAGTGTCATCGAGGACACTAACGAACCATGAACTGGAGGTGAACTATAAGTGAGCAACAACAGAGTAGCCTACTTCAAAAGTGTTTCCGTGGCCAGCGGTGAGAACGCTGAAGCAGTTGCCGAGATTGATGAAAGCCAGGTCGGTGACGGCGCATCCATCAGTGGTGCGGTCACACGTGCCTCGACCAGTTACGACATAGAACTGGTTTGGCAGGACAAGCTTGGCAACGATGTCATCACCGAGTCACAGTCCACTGGGAACGCTGCCGGCACCACCACGACTTTCGACGTAGCGGCTCGTAGTCCGCGTTGCAAGGTCCGTGTGAAGGATGCTGGTTCAGGGTCTGGAGCGGTTGACGGTTCGGTCTACATAGGCTGAAACCGTGTAAACCTCTCTCCACCCCTTATCCATCCCTTTTCTTTTTAAACCACCGTTTTCTTAATTAACTGTATAATGGCTTCGAAGCTTCAAAGTTACGACCCGAAGTATGACTGGGTCCTGGTCGAGTCACAGCGCAAACATTCTATAGATAGACGTAAATGGAATAATCAGACGAACATGTTGATTGCGGAGGGGGAGGAGGTACTGCTTCCGCGCGGCAGTAGTGACCCGGATGAGGATTTGTCCGGTATGAAGTACTACTTTAAAAACGGGTTTTACGAGGTTGTTGACTCGGAGCCAGATGTTCCTGGTGTAACAGATGCCGGTGACGAACCCGAACCAGAATCCGAGTCCGAGCCAGAGCCGGAGCCTGAACCCGAAGAACAAGAAGAACAAGGAGAGGGGCAGGAGTCGGAGGAAGAACCCGAACCTGAAGATGAGGCAGAAGAGGAGCAGGAAGACGAGGAATCCGAGGATGAAGACCTTAGTTACGAGGAACTTCAGCAATGGGCTTCGGAACGTGACGATGTAGCTGGCAACCAGCCGTACGACGAACTCCTGGAAGCATACCGAGAAGCCGAAGAATAATGCCGGACTACTTTTTCAAATCAGATACTGAGATAGTGGAGGCTGCCGTACTTGAAAACTGCGGTGATAAATCCGAAGCTGTTCAACGAGTTTTAGACCATATAGAGAACGGGGAGTGGCAGCTTCTTTTACCGGCTTTGGATTCTGAAAACCTGAGGGAGGATGTAAGAACCCGTATTTCAAAGGTGGAAAGTTCTTGAAGGAGCAGGAACTGGATTTTGATAAGGTTTCATGCCCGGAGTGCGGCGGCGAAGTCACGGACGAATCCAGGGTTAAGCATAACCTGGGGCGTATCGGTTATCAGCACGACGACATCGAAGTCGAATGTTCGAGTTGCGGATGTACTTGGCCGCACGGCGTGCCGATAGGCAGTCCGCCGGAAGAACTATACGATTATCTAAGATGCGATGCGTGTAACGATGCGTTGATGCTGACACACCGCATCCATTTGAAGCCGAATCAGGAAACCGAATCCGGTGTACAAAGTTTTGACCTGGATTTGAAGTGTCCGAACTGTTTCTACTTCAAAACCGTGACACGGGAGTTCGGTGACCGCCGGAGAATCCTTGTCGGCTATCCGGAGATAACTGGTAGTTTGAAGGATGCTACAGCTTTCGGCTACAAATCGGAGAAGGTTTTAAATACGGTGGGAAGTGATAATTAACTATGCCTACGTTTCATGACGCCGGCGAAGAATACTGGCAGAAAACCGCGACCGGAGACCTAACCGAGTCAACGACTTGGCAGCTCGGTCTTTACGACACCAGTGACGCGCTTGCGGAAGGCGACGACCTTGCAGCTATAACCACGGAACCTGGCAACACGAACTATTCCCGTCAAAGTATTACGGTCGGGAATATCACGTTTTCGCAGTCTTCTGGTGATGTCGTGTTCGATATTCCGAACCAGACTTTTGATTTGTCGGATAACAATACGACGAACACGGTGGATGGCTGGTTCTTGGTCATTAATTATCAGTCGACCACGGTGAACTCGGATACTTCTGCGACGGACCACCTGGTTATGAGCGGTGACCTCAGCCAGTCGTACACGTTGAATAATGTGGATAATCTTCAGGTCAACGATGCCGGTGGAAGCCTAAACTAGAGAAGGTTTTTTAACCGGAGACAGGTAATAGGTTTCTATGGTTTGGGATAGCGACAAAGCGTCGGGCGATGTTATTGCGTCGCAGGACTGGGATGACCAGGTAACGGTTATCAAGAAGAATGCTTCTGTCGCTAACATGGATTCCCGCACCATCACCGCAGGGAATCATGTGGTTCTGGAGCGTTTGAATCTTCTGGCAGGTACTACTATCAAGGTTCACGCCTCCGCCATCAATCCATCAGGAACGACGGGTTTGAACGTGGTGGTTCGGAATGTGACGGATGCCTCAGATATTTATAGCAACAATTCGGAGACGAATATAGGTCCTGACCTTGCGTCGGGCGGAGATGGCGACGTAGTTGAAATCAGGGTAGATAACAGCAGTGGGTCGGAGCAGAACAGTGTTTCGGGGTCGCTGCACTACGAGTTCAGCTCGGTGTAACTTAAAATGGCAGAAGAAGACTTGAAACCCCCGGCGGCTACGGATGTCACGAACCTGGACGGAAGCTCGGGTACGAATGGCCAGTTTCTTCAAACGGACGGAAGCTCTCTTAATTTCGCCGCAGTAGATGCTGGTATGACGGAGACTGAGCGCGCCACCATGCTTGAAATGATAGTAGACATCGACGAGAACCGTTTCGCGAACAGTCTACCGGTTCAGGACTACGACGCCACGTTTTTCGACACGTTTGTAGACCAGTCGAAGATAGCCAGTAGCTCCGGCGCTAATATCACGACAGGGCAGAACGGGAGCGTAAGCCTTACGCAAGGCGTTCCTGTCGAAGATGATGTAGAGAGCGGCAGCAGCCAGCTTAATTGGGAAGGAAACGCCAATACCTCTATAGACTCTAATAGCGAGGTTAATGGTACTTACTCGGTAAATGTCACCGCAAATAATGCGTCTAATAATTCGCAGGAAGACCTTGATAGTCCAATAGATTCGGATGGCGAAAAGTTCAGAATGTCGGTTAAAATAGATAATCAAGCTGGGGATTATGTGAGAATAGAGCCCCGTTCATCGGGCAACAGAGTTCTCTCTCTTTATTTCAAGTCGAATGGGGATATAACCTGCCCAGATTTCAGTACAGTTATTGGGAGTTGGACAGCGGGCACGCAATACGATATAGTTATTACTTTTGATTTCACAAATGACCAGTTCGACCTATCTATCAACGGGACAAACGAAGTAACAGATGGGGCTTTTTCCAACTCCTCCAGCAATATGGATAGGCTGAATACAACAGTCGACGCAGCCGGCTCTTCCAACCCTGTTAACCTGTATTTCGACGACTACACCTATACCGGGAACGGCTATAATTCCAGCGGCTCTATAACCAGTACGACGCATGACGCACAGGACAGTACAGGTAGCACGTTCACTCCGTCAAAGGTTCAGATAGAGCAGACGCTCACCGATTCTCTAGCCTCGGGCGAGGACGTGACGTATGACCTAACGGATGGCAACGGCAACACCGCCACAATTACCCAGAGCGAGGTCGGCACGGCCGTCGACGTGTCCGGCACATTCACCACGGGCTCGAACATAGATATTACCGTCAACTTTTCCGGCGACGGCAGCAGTACGCCGGAGCTGGAGGACTACGGGGTGGGATACGTATGAAGAAGTATAGCTGTATAGAGTGCGGCTGGAAAGGAAGAATAGAAACTCTGGAAGAAAGCAGTATGTCAACCGAAGACGTTTACTGCCCTAAATGCGACGCCCCTCTAAACGAGGTTGATAAAGAATGAGCCGATTTAAAGACCACAAAGAACGAGAAAAGATAGCGGAGCAGCTCCGGCAGGACAGGCAGGAAGTCGAAGCCGCACTCGAAGACTTTACCGGAAACCCTGATACGAGGAAAGCGTTGGAAGCTTTGAACCGGCGTATAGATAGGATAGCCGAAGCACTCAACCTCGATATTTAAAGAAGCCGAAATCACGCAAGCTCCGGCCGGAAGCGTCAAATCCACGGATAGAAGCGGCGTCATCCAGACCAACGACTCCGGAGTAATCCAGACTGTCACCGGCTGAAACTTTCTCGATTAACTACAAAAACAAGCAACCCGCTTTAAACTTTTATGGCTTTACAGGAAACCTCCGGAGTCTTCGGAACCGGGACATTCGACAACGCCCAGTTCGACACTGTAGTTGACTCAGTTAACTCTATTTCTCAAGTCATGTCTCCAGAGACCGCACAAGAAACAGTGACTATCACGGATACATCTTCTAAAACCAGTCAAGTGATGACACCTCAGACCACAGTTGAAATATCAAACGCTACTGATACAGCAATCCGTACATCACAGGTCATGACTGTACAGGCCACGACAGAAACCGGTGATTTCGTAGACATAGCAACTCGTACATCCATGGTGATGAGTCCACAGGCAACGACCGATTTTCTTGTAGATATTGATACCGCAGTTACAACCTCTATGGTTATGACCCCAAGAACGACAACCGAATCAGGAGTGGCAACAGACATAGCAACTCGTACATCCATGGTGATGAGTCCACAGGCAACGACCGAGCTGGTGGGGGAGGTCGATACCGCATCAACAGTTTCCATGGTTATGACGCCTGAGACAACGGTCGAAGTATCCGATGCCACCGACACCGCATCAATCGTACAGATGACGATGACACCGGAAACAAGTAACGATGTCATCGATGTTAACGCCCTTGCCTCAAAAACCTCAATGGTGATGGCACCTCAGGTAACGGCCGAAGCACTTGTAGATGTGGCTGACGCCGCAACCGTTCAAATGACGATGACACCTCAGACCACGTCAGAAACCACTGTAAACATCGTCAACCTTCTCCCACCGCTAACCATACGGTTCGACTCCATGGAGAAATACTTTAAACAGAGCTAGATAAACAAGTATTTAAGATGTCCGTCGAATTCAAGAAAGGCGATACCGCAGACCCGCTTCAAGGCAACCTGCAAGACCAGAACGGTAACGCAGACATCTCCGGCTTCCAAACCGTCAAACTGTATATGCGGAACGTAGCCGACGGAACGAAAAAAATCGACGGCAAAACCATGACAGTCTTGGATGAAAATACCGGTAACGTCAAGTACGAATGGGATGCCGAAGACGTGGACACCACCGGAGTATACGAAGCCGAGATAGTAGTGGATTACGGCACACCCGGCGGCAAAGAAACCTTTCCCAGCGACGGATTCAAAAGCATTCAGATAGTTGACGACATCGAGGAATCCTGATGGCTTTAAACACGGAACAAGAACTTGAAAAAGAACTGAGGGCGGAAGGCGAAGAATACACCAGCGTCGACCTTTCAAGAAAACTAAGGCAAGCCAACAACCGGTTAGCCTCCTTGGTCGGCCGCCAATTCATCGAAACCAAGGTAATCGAATTCGAAGACCAGACCGATGTCGAGCTAGCATTCCCTATGCTCGAAAGCTTTGATAAAATCCACCGCCCTGACACCGACGAAGTAATAGATAGTTCGAACTACTCGGTTGACAACTCCACTGCCACAGTCAGCTTCGACCAAAGCTTCGTGGACGACAACTTCGAAGACAACCTGGTCCTTGTCTTCTACTACACACCGACAATATTCAAAGACCTGGAACTGTACCTTGCGGAACGGAACATAAGAGAACTGGAAACCGTTAACACTACGGACGAGGTCAGCAACACGCAGACCGACCGTTTAAACCAGCGTATCACGGCTGTAGTGGATATGATTAACCGGAAAGGCAGTACCAGCATCCAACACGGCGATAACAAGAACCGTGGCAGCCAGGCACCGCGCCGGTTCGGAGGCGGTGCTTGATGGCTGAACTAACACGTCAAGGCCGGGAGAAAATCCAGGGCTTCATACACGACAATATAGCGGTGGATATTCAACGGTACTGGCGCGGAAACCTGACAGATTCCCAGCAAACCCTTGCCCAAGACATCCAGATATACGAAGAAACCGGTGCCGTGCTTGTAGGAAGCACCAACCCTGTGCTCAAATACTTGGAATGGGGGACGAAACCTCATATCATCACTCCGGACGAGGCTGACGCACTTCGATGGTTCAACGACCAAGGCGAACCAGTGTTCGCGATGCGTGTCCAACACCCAGGTTTCGAACCCTACGCACACATGAGAACGGCAATCGACCGGAAACGAACCGAACTAGGAGGAGGCAACCAATGATAGAGAAAGCACTGCGGACACTTGGGAAGAAGAGTTGCCCGGAATGCCGGAAACTATTGGATAAGGATAGACCGGCCTGCACCAGTTGCGGATACAGCTTTGTGAAAACCTCGACACCGGAAGACGGACTAGATAATAGATGACGAAAACGGTTGAAGTCGAACAAGAACTTGCCAGTGTTCTACGCGAAAACTTGACCGATCCGAACAATGAAAGAAGAAGCAACGACGGTGCATGGATATTCACCGGGAAACCCAGTAACAACGCATCCTTCCCGTACATCCTGATAAGTCAGTTGGACAACCAGAAAACCGGTTTCTCCATCGGCTCCACCGACCGATTCCACCGTCACAGGTTACAGGTCAGTATCCGTACCGGGAAGAAAACCGAGTTCGACGTGGACGGGGATAACGAACCGGAAGGCTCAGGTTATGTGCGGAGCTGGATTGCGGAGCGGTGCGATGAAATAGTACAGGACAACCAGAGCCGTTTCCGGGATTTGGGAGACGATATTTACAGTTTGCTCCCTGATTCCTCGAATCCGTCAAGCCCTGGTAACACGCAGCAAACCAGTAACGACTACATTCTCAGGAGGCGGCGTGGATGAAGATAATGGATTGGGTGAAAAACATGCTCCAAGCCGAGGAACAATACGTTTTGAACGAGGAAGAGATTAAAAAGCTGAAAGAAGAAGTTAAAAGTGGTAAATAAAAAAATGGTGGAATCCGGTTTAGCTGAAGAAATAGAATTCATCGACTCCAACAGTACAGACATCACCAGTGTTTTCGGAGCATTCGCCTCGGCATCGTTCATAATCGATGAAACCAGCCGCGCCGAAAGAGGGGTAACCACTGCCGGCAAACCAGCGGTGATACAGGACGGACCGGTCGAAAACCGTGCCACCATCACCTGTAAACCTGAGACACTGGAAGTCTTGAAAATCATGGGTAGCTTCGACAGCCAGGCCGGAACCATCTCCTTCTCCGAAACACTGCCCGAACACGACACGCTGCGCGGACAACACACCGGGAACGAAGCATTCGAGTTCTCCAACTTAAAAGTCGGAGGATTCACACTGGAAAGCAGTATAGACGAAACCGTTACCATAAGCTTCGACCCGATACATGCACGGACCGGGCAAATCATACAGTCCACGGTTACGGACTACGACCCGGATGTCGACCCGCTTCAATGGGTGGATGCCACAGTCAAAATCGACGGCACAGCATTCGGTACTATAGAAAGTATTGCCGGAGACACACTTAACCGGAATATCAGCCCGGAATACGGTTTGGGGCAGGGACGTGAACCTGCTGCGGTAATCGAAGGTAACTACAACATCCAGCCCAGTTTCGTTGTCAAAGTCGAGGATGCCGAGCCATGGGAGAAACTGTTGGATGATACCACGTACCCGTTAACAGTACAGGGTTCGCGTAGTCCGATAAGCGAAATCAGTTTCGACTTCGGCAGTGGGAACGGCGAACTCGTGATAACTAATGGTAAAGCCGAAATCAATACTTTTGACATGAACGAGGAGAAAGAAACCCGTACAGTAGAACTGTCGATAACAGCGGAAGATATATCGGTGAGAAATCTGTGAAAAACATTACTGTACACTTCAGCGACGACCGTGAAGCCGTGGAGAAAAGTTTTAAAGAAAATCTTTACGACTATCCGTGGAACCAGTACCGGAAAATAGAGCAGCAGATACAGGCATATGCCTCGCTTAACCGTGACGGCGAAATACAATCCCTTGACATCGACAAGGATGACATGGGCGAAATGATAGTGAACGTTCAGAACAAGCTTGCCGAAGTCGTACTGAACCAGCACGGCATCGGTTTGGACGAGGTCACGGCAGAGACCGTGAAAAATATTGTATCCAGTTACGGCGACGACATGGAGAAACTAGGTTTGAAACTAAAAAAAAAGAAGGAAGGATAAGTAGTATCGTCGAACTCTGGAGTAAAGGACATCAGATAAAAATCGAGGACAACGAGTTAAGACAGGCAGTGAGGACGATGGGGATGCTGGAAACCGGTGTCCAGATACCTTCACATGAGATAACGGCGTTAGAAGGCGAGATAATGCAGATGGTTAAAGGCAGACTCGGGGAGCAGGAACGTAAACAGTTCGCAGAACAAACGGTGTAACAAGAAATGGCAGCAGATTTAGAAGTCGGTGTACTATTGGAGCCGAAGAATGATTTAGAGGACGAAGTCGGAGATGTAGAAGCCGATGTAGGCGGTGCCGGCGGAGATATAAGTCCCGGTCAGAAAGACCAGCAGGAAAGCATTATAGCCGGCGGAGTATCCAAAGGCTTAGTCGCAGCCGGTGTTTTAGGAGCGATTCTAAGCCAGTTAAAAAGTATTACAGGACTAGCCTCCGGGATACTAGGATTCTTCAGCCGCGCACTTCTACCTGCAGTCGAAGTAATCGCCGATCTTCTACGCCCGTTCGTTGAAGCCATCAACCAGTTCATCGCCGCACCACAGGAAACGCTGCGAGGCGCACAACGCAACATTCAAAGAACCGTTGCCAACCGTCCCGGGTTCGCCGCCGCCTCCGCATTCCCTATACCTGGATTGGAAGGAGTTGGACAGCTCGCCGACGAAACAGGTGTAGCCGGCGAAACCGCTGACATACTTAGTACCGCCGCCGACTTCTTCCTACCCGGCCCTAAAACCGCTGACCAAACCGGTGAAACCTCGAAACAACAGTTCTTCCAGAACATTTTCGATGTACAGAGAGATAAAACAGGTTCGATGCGATGACATACAGGATTTTATTGGATAATAACTACTCGTCGTACAGTGTCAACCTTGAATACTTGTTCGACCCGCTGGTACAGAGAAAAGAAGATGGCCGTGACCGTGGCTACACCACGATTACAAACCAGGACCCGGAAGCGGCGCGGCACTTCGGATTCCAGCCCGGAGAATCCAATCCACGGCTTGAATGGTTGATATACGACAACGGAGAAGACAAATCCAACGGCAGTCTCTCCAGCTCCAGTATAACCGATGCCCGTTTCAGCAACGACACAGTTACCACGGTACAGGAACAGATAATCTGGTTGACAGAGTACGTCCACGACAACACCAGTGATGCGCGTTGGATACTGTTCGGCGGACGTTTCAGCGATAGAAACGGTAACGGAATCGATGAAGGCACCAACGTCGTAGTTAAAAGAACAGACCATCGAAGAATTGCCGGTCAGAACGCGGCACGTGGAACAGTCGAACTCAAGCTCGGTGTAACGGTGTAAAAGAAAGATGGCGAACCTGACACGACGCTTCAAACTAGAATACACGGATAGCAACGGCGATACACAGGTGATTGCGGAGTACGGTCAGGATACCGGGGCGTTGAAAATGCAGAAATGGGTTCATATCCGCCGAGTAAACGATCCGGACATCTTGAAAGTATGGTTGGAAGGCACTGATTTCGGGAACAGTATTCCGACACGTAAAGGCGAGTTCGGGAACGCCGGCAACAATGAAAACGAGCCGGAGATACTGTATAAGCAGTACAACCCGGATACCAGTAGTTTCGATACCCGTGGCCGTTTCTTCGCTAAAAACACGGGTACAATCAATGAGAACGGCCAGTTAGCAGTTAAACTGTATAGTTTGTTCCGTTTCCACGCCCGGAGCAGTGTCAACACCGGTACAATCAATACAGATACAGAAGCAGCTTTGAACGCTGTCCTTCCATCCGGTTATACAGCTGACGTACCTGGCTCCGTTACTGCTCCAAGCGTCGATGCCTACAGCTTGAACGCTAGACGGGAGAAAGGATTCCAGGAACTGACACGGAACTATAAATACGCTTTAACGTTTACAGCAAATCTTGATGGAAACAATGACTACTTGGTGAAGTACGAGCCTGAAGGATTCGGCGGTACAGTCGACACTATCATCAGCAACCAGCAAGCCAGTTCCTACATAATAACCTCGGTCGACACCGGTAACAATATTTTCACGGTTCCAGGTGACCGTACAGACGAGCTCGTGGTCGACCAAGCTATCCTAGTCACTAAATCCACAGGTAACGACGGCACCTACACCATCTCCAACCTGTCCTACGACTCCAACAACAACGAAACCGATATAACCGTAAGTGAAAACGTGTCAGACTCTACAGCCGACGGCATAATAATTCCGGGCGGCCAAGCAGTGTTCAAATCCTGGGAGAAAGATAAAACCGATTCCATAGTCAACAAGGTTACAGTCGAAGGAACCAACTCCAGCAACAACACTGTATCCGCAACCGCCACCAACCAGACACAGATAGATAACTTCGGCGAAAAATTCCGTAAATACAAGATCGGGTACGTCGAAAGCAGTAGTGAGGCGCAGACCATCGCCGAAAAATACTTGGTGCCAGGTCTGGATGACCAAGGTAACGACATCGCCACGGTACCGGAATCAGGGACGGTGAAGACCACGGTCTACACTGATAACGTGGTGAACGATAGTTTCCAGGTCGTAGATAATACGCGGAATATCGACGATACTTATACAGTGGTACAGCAACGGAATTATTGGCCGGAAGGCAGCAGCGAGTTAGAGTTCGAGTTCGAGCAAGAGAATTTGGAGGAGTCGGCACGTGACAGTGAGAATCTGCGGGATGAACGCGCCCGTTTATACCCTAGTACAACCACAGATGTCGGCAAGCAGAACGTGGACGCTGACACCGAAGACGTAACCGACAGTTACGACGGCCATAACTCGCAGCAACATCCTCACGACGTAGGAGGTAAAACAAGTACGCGTGACGGAGGCAGCAGCAGATTGGACTACGGCGACAGCTTCGAATCCAGCGACAACTCCATAGCAGCTTTCTCCAGTTTTACAGAAGTAGATTCATTTGTACCAACAAGCAGCTTCTCCAACGGTATGACGATAACTATAACCGGGAACAACGACGGACTAACAAATGGAACAGAATCAGCATCCGAAGTTATGTGGGTGAAAGTAGAGAACGATTCTACAGGAATAGATTATCCTGCGCCTTCAGGGGTACCGGTACCGCTTCACGAAGCCGGGAACAACAGTGAAAAAGTCCAGATGGGGCCGGTAACGATATACGTACCGGAGAACGTAGTCAACCAGACATACAACATCTTGTGCGCCATGGGTGATAACTCGGAGGCAGGATGGGATATAATCTATACTTGGAGCGTTTTCGATGAACACAGCCACGATGTACAGTTCGAATCAGACCGGGCGCAGGATAGGAGCGATGGCTCTACAAACTCTACCAACCCTAGCGACTCAAGTGCAGGAGATACAACTAGTTTGAACGCAGATGGAAGCACAGATACTAAAAACGTGGATGTCGCAACAGAAGACAATAGGGACAGGTAGATACAGATGTATGATGAGATAAAAATCCTGGATATAGAGAAGAAAACCAACAGTTTCCAAGTAGTTTTTGAAGTACCTGGTCGCCACTACAACCAAGATTACCCGAAAAGACTTACCCACAGTTTCCCTTTAGAACCGCACCTGCTTGAACAAAACGAACACGGAGACTTCGAATTCGAGAAAACACTGAGAAGGAACTACTTGAAAACTAGGGGTGACGACGAAAAAGAAACGGAGGCTAAGAAACGTGTAAAAGATGCCAGGGAAAAAGTCAAGGGCAAACGTATGAAGAAAGAGAGTCAAGATGCTAGAGGACAGCAAAGTTAAAGCCTTCCTGTTCATTACCGCTTCACTTCTAACTTTTGCTGTCGTCCACGAACTAACACATGGCATGATAGCGGAGATGTACGGCTGCCAGGTCACATATAACTGGATACCGACCGGTGAATACTTTTTCCACACCGGTTTCTCCGACTGCAGTGTATCTAACCGGTATTTCAACTATCTGCAGCAAACAGTTGAAATCGTCGGGTATCATGCCGCGGTCATCCACACCGTGTTAACAGGTTATATCGGTACAAGGATTCTGAACCAGTAGGTTTTAAATCCAGCCGGTTCTTTAACTTTAAAGTAATGAACCATGTTTTGCAGGCAGCAGCTGATAATCCTACTGCGGCAGCGACCGCTGTACTTCTTTTCACACTCGGCATCGGGATAGGTTACTGGGGGGTTACAAACCAGCCAAGCCCGGATTACGACCAAGTGGTCTACCCTAACAACACTACAACCGGCGACATCCAGAACCGTACCCGTTTAGACGCAGACCCCTCCGCTAGAAACAGTTCCAGTTGCCACGACAACCGTTTCAACGTGTCATGGAAGCCTTCAAACCAGTCCCATATCTGCACGGTTAACGGAAGTGGATGAAAAATTGGTTGACGACGAAATAGATGAAATCGCGGAGAAACTAGAAGAAGATGGACAAGACAGCGGCGGCCCTGGTTCCTGGACTGAGGCGCATGAAAAATACGATGACGGCGACACAGAAATGCTGGAAAACCTGATACAGAGCTACGGATTAGCGCATAAATACAAGGCTTGGAACGGTTTGATGACGAAGAAAGGGAAGTACATCGACTACGATGAATGGCATGCCACGTCCTGGAGCTCCGGACTGGTTACCGGTGCATACATCGGCCCGCCACTGTTCTCCAGTATATTCGCCACCACTTGGATAATAACACTGATCTTTATTTTGAAGCATTCGTGGAGTAACTGTAAAGGCAAGGATGCTGGTCACTGGGTGGGTAGTATCCAGGAGTTCGGGTTCGAGCTCCCGTACTACATGGGGAGCGCGGTTTTAACGGTTTACTTGTTCGAGCATCATACTGGTTACACGGTGGCGACGGCGGGTATCGGCAGTCTCCAGATTCTTTTAGAGGTCGGGATGGCTATAATCGGAATATAGTTTTTAAACCAGTCGGTGACAACTGTTTAGTTATGCGGTGTAAGAATTGCGGGGAGTATATTCATCCTCGGATGGCTTCTACAGGTGGTCCGGACTGGATTCTCGTGGTCTGTCCGTGGTGCTTCACCGCCAACCTCTACTCGGTTATCAGGCACTCTGTCACGGAAAAACTCGGTTGGCGGTAGGAAAGTGTGAGAAAACTGTAAGAAAAATCATGACCCTCTCCGAATTTTTTAGTAGACGTAAACAAAATACTCAGTCTGAATTCTGGTTTTTGTTCTGTAGGTCTGGCTTAGTTCCCATAGCATAAACCTTCTTTGTCTTGCGTAAGGTTAATTTACGCAAGCTCAGTGTTTTCCCCCTTAACAACCCCCTTTCCTCCGTTCGGTTTACGTTAGCCTTACGGCTACCTCCAACCTTCACATCCGCGCCCTACCGGGCTTGGCCTTGAGGCTTGTGTAAATCAACCTAAAGCAAACTATTTTCCCTTCTTCTTAGTATTTTTTGTCAGCACAGCCGTCCGATACCGAATCTTTTATGTACTAGACGATCGGGTTTGCGTCCGCTGCCTTTAACGTAGTCGATTTTTTCGCTGTCTTCATCTATTTCACGCATTTTCTTTGTTGCTGTCGGGGTGCTACAGTTGAAAAGGCTTTCTACTTGTTTGGTGTTGACTCCTTTCGGGCTTTGAGTTACTTTTTGAGCGAGTTTAATCATTAGTTGTTCTTCTTTTTCTTCCTCGCTATAGGTCCGTCCTTTGGTTTGGAGTCGAAGTATCTTGGTTTGCTGTGCCTCTATTTTTTTCTGTCGCTGTTCCAGAGATTCCAGTCTTTCCAGTATTTCTTCGAGCTGGTTGTTGTCTTCTAGTTTTTCTTGCTGCATTTTTATGCTAGCCCGAGTTTTTCTTTGAGAACTCCGTTCCAGCTTTGGCCAGGGCTTCTCTGTTTTTCTAGTTCTTGTTGGACTTCGTCGTCTATCCAGATGCTGTTACTCATTACTATAGACTCTATGTATGCTATGTTATAAATGTTTCTAAGGATAATGTGCGGTGTTTTCTCGGTCGCGACCGAAACGTTTTTGTACTCTCCAGTTGTAAACTTCTTTTGTATGATGGAGGGAGAGCGGTCGGGAGGCAAAAGCCACGTTTTCTGCCATGAGAACTGGGCTTCGAATCGGCATCGACATGGTTTCAACCACTTACGGGATTCCTGGAACCTCTTTATTTCATGCTTCCCCCCTCCCCTTTGCATACACGTATCGCGTGTATATGTGGCAAAGAAAAACTTTGCCGCCTCCAGCCCTGGGGCAACTGGCTTAAAACTGCCCCACTACTTTTCCCACCACACATGAAAGGTTTTATAAACGCTGTAACGTAAGTAGTTCTTGGAGGCGGCAACCATGGAAGATTACCCGAACGACGCGATGCGTACAGCATCACCGGAGTCTGTTTTCCAGGCTCAACGAAAACCTAGTGACAAAGCTATCGACGCCATGAAACAGTGGCGCGATAAAGAAGCATCCAGCGAACTTGAAAAGGAGTGGTGTGACGCCGCGATTCAAGCCATGAAAGACGCACAGAAAGAGGAGGAATGGTAAAGTAATGGACGACTTCTACTATCCGCCTGAACTATGGTTAAAGACCTGGAGAAAGAAAGCAGGTGATAAAGATGGCGGCTTTTGAATGGGATGACCTAGAAATCAACGGCCACAGCATAAGCGGTCGTGTAGAAGGCGAGGATGCCGCCAACTTTGGCCCTAAAATCCTTGAACATATCAAAGAACTGGATAACCAGCAAACACTAGGTGATTTAGAATGAGTGAATGGGGCTGCGACCACTGCGACCAAGAATTCGATGAAATAATGAAAGCTGTTGACCACGAGGAAAAGGTGCATAACCAGTGACTGAAACAGTTTCAGGCGTGGTCGAAGTAGTAAGCCAGAAAGACGGTGTCCGCATTGACTGAAGAAAAGAAACTAAAAACAGAGTTTGAGATAGATTCGGTTAGCGACCAAAGTATTGAACGTATAGAGGAAACGCTGGACAGACTTGATGAAAAAGTTGCAGTTGATGCGACAAAGAAATTGGCTGCTCTCTTAATCGACATGAATCCGGCTATGGCTGGAAAAAGTGCTTTAGCGGCCGCCTTTTACTTCAACAACCCACCGATAAACCAGAAGGATGCAGCCTACAAGTTCAACACTACCAATCAAACTGTTGGAAGGTACGCTTGGCAGCTATCGGAAAAACTGGGGGTTCCTGAAGAAGATTTTCAAGCCGATAAAGGGATTGAAAACACTAGGGAAGATGTACTGGAACAGATAGCAGAAGCTCTGGACTGGGATGAAGGAAAACATTACTCTATAGTTGGAGGGAAATTCCAGAGTTTTGGACAGGTCAAAAAACCCGGCCTAATCAGCATTTTGAAAGAGGTAGAGAAAGATGAATGAAACACTTTGCTTAATTAGAGAGCTTTTAAGAGAAAGGCAAAAGGAAAAGGGATCTATTCCTAGAAACGGTGAAGAATATGTAGAGAAAGCATTAGAGGGGATGGCCGATGACTGAAACAGTTACCGGAACCATCAAGAACTTCAGCCCGAAACCGGACGAGGACTACTACGGCCTACTGGTAGAAGTGGACGGTGAGGAAGATTGGTACAACGGCAGCGGCAACCCGGAAGACGAATGGGAGAAAGGCGACACCATCGAATTCGAATACGACACCAGCAAGTTTATCGA
Source organism: uncultured archaeon (assembly GCA_964512895.1). Classification (GTDB taxonomy): domain Archaea; phylum Nanohalarchaeota; class Nanosalinia; order Nanosalinales; family Nanosalinaceae; genus JBDGRD01. The sequence continues at coordinate 26,716 of CAZEKI010000002.1, forward strand.
CATGACCGATGTAAGTATTGTTGAGGAGTCGGGAGGGCCTGCTGGACCGAACACTGGAAGTAGGGATGAAGGCGGGTCGGGGGACTCCTCACCTACTCTTTCCCGGAAGGATAAACGGATACTGGTCCAGGTCGCGTTCAAAGAGGCGCGGAAAGCCAGTACCATGCACCCTGTTGAACACCAGGGGCAGCACTTGGATGAGGTCAGTGAACTGGTGAACGGTTACTACAACCTTTTGGAAGCCCAAATCAAGGACAAGGTGACCGAGCAGTGAGGGTTTACGAGTTGGAAGGCGGCGACGGCTACACAAGGATTACGCCGTACCTGGAAGACCTGCCGAACCCTCAACACATACAAGCCCGGCAAGGAATCAATGTACGGAAAGAAAGGTGGGAATAAAAATGAAGACGAACAAGGAGAAAGCGGAAAGCATCGGTTTCACACTCTTGCTGATAGCTCTTTCACCGGTGTACTACATGAAAAAACTGTGGAGATGGATAAAATGACTGCGGCGGATACAAGTCGGAAAGCCTACCAAGAAATCAAAGAATCCGGGAAAGAAAAGTCTCAGCTCCGGCAAGTCCTCGACGCATTAAGAAAGTCGGAGATACTGCCGACAGCGAACGAACTCAACCAGGACCATTTAGAACTGGATATTCCGAACGGCCGTGTACACGCCCGGCTCAAAAAACTGGAGGAGAAAGACCTGGTTATCGAGGTCGGTAAACGCCCGGATAAGTATACGGGTCGTGTGGCCAAGACCTGGATGCCGAAGAAAAAAGAAGTCAAAAAGGTGGACGAATAACATGGGTGGAGATAATGGCGATGAAAGATACGAGATTTACAAGTTAGAACACAGTAGCGATATAGAATCTTCAAGTGAGAAAGAAGTTCAAGTAAAAGGCCCGGATAGAAAAGAGACGAAGAAACTGTTTGACGAGGTATGGGAAGATGACGGATGCTGACAAAGTAAGGAAAGAACAGTTAAAGAACCAAAAACAGGAAGGATGGTTCGGAGAACACAAAGGCAAAGCAGCTGAAACACTTGAAAACCTGGAGCCGGGAGAAGAATCAGCAGGTGAAGACGTTTTCGGACAAGAAATCTGTCTAGTGCCGCCGACCCACCAAGACTGGACGCAGTTAATGTTCCATTTCTCCGACCTTCGAGACTACTGGAAAGATAAAAACAGCTACTACGCCCGTAAGTACCAAAAACTCGCCGACCACTGCCGAGAGATGATGTATATAGCAGAAAAGGAGTGGAGAACCAAATTCTGGCAGCAAGTCGAATTAAAACCGGAGGAAGACGAAGAAGATGCCGGAGCGTAGTCCGTGGGATTTGAATAACGGAAAATTAACGTTCGCCGTTATCCTCGCAGTATTTATCATCCTATTTATTATAGTAATTCCGTATCTAGGCGATAGACACGGGCAGAGATGTGATTTCCACAGCATCGAAGATACAGCGGTCCAACTCCTTGAAACCTACAACGGAACAATGGACAGCGGCAGATTCATTCGTGTAATGGAGATAAGAACAGGTATAGAACACGCACCTGCCGGAAGCTGCATATCCAAAACCATTGTAGAAAGCAATAAAATAATCTACTACGATGTCGGAGATGGATTCTTCGGAGACCAAAAAATAGAGCTGATTAAAAATGAGTAGAAGCCCGTGGGATGTGTACGACCAGTTCATCTGGGAGAACCTGTACGGCTGCACACGATGCGGTCGGATCTTCCACCACTTCGACGAGATGCGTGAACACTGTAAAAACGAAATCTGCGAACCCGTAGACAACGAGGAGATACAATGGCTACCACCGGAAAAGTAGATGACAGCGATGATGAAGACGATTACACACCTGAACCAGTTAACTACCTGGACTACCGGGGCGACATGGTACGTATCAGCCACGACACCGCATACCTGAACCCGCCACCACCGAAACCTCCAAGGAAACGCCATAGTCGCTGGGAGGACAAAGTCAGGGATGAAATCAGGAAACGGAAACAAGTCATGGCAGGACTCCACAACGAGATAAACGAACTCGAAGACCTGATAGAATGACTAAAACAGTTATAGATCTTTTCAGTGGTACAGGAAGCGCGACCAAAGCCTTCCAGGAAAGCCCGGACTGGCAGGTAGTAGAGGTAGATAATAACGAGCGCGACGGATATGATTTCGACCCAGATATAGAGAAAGATATAATGGAAGTGGAACCGGAGGAGCTGCCAGACGCAGACTTTATCTGGGCCTCCCCTCCCTGCACAGATTTCTCGAACGCCAACCAGAGCCGTACCTTCACAGATGATGTGATGCCGAACAGGGAAACAGTACCAGGCCAAGTAGCTATTGTCTACCAAGCACTTTACCTGATACAGCAGGTCGACCCTAATTACTGGATACTTGAGAACCCTAGAGGCCGCCTGAAATACTTGATGCCTTTCCCACCTGCCGGTACTATCACGTACTGCCAGTACGGTTACACCTGGCAGAAACCAACACATCTATGGGGCAAGATACCGGACAGCTTCGAGTTCAAGAAGTGTAGCCCTGGCGATAACTGTCACCAGGCTGCACCGAACGGATGGGACTCAGGAGGCGAGAGCCGGCATGAACGCGACCCGGTGAAAAGAGGCATGGTTCCCTACGAGTTATCGAAGGCTGTCTTGGAGGCGGTGGAAAACCCTGGTACGAAGACACGACAACAGAAAATCATATGAACCGCGACCTGTTACTCGACGCCTGGATAACCTACACTCTAACCGAACCATTCTACACACTCCTACTAGGCGACCCATTCACCGAAATACAGGGATTAATCACCCAAACACTTATTTAAAAACACCTCCAATCAACCTGTATGCCTCAACACCAAAACTCACAGGAGATGTACCAGGACGTACCAGAAACCTCCTATCTCATAGACCTCTCACAGCTTGACGACTACGAAGACAGAGTCAGAGAAACAATACTTCTCTACTACGGCGACAACGACCTGAACACCCAGGCCGAAGTAGCCGAAGAACTAGGAGTAACACGGACCACAGTGAAAAGAAGGTTGAACAGCGATGAAGCCAAAAGCTTTGAGAAAATGTTCAGCCACAAAGACAAAGAAGAACTAGAACGATGGCTGGAAGACCTGGCGGCACGACACTTCAACCTTGCAATCAACGGTTTGAAAACGGCTTTGAAACGCTCTAGGGAACAGGATGATGTCAGCCCACAAGTCTTGACAAACGCAGCTACAAGTCTGTTGAAAGCTGATAAAACATTCTTCGAGAACCTGCAGGAGCTCGGTGTTGTTGAGAAGCCGAAGGAGCGCCGGGAAATCGAGGATAATACTGGTCCAGCGGAAATCAGTATCAACGAGTACACTGTGGAGGAGGCGGACCGCAGCCTCGACAACGACCAGGAACAAGAAGCGGTGGAAGAGGTTGAAGTAGATGCCGAGTAAGTATCAGGAGCGGTCCACGGCGATGCTTAGTACGCGGCGGGAAAAAGTCTTGGCGTTCCATATCTGGCTGCTTAGACGGTTTTTCTACTTTTTAGCCGCTGTCAATATCTGGTTGGCGCATCGTTTTGTCAACACGTTTTCCGGGATGTATTTGGAGGCGGAGCTTGGTGACAGTGAGTCTTGGAAGTGGTTTAAGAATTGGAAGCTGCCGCGTTACGTGTTAAAACGGAAGGATTAGAAGCTGGATATGTTCAAGAATTTTTCGGACCGTTCTTTTTCTTGTTTTGGCGGTGCCTGTATTTCTAGATGCGGTATTTTCAAGGTGTCTATAAGGACTTCGAGGTTGCCGTGGTTTTCCCTTACACGCTCCAGCTCCTCGATTAATTCATCTATCCGCAATGATGACACCTTTTATTAGGCTCTACAAAGGCTATGTTTCCATGTTCTTCGCATCTGCCGTATTCTGCTTCTAGTTCGGCATCTAGATTTTTTAAATCCGAGATTAACTCGTCAATTTTCATGGTCGATTCTAAAACCTCCTAAACCTGTTACCTTTTCTTCTGGCTCCTTGACGTGTAGCACCGGACCTTCTGATGCTCTTCTCTTTTCACCGCATCTTTGGCACTCTTTCTCCCAGTGTTCATCATCGTTCGAAGGGAAATGCTGGACAAAGTAGGTTTTCCAGTTGTGGCTGAGTAGTCGGCACAGCACACGCGCCAGATTCATGGTACCGGCCTCTTGTTCTTGGCTTCTTCCATAAGTTCGTCAGCTTTTTCCTGTAGCAGTTCCCCCCATTTCTCAGGGTTTTCGGCGGCGTATTTCTGGATTTTGTCGAAGTGTCGGTGTTCTTGCATCTTTTCTGTTACAAGGTCTTCCAGCGAGTCAGTCTTCATCTTCCAATCACTTTTATTTCTCTGCCGCCTGTTTTAGTAACGTTTAGAAGATCACAGCGCATGCAAAAATGACCTAACCAATCTGTTTTTGTACCATCTTCTGGATAAACTAGCGTTGTTTCTTTTAAGCAATTACTGCATATCTCCGGTCTTTCAGCACATCTAGGACTGTGATTGGTTAGTTCGCCACCTTCGCATTTACCGCATTTCCAGTTTTGTTCTTCCATAGGCATATCGTCGGCGGCCTGATTCCAACAGGCGGCTTACCACAATGTTTTGGCTAGAGTCTTAACCTGTCTAGACAGGGAACCTCCAAGCCTTCACACTGTAGCTCTGAGCAGGCTGAGCTACGCCGACAACGGGTTGCGAGTTTTTGATTAGGCAGAACTCGCGCACCGCGGCTCACTAAACTGCCGTAAAGGCCGGGACTTAGGCCGTTGGGTCAAAGGGTTAGGGCCTCGCCTTAAGCTTACATCCCGGCATGTATTGTTTTTACACACCCAATACTTAAATAATGTGGGTAATGCCTCGGGGTTTTGACCGCAACCTCCCGCATGTTATATAAAACTCGTGGGAAAATAGGTTGATATGAAGGTAGAAGTCAATCCGAACCAACTAATAGAAAAACACACAGATGACCGAGGACGCCTAACACTTGGATCAGAATACTCTAACCAAAAAGTCAAGGTGCTAGTTCTAGATGAATAGCGAATTACGACAAGAAGTCCGAGAACGAGACGACCATCAATGTAAATTCTGCGAAACACAGGAAAATCTTCACACACATCACATAGTACCTAGAAGTGCTGGAGGCTCCGATGACCGGCAAGCAGTGGAGGAGGCTATGCCGGCAGGTGTATACAGATGACACTAAGCCGTGACCTGTCCGAGCTCGAAACCTATTTATCCAATGCTTTAAACTACTTGGAAAACCTGGAGGTGGAAACAGGTTCCAGCAACCATGCGGATAAAGCACAGGCGGTTAAGAATGTTCGGAATGCCCGCCAACTACTATAAAGGAAAGGTTTTATAAGTAGTGTAACGTAATACTGTATTGGAGGCGACACCTAATGAACACGACACACGACACGGAACACCAAGAACGGAATGATGAGGCTGGCAACCCAGATGCTGAACAGGAGATAGAGGAAGCTCAAGACCAGCTCGAAGAACTAATAGCTGAAGTTGAAGATGTCTGGGATAAACTCTACGAGGCTAAAGAATCTCTGGCAGGTGGTTCTCGATGAGTAAGGTGACACCTGGCACCGTCCTCGACACACGATGCCCGGTCTGCGGCACAAAAAACTGTGAAACCCACGGCCAAGAAGACCGTAGCAGGATGCGGGATAAACACGGTGACACAAACCGATGACCGAGATTTTCCTGTACCTCGGTATCACGTTCGGCACAGTCTCAATCGGAACGTTCACCGGCCGCCTAATGCAGTTAAAACTCGGAGAAGGTGACAAGCCGTGACTGACTTAAAATGCCGAGTATGTGGGCACCAAGAATCCTGGAAAGCGATTAAGGAAAGCGATACACCGGGCGAACACGATGACCACAAGGAAAGAGCGGAGAAAGGCGAAGCACATACTGCTAAGATTGTCTGTCCGGAATGCGGTAATGATAGTTTTGACCGTGTGGAGGATGATGGACAAGATGGCGGCGGTGGCGAAAGCTCCTCAACTGATATGGAGCCTGGACAACTCGGAAACGAGTCCCTTGGCAGAACGCCTACGTCGGGTGGGGAGCCGCCAATATCGCCGGACGCCTGGCGTGTGAATTTCAACGCAGAGAAATACGATGAATGGAAACTACTGTCTCCCATAAGTTTCCAAGGTACTACATTAATAGAAGAATCTAAAGCGGAGCCGTTGTTTTCTGCGGCCACCATCCAAGACACGCTTGTAGGCTTGTTTGAGAGGGAAATGGAGGATGTAAGCCTTGAGTTCCGTATGGGTTATGAGTCTGCATTAACTCGTGTGGCTACCCGGCTAGGTCTTGTTGAAAACCATGAAGAAATAGAGGAGTTGTTCCCTGAACGATGAATAATTTAGCCCGTATTATGGCTGTGGCTCAAGGAGCGGCTATGGCAGGCAATCCTGATATTTTCAAGGTTGCTAGAATAGCTGGAGAGGTGTTCGACCCGGAATGAAGCCGATGATTTTCCAAGTTGACCAAGTAAGAGAGGCTTTCAAGAAGCATGGCGAAATCGCTACTTACCGGCCTGGCGAACTACCTGATAGCCAGGAGTTCTGGATACGTCCTAGTAGGACAGGGCCGAAGATAGGTGAAGCCGACCTGTTCAAAGCCGCAAGAGTAACTGAGTCTGTTTTAGAACCGTTTGAGAAGGCGCATAGAGAGATGCCGACCGGGTTCAGTTTTGCCCAGGACTGGTACAACAAGATAGGAGATATGCACGGCCATGTCAAACCCGGGTGGATTCTGTATTTGGATGCTAGGTGGATAGAAGGTGATGCCACGGAATGAAATGCTGGTTCTGTGACTCCTTGAGAATCAATTTCCGTGATATGCAGTGCGATGACTGCCTCTCCAAACTAAGGAAAGAACAAGGTGGTTCGACCGGATGACTAAGCCTTTTGACGGTCCTGGTTGGAGGCAATCCAATATCACTGAGTGGTTGCCAACCGCCTTCAAACTGCCGGGCTTCCATGTCGATGCCTGGAATCGTACACGGCAGTGGTATAGAAAATCTGAGAGCGTTGATACATGGGTTTTTGACCATGAAAAGGCGCAGGGAGAGGTGCTATCCTACTAAAATGACTGATTCCGACGACCGCAACGAGTGGACAGGTACGGGAAGCACTGATGTTCGCCCCCGGATAGAAAAAGAGCAACTGCCGACCGCCGCTGAGATATTCAAGGAGGAAGAAGGTGGAAAAGAACACTTGGTCTGGCCCGGAGAATCTCCATTGGCAGTAGATTTTCAAAATCTAGATGTGTCTTCAAGTGATGTTGAGAGGAGTTGGTGCGGCGGAAAGACGCCGTACAACTTCTGGAAGAAGATCGGCGGCGTGTTCTCGACCTGATTGATGAACGCATCGAAGAAATAGACCAGATGATTGAAGGTGCGAGCCCTAACGCAGAACTTGATTTGAAACATAGGAAGGACGAGCTAGAAGAGCTGCGGAGTGAAATCGCCGAGGAAACCTCAAGAGGTGAGAATCAGTAGTGAGCGAGGCTTACAAACAGGAGATGGACGACAGCCGGATGAAATACTATGAGACTCATGATGAAGACCGGCACTACGACCTATTAGATCAACTCCCAGTCTGTCGCTACAACCCGGTGAACATCAACCAGGCACCGCAGAATCAACCCGAAATGGTCGTTGAGGATCTGAAAGCAGCCTTCGACCTGGATGAAATTCAAGCTGAGTACGTCCGCTATGTCATGCTGAAGCGCGGTATCAACAAGTGGATGTACGCCCGCCGGAAGTTCATCGATCTCAAACATTTAGTGAAGCGACGGATGAAGAAGGCCGACATCGGGAGCAAGGAGTACTACATCTATCAGGAGCTGAACGAGAAGATGCAGCACATAGCGAAAACTCCGCGCTGGGTTGAGTGGCCAAAGAAAATCCACAACTCACTGGAAAACGCTCAGGCCGAAGTAATCGTCAAGAAAAGGCTGGACAAGAACTTCAAGAAAGGTGAGAATCGGTAGTGGAGGCGACGATCTACTACCTCAACTGGGACCGAGAAACAGATAACGACGGCCCTGCGTCCGAACTCTTCCACAAGCTCAACGTCGAATCCGTCCTGGAGGAAGACGAAAAACCCCGCGATTCCTTCACCGAGGACGAGTTTGACGAACTGTACCGCGAGGTCATTCTGGTAGAGGCCGACCCCGACAATCTGGAGCAGATCTGGATAGAGTGGCAGAGAACCGGGTACACCGAGAGTGAGGAGTTCCAGGAGCTCCGGTACTGCGAACGCTGTCAGTCGTATATTGAAGGCAGTGGTGAAGCCGTGACGCACGCGGCTCAGAACCACGGCTTCGACACATTCGGGGAGACTAGGGAACCGGAATACATTCGCGGTGAGCGGAGTATGAGTGTCGGCGATATCGTTGAGTTCGACGACACGTATTTCCAGGCAAAGAGTATCGGATTTGAAGAAATCGAGGTGGATAGCTGATGCAGATTCCGGAGGAGATTCAGGATTTTAAGCCGACGGACGACCGGGGCCGTGTATATCTCGGGTCTGAGTACGCTGATAAGGAGGTTAAGGTGGCGGTTCTCGAAGTCAGGGAGAAAGAAGAAGACCAGTGATAATATTCCTAACTATTATTCATTAAAGTAGACGGTCAGAAAGTCTATAGGTCGAGATAGTTTTTCGCCAGTGTCCGGAGTTCGGGAGCTGGATTCACATCCGGCTTTTCCTCCTTCACCTGGCTCAGCGCCTCTTCGAAGCAGATCTCTTCGACACTGGCCAGTGCTGTTGCTACGACGGCTGCGGAGCGGCTGACTCCGGCTGAGCAATGAATCAATACCTCTTCCCCGGCTCCCTGCTTTTCTAGGAGGAGATCGATGGCGGGTCGAACTGGGACTGCGGATTATCGCCGTCGACCAACGGATGGTGAATATCGGTTTGGGGACTGCGTCATGGGCATAGAGTGGCCACTGTGTCGATGCCGTGCTTCTGGAGGAGTTCTCTGTCCTCGGCGTCGTATTGGTCGCCGATATAGATGCCGGGATAGACACAGTCCATATAGAACGGACTTCTGTTTTTGCCACTTTAGAATCTGTGGGAGGCCTCTGTTTCTCGTGAATCTTTGTTCAAGGTGTGCACACAACCCAGCTAGACCATATATAAAGCAAACTTCACAAAGTCTTCTCAGAAGGTGAACAGAACATGAACACGACACAACCAACGCAAGAAGAATGCTGCGAAGACATGGACATCGACTGGGACTCCAAAATCGAACGAAACCAAAGAGGCGAGCCCATAGTCAAAGGCGAATGCCTCTCCTGTGGAGCCGAACTTACAGAGACTTGGACAGAGAACAGGATAGAGGTCTCTCAGGGAGGAGAGCGGGCGAAGTAAAGAGAAGAGGGTGTTGTGAATCGAATTTGTCCAGAAATCCAAGAAGGATGTCTGGCAAACACCGCCCGAAATCATCGAACCACTCAACCAACGGGTCGGGATTGACCTCGACCCGTGCGCCGGAGAAAACACGGAGCACGGCGAAACGAACTACCGCCCACCGACCTCCAACGGCCTTGAAGAGGAATGGTTCGGCACAGTCTTCGTTAACCCTCCATTCACCCAGAAGAAAAAGTGGCTGGAGAAAGCTGTGGAAGAAATCCAGGGCGGGAATTGCCAGACTGTTTTCTTCCTGACGCCGGACAGCACTGACACTAAGACCTGGTGGCACAAGTACATCGCCGAGCACTCGCCTTGCACGCTGTTTTTCGAGGGGAGAATCAACTACATCGACCCAGAGACAGGGAAGCAGGAGACTGGTGTATCATTTGGTTCGGCGCTATCAGTTTTAGGCGAAGTACCTGAGTCGTTCCTTGAATGGGCGGAGGGTCGGGGAGATTTAGTGTGGAGAACGAAGTAGCCCTGTAACCTTTCTACCCAGATTCTTGCCCTATTTTTGGATTTGTTCGGGGCAGCCTCGCTTCTCAACTTCTTTCTGAATTATTTCTATCACCTGGTTCATCGCCATGTCGCAATCACTGACCGCTGAATTCACCTGTCCCGTGAATTCGTCGTCATCTACGAGGCTACGGGCGTTATGGAGATGTCCAACCGCTCTGGACAGCTGGACGATTGCTTCAGCCTCAGGATTTTCTTGACTTGTCATGTTCCAAGTGGTCGAGCTCGAAGTACTTTGCAATTCCTCAGACAAAGGAGGAGAAGGGGGTGTTCTACAGTGAAGACCTATCCCTATATCCGGGGCTACCCCCGGTGGAAAACCGGGGGTGTTCTAAAACGATTCTGTGGAAATCAAGAGTTTCACCGGGTGGTAAACCCGTTCCACCGATTCTACTGCTTTGGAAGCAGTACACGGGTGTTAGAACAGGGTGGGAACACCCCGGGGCGGTATTCTACTCCAGAACGGGGTAAAACCTATTTCCCCAGTTTCTGTACTGCCAGTAATAGTAGAAGGTAGGTAACCTGCAAAATGACCTGGAACCCAGTCCCAAAGTTCACCGGCTTCCTGAACCGTTTATTCCGGTCGAATCAGACCGGTTACCGCACGGTCAAAGTCGGTGAGAAGGTTCTGAAATTGGAGGATGAATCAAGTGTCGAGACTACGGACTGGGACCAGGTTCCAGAAAAAGTCCGGCGCGAGCTCCGTAAGGAGTACGACGTCCGTGACTACGACCACGTAGCTAAGCAGGTGCGTAGTCATGTGTTGGAGGGTAAGCCTCCGGCACAGATAGCGAAGCAGGCGACGAAGAACTTCTACGTCTTGAACGACGTCCTGGACAACCCTGACCTGGTGGATGCCGATACCCGGGGAGAGGCCATCGAGGTTTTGGCCGAAACAGACCCTGGTTGGGCGAAGACCAGTAGTATCGTGACAGACGGGGAGAAGGCTGACCTCGTCGATACCGACGCCTATACAGATGCCGAGGTCGATGCGTCAGGTGAGACCACCGGGCCGGGCACTAGCTCCGGTTACACCAGTGCAATGACCGGTGGCGAACTCTCCGGCGTGGCCTCTGTCTCAATCGACACCGGTTCCGGCACGGTCTCCGTCGACTCCGGTAGTGCGGCGGGTGGCGAAGCCGGTGGAGGCACCACAGGCGGAGGAAGCACCGGTGGCGGCAGTGCAGGAGGTGGTTCAACGTGAACCAAGCCGGTAAAGTTGAAGAACTGGCCGACTCCCTCGGTATCGACCTCGATCTCCGTGACGAAGCCTACATCCAGGGCACATCACCCGGCGTAGACCAATTGCAGCAGGGTGTTCCGGACGGCGTCGAGATGCAGGTAGTCGAAACCACCGTCGTCGAACCCTTTCCCCCAGACCGGGATACGGTCAGCGACAACACCTACAACTACCTGTTCGAGAACGGTAGCCAGTTCAAAATCACTGTCAAAAAGCGTCCGAAATGCCCGAGCTGCGGATACGTCCCGGCGGAACCAGATATCCCGAACCGGTTAACCGGTGAATGCAGCCAGTGTGGGACACAGACCTGTTACCAGTGCCAGAACCGTTGTAGCGGCTGCGGAACCATTCTCTGCAACAGCTGTACCTCAGGTCACGGAATGTCGGAGCAAACCCTGTGCATCGAATGCGTCGGCGATGTCGAGGAGGAGGTCCGGCACAGCCGGGAACTGGATAGACGGGAGAAACAGCTTCAGGAGCAGCGTGTCGAACTGGAGCATCAACGCCAAGAGAGAAAGCAAGAGTGGATTGAGGAGAAAGAAGACCGGGACCTGAAGCGGCGAGAATGGGAGACCGTAGTCCAAGTGTTGAAACAATTGTCTGACCGAGAAAGTAGGGATACGAAGAAAGGCGGCGATGACCACCCGCTTTACCGTAACATGGATGAACTGTACGAAAATCAAGACGACCTATACAAAGACTGGTGACCAAAAAATGGGGCTTCCTGATCCACCGGACGACCTCGACGAGTTCCTTGGTAATGTTAGCAGCGGCAGTGGCAGAACGGACGTTGATAATATGAGTCGAGAGGAAATCCTCGACGAAGTGGTGAGAAAAGGTTCGATTTCCCTAGGTGGAGATGGTCGTTTCTTAATCAGCTGCCCCAAAAGCAGTAAAAACACGGACACAGTCTGCGGCATTTATCCAGCTCCTGACCCTGATGGAGGTGGAAAGGTGCATGTCTGCACCGGCCCTATCACTATCCGGGATTCTATAGGTAGAATCAAGAAGGGAAAATCAGCGGATTATCATTGCCCGTATAACCCGGATGCAGTATTACATGATGACAGCGGGAGCGGTGGAATCCTCTAGTTATGGCTCTGTATCCGGTGGGGTGTACGGCGATTACGCCACGAACCTACTTTCTCTGGCAGCCGGAGAAAGAAGCAAGCGTCGAGATCACCGACCTCGGCAGCGACCAGTTCTTGGTGAAGGCGTCGAAGTCCTACCGGTTACTAAAGCAGGGAGAGGATGGCCGTGAGACGTGGCAGCGAAACCTGTCGAAGCTGAACGACTACCTGGCGGATACGTTTTCGAACTTCCAGGTGTCGGTTGACTACGTCAATACTGTTACTGACGACGTAGTTGGTGGCAAGGAAGAGGCAGCTGAGGCCGTTCAGCATTCACAGGAGTTGATTCAGCATCGGGAAGAACTGGAGAGCCAGTTGGAAAACCTGGAGCAAGGGCTGGAGTTCGGGTTATCCGAGTTCAAGAAGAATCTGCAGCTGCGGCATGAGTCCCTAAGTGAGGAACTGGATGAGGTGGACTGGGAGCTCGAGAAGACGGTGCAGTACCTGGAGAAAAAGAAGGAGCAGCTAGGTGAGTGGCAGAGTAACGGTGTGATGCTGTCGTACTTGTTCACTTTTTCCAGCGACCCGCAGATCTGCCGGGGCGACGAATTGGCGGTGGTGGTAGAGGGGTTAGTGGACGAGGTTTTCGATCATCACCGGCGGAAGGTGAAGCAGACTCTTCGAGGCCCGAACTTCCAGTTGGTGATTGAGGAGCTGGACCATCCAAGAGTCTTCAACCGAACCGAACACTCCTCCCTGTTGAATCCAGAGGCTCTACACCAGCTAGAAGAAGAGAATCCCGAAGTCGCTGACCAACTCCAAGATCTCCGGGAAACCAGTGTGCAACAGTTCGAAGCCTACGCCCTCAAGGATTTATCCACGAATGATGGAGTTTTCGAACGAAGCAAAGCCACACCCGGACAAGCAGTACGCTCCATACTCAAAGACTTGGAAACCGAGTCAGTGGTCGCCCAGGGTGACCCCCCTAACGACGGGCCGATGATCGGGACACTGGCCGGTAGCAAGAAAGTGGTCGGATTCGACCCTGCCGAGCTCCCGCACTACTATATCGTCGGTGAAACCGGGTCCGGGAAAACCTACCTGAAGAAAGTCCTGATAGAGAACATCGCCTCCCTCGGATACGACGTCCTCACCATCACTCCGAGCGA
>CAZEKI010000003.1:0-35792 GCA_964512895.1 uncultured archaeon
AAGCAGCTCCCGGACATGCACGATCTTTTCGTCGATGTCGGCGCAGAAGACAAGGCGGATGCTGAGGACCTGGGCATAAAGATAGGCGACTTCATATCCTACGACCGGGACTTCGCCGAGATGCAGAACGGCTACGTGACCGGGCCGGCGTTTGACGACAGGGTAGGTTGTGCGGTCGCTATAGAGGCACTGAAGCGTTTTGACCCCGACCTTGGATACGAGCTGGCAGTAGTCTTCTCAGCCCAGGAAGAAGTCGGTACCAAGGGCGCCCAGACCGCGGCCTACGGCGTAGACCCTGATGTGGCCCTGGCCCTCGACATATCGATATCTGGTGATGTACCGGTTATGGACGAGGATGACTCGACTGATGAGACCGGTAGAGGAGTCGGGGTTGACATGCTCCAGGCAAGTGGCCGTGGATTGATAACGCCAAGTAACGTCCGGGAATGGCTTCTTGAGACCGGCGAGTCCGGCGACCATAGCTACTTCCGGTCCTTATACGACGGTGGGAGGACCGATGCGGCGACCATCAACTTGGTGAAGGATGGTATACCCTCAGGCTCTCTAGGCATCCCGACCAGAAATATTCATACACCTATCGAGGTTGCCAGGATGTCGGACCTTGAGGCAGCTACAGACTTCCTGGAACACGCGTTCGAGACTTTCCCTGAGCACTTCTAGTGTGATATTTCACGGGCTATAACTTCTAGCTGTCCCTCGTAGATTGCGACGTGGCCAGTGATGTTCGCCTGGTCGCCTTCTTCAAGCTGTACAGAAGAGTCGAAGTCCACCACCAGTATCTCCCCCGTTGTGTCGTTGAGATCGATGAACCGGGTGTCACCTGATTTCGAGAAACGCGTGACTTCACCTGATATTTTGACGTTCTTGCCGGTCCAGCTCCTCTGTATCTCGCCTATATCGACCCGGTCTATGCTGAGGTACAGCGAGGAAGCGTACATCACTGTCAGTCCTGCGACTGCAAGAAAGACGCTTACTTTGTAGGCTGTTTTGTGTTTCATAATTCTTCCTCGTGCAGTACATCGTACTGCGAACCTTTTCCAGTCAGGCGTGATTCAAAGAGTTTGACAGAGTCTACTGTAAGAGTGCCGAAAGAATGGTCCTGGAACTCTCTCAGGCTTTTCTGCAGCTTCCGTTTCTTGCCGGGCGAAAGATTCTTGACCCGCATAAGGGTGACATGGGGCGTGAATTCGTGGTTGTTGCTTGTCTCTATCTCGTGCCGCGAGACCTGGTCGTAGAGTTCGTACATCTTTCCTGACTCGACGCCTGCCCAGATAACACGTATGTAGTCCTCGCTGGGGAAGACGCCTACGCTCTTTACCTCAGCTGTGAAAGGCTGGATGTCAGTACTCCTGAGAGCATCTTTCAGCTGTTCTATCTCGTGCTCGCCTATATCTTCGAAGAACTCGAGCGTTATATGCATCTTCTTCCTCTCTACAGGGTTGAAACCAAGGTCCAGGGCGTCCCTTACGTGCTCTAAATCCTGAAGAAGCGGTTCGTCTTCTATATCTACCGCAGAGAAGACCCGGGCCATACAGATTTTTAATGTTCCCTTTCTCATAAACTTATTATTGGTGCTGATATAAATGGCGAGCAAACCACGCGGGCAAGAACTAGTCGGCAAGACTATAGTATCTGAAGAACACGGCAAAAAATTCGGCGAGGTAGAGGACCTCTCCTTTGTGGCTAACACAGGCGAGCTGATGAACCTGTTGATAACCGATACCACCAAGCATATCGACGAGGTCAAGCTACAGGAGGACAAGAAAGGCCGCTACATAGTTCCGTTCTCCGCGGTACGTTCTGTAGGAGACTTTGTAATCGTCTCCGAAGACGACATTCTTTAGACCGGAACAGGTTTTCGGCTTTACGGACAGCGTCAGCTATAGTCGTGTATAGCCTGGCAGAGGTCGTCAGAAGGCTTCCGGTCGTTCTCTGCTAGTCCAGCTTATCTATAAGCTTCCCGCCCCTATCTGTAATCGAGTAGTACCGGTGATGCGGGGCATCCGGGTTCTCACAGTTAACTAGGCCTTCTTCCTGTAGGAAGCTCAGGTGCTCGCTGACGTTGTTCCTGTGTATTTCCAGGTTCTCTGCGATGTCTGTGGGTGTCAGCGCCTCGCTGTTCTTCAGCAGCTCCAGAATCCTTCTCTTGTTCGGGGAGCGCCTGATCTTGGATACCAGGTCCCAGTCGACCATAAACGAACATGCTAGTTGGCACAATATAACCCAGAATTAGTTGGAGCCTAGTAGGAAGCATAGTAATTATAAAAAGAGGCCGGCAAATGTAGACTGTGATGTCCGGAGAGGAAGACACCGAAAAGGACGTAGAAAGCATTATCCAGGACCAGCTGGACGACATGGATGAGATAATAGATGAGCTGATACGTGAAAAGAAATCGGAGGTCATCAGGGAGAAAGTCCAGGAAGAACTCGCCCGGATACTCCATCAAAACACCGAGGAAAACGGCCCAAGCATCGCAAGCTAGGTGTAGGCTTTGCTAGAGCTATCAGAAGAGGAAGCCAAGAGACGAGTCAAAGAGATAGTCGAGGAAAAGAAAGACGAGAACGAAATCACCGGAGACCGCGAAGAAATCACCGACAAAATCGTCTCCAACCTCAGAAAAGCCAGTCCACCCGAACAGGAACGCGCGCTACACAACCGACGGAACATCTCTCGCCGCGACTTCTTGAAGATGCTGGGCATGAGCGCTGGCACTGTCGGTTTAATCTCTGGCACTTCTGCGGCTTGGGGACAGTTAAGAGCATCTAGCCAGGGCCTCAGCGATGTCGATGCTGACGAAGTCGACGGACATCATCTTTCTGTCGGTTCGAGCAAGCCCGGCAGCCCTGCTACCGGTACGTTATTTTACGATACGGATGGCGAAGGTGTCCACTACTACAACGGCAGCAGCTGGGTTAGGATAACATCTTCAAAGATTGTAGATGACTTCGAAGATGGAGATATATCGGAATACTCCTCTAGTACGGGTAGTTATTCCACAACCACCTCTACTGTAAAAAATGGTTCTTATGCCTTGAGTTGGGACGGATCGAACGGCGCAGGCATCTATTCTACAACCGGTCTCGATAATTATCCTGCCCAAGGAGATGTGTACAAAGGACACGTTTACCAGAATTCTGGTGACGACCCAAAGGTCTATTTCGGTCTCTCGGACTTTGATAACACTTACTTCGTGAATGTCCGTATGGACGATGGGAGGTTTGTCATTCAGAAACGCGATGGTGGGAATCAGTCCTCAATAGCATCCGATACGAGCATATCGGGTATTACCGGCGAATGGTTAGAGTATGAAATTGACTGGCAAACAGATGGTACTATTAGTGCCACACTCTATCGCGCTGATGGTAGCCAGATGACGAATATCTCGGGGACGGACACTACCTTTTCGGGCGGGGGCATTGGATGGCTTACTCACAGTAAGAATGGGGGTAGTGTGTATTTTGACTATGCACGGCTGGCATAAAGATTTGGCTGGCGGGACTGATTACGCGTCAATTATTCCTCTGTCCTTGACTTTGAAGACGGCCTCGCCTTCTGGCATGTAAGGGCTGTCTACTAGCCGGGCGATTCTCTTATCCTTCTTCGACTTTCTGAGGTAGAGTCTTACCGCAGAGTTGTGCGCAACTATGTGGCCTCCGATGGCCGAGGTCGGGTCGCCAAACATCTGGTCGGGGTTGGCCATGACCTGGTTGGTGACGACAACGGCGGCGTTATGCGAGTTGGCGAGCCTTAGAAGCGTGTTCATATGCCTGTTAAGCTTCTGCTGTCGTCGCGCGAGTTCGCCTCTTCCGACGTAGTCGGCCCGGAACTGCGCTGTCAACGAATCGACTACTATCAGCCCGATGTCTTCACGCTGGCAGATGTCCTGGGCTTCATCCGCGAGCAGCATCTGGTGGTCGGAGTTGAACGCTCTGGCGACATGGATGTTCTCCAGCACCTCTTCTGCTTCAAGTTCGTCGTGACGTTCCGCCATCTGCTCTATTCTTTCGGGTATGAAAGTGTCTTCGGTGTCGATGAAGATTGCGCCGCGTCCAAGACCGCCGCTTTCCTCCGGGAGCTGGACGTTGACTGCAAGCTGGTGTGCTATCTGTGTCTTGGCGGATCCGTACTCGCCGTACATCTCGGTTATGGCCTGGGTTTCTACGCCGCCGCCTATTATCTCGTCCATCTGTTCGGAGCCGGTGGTTATCCTCTTCATGTCTTTCCTGGTCTCGTACTTGTCCTTCCCTGTCTCGAACCCGATGTCAAGTTCTTTCCTGGCCGCGGTTATGATGCTCTGGGCCTTGTTCTCTCCAAGGTCTGCGACCTCGCCCAGGTCGCCGGCGCTCATGGTGGCTATGGACATCATATCGTCATAGCCGGCTTCTTCGAGCTTTTCTGCAGTTTTCTCGCCTACTCCTGGCAGCTCTACAAGTTCAACGTCTTCACTCATTTTCTATGCCTCCATTAGTTCCAAAAGTTCTTGAATCTGTTCATCTATATCCAGTTCTTCAAAGTCGTTTGCAAGCAGTTCGATGCGGCCGAAGTAATCGTTGTACCTTGAGCGGCCTTCGACTTCGAGCTCCTTTCCTATAGCTTTCTCGGCTCCTTTCTCTACGGCCTGTATGTCGCCTTCTTTTTCTTCTTCCTCTTCAACGCCCAGGAGTTCGCGGGCAAGGTCGCCGAAGAAAACCACTCTTATGTTGCCCGTGCCGTCGTCCAGGACCCCTGATACTGCCAGCCTGCTCGAAGGCTCCTCGACCTCCTTTCCTTCATCAGTAAGGTATTCTCCATCGTCGTTCTCCCTGACAGTGTTGCCGGTTTCCGGGTCGACCTTGTAGAATGGATTGCTGGTGTAGACGTCTACGAGCATTCCTTGGACACGGTAGTTAGTGTTCTCTGACCGTATCTCTCTTATGCTGGAATCGGTTGTGCCTGTCGTTGGCGAGGAGCTTTCTACCTCCGGGACCTCGTCTTCGTCAGCCATCTTGACTTGCGAAGAGTCTCCGAGCCGGAGCTCGGCGTTCCCGCGGTTGTCTTCGACCGTGTAGGCTCCAGATATCGCGATCGCATCGTCTTCATCAACCTTCTCCGCTATCTCTGTCTGCTCGTCCCATAGAGTCAGTCTTATGGTGCCGGTATTATCTCCCAGGATGACGTTCTGGACTTTTCCTTCCTCTCCGTCATCTCTCTCGAAGGTGTTGGGGTCCAGTATGCCTGTTACCCGGGCTTTGATGTTGACCTTCCTCATGCCCGGAACGATGTTCTTGATTTCGAGCTGCTGGTCAGAGCTGTCTGCCACGTCAACGCCTTCTTCTTTGGCTACCAGGTGCAGCGCTCCCTCCTCGGATACAAGCCCTGAAAACTCCTCCATTTTCTCCTCCACAGAGTCTTCGAGTTCTTCTTCGTCAAGGCCTGTTTCTTCTATAATCTTCTCCTTTATCTCCCCAGAATCCATGTGTTGAGGTTGGAGTGGAAAGCTTAAATCCCTGATGATGGGTGAAAAGAAATGGCTTTATCGCAGGGCCTTCCGGATATCCTCGGCTCTGACAGTCTTTCTGTCTTCCTCTTCGGTTATGGCTATGGCTTCTTCAGCTACGTCTCCTGCGAAAGTCTCAAGGACTGTCCGTAGCTCCTCGGCGCTTTTCTCCGAGACCCTTTTGTCTCCCTGCTCCTTTACGATCTCTTTCATCTTGGCTATCGAGAATTCCATCTTATCAAATAAAGCGTGCTTTAGTAATATAAACGATTCTTCGGGTTTTTTACTCCGATTGCCTAAAAAACCTTGGTCTTTTCCTTTATAAAGACATACGGTATTTTTAAATAACAAACCACAATTTTCTATCAAGCTGATGGGGGAGAAGGAGCTTGAGGAGTTCTTCTTAAACACTAAGCCAGTCAAAATACTTGTAAGGCTCCGCCAGCAGACCTCTGACAACTATGCGTCTGCTCTGTCGAGCCAGGTAAACGCCACTTATTCTCACACAGTCAAGGTCCTCCAGAAGATGGAAGGCTTTGGCCTAGTCAAGTTCAACAGGAAAGGCAGGAAGAAGGAGGTATCCCTCACAGAGAAGGGGGAATCTCTGGCTAAAGACCTCCACTCCATACTGAACAAGCTGAAAGACTAGGCTTAGGCCTAACTCACACATTCCGTTTTAACCCTGCTGCCCGAGCACACTTCTGTACACAGGCCCACACCAGGACTGGCTATTGGTGCCGCACATCTTTGGCTCCGGGGCCCTGTGATTCCTTATTTCTGCTCACAACGATAAGTTTGTTTTTAGCGAACATTCCTTATACTTTAAAGAGAATCGTCGTTATCTATCGGTCCTATTACCGGCAATGAGTGTTTGTAGAATCTGAACAACCTGGTAAAAACTACTTATGCGGGCGTCTACAGACCTTCTGCATGAGGGTAGACAAGATCCAGGATGACGGAAATCGTTTCATAATCCACGGCAACCCGGAGCTGTACGAGCGTCTGGAAGATATCTTTGACCAGATGGCTCTCGGTGTATCGGTAACTCCTGCCGAGGAGGCCGAGGCCAATATACTCTACACTGAAAACAACCGCGATATCGTGCTCCGGGTGCTGCATGAGCATACCGGGTAGCCTGAGGGCAGATAATGAGTGTGAACCCTTCTTGCACACTCACGATTTTCCGGGCCTTTCTAACCCGGTTTCGAAAACCGCTCCAGCACAAAGGTCCTTTATCCGGACATGGGGAAAACGCGTTTCTCGGCATATCTTTCTTGCGTGGGCAAGGGTAAGCCAGATGGATGTCGTATATAATAAAGAAGGTATGATTTCCTGTCCTTCTCGCCGGCTCACTGATTCACTCGGTTGTGATATACCTTCTTTGTTACAGCCATTTCGAGGATGGCGCAGATTGTGTGTTGGCGACCAACACTCATTCGGCTGAGTGTTCGTCAGAAACGAACTCTCTTCGCCGGACCGATGTTCGTTGCCCCCCCAACACTCGGCAGCCTGTTTGTTCCCTCTCCGCGAACATCCACGTTGTTCATCTGGTTTGAACATGCCTCTTTCAGAAAGATGTATATCGACTTCGGAATGATGCGGGTCAACAGCTTCGTCGTATGAGATGTGTGTGAGTGAAATTTTGCTTTTATTCCTGGTTTCATCTAACATGCACTGGTGTTTTAGATGTCAGGCCAGGACGATGAGCAGGGAGTGTATAGAATCAAAAGAAGAAATCTTTTAGGTGCGCTAGGCGGTCTTGGAGCATATACTGCTTTTGACTTCTGGGACAGCGGAGCTGTAGATGGAAGTCCCTTTAGAGCTATATCGGGCTTCTTGGACGGGGGTGCAGATGACGTACATACTGCGGGTTTCGATGGGCGTTACGCCTACAACACCAACCCTATTACTGAGGAATCGCCTGGCAACAGTTCTACAACCGGCTCCCCGGTCCCGACATCCACAGATACCGTAGCTTCGAGCCCTACAGCCACTCCATCAGAGACGCCAACTGCCACTCCGACGGCTACACCAACAGACACTGCGACTCCTACAGCCACACCGACGGAGACCCCTACCCTGACACCGACAGATACACCTACTCCCACGCCCACAGAAACACCTACTGAGACGCCTACGCCTACTCCGACGGAGACGGCCACGCCAGAGCCTGAGTACCCTGCAGAGCTTGAACCGGCGTGCGACAGGCTTTACCTCCAGAGGGAGGAAGACTCCGAGAAAGGTAACGGAGATGGCACGGTAGTCGGCCTGGACCTGGCGGACAGAGAGTACCGTATATTCACTCCTGAACAGTTCCCGCTTAACGAAGAGCTGACAGGTCTTTACGATGAACTGGTCGACATAAGGGGCCGGGAAGACCTGCCGGCTGACCTCGGCGAAGGCGTCCGGACCACGAGAGACGAGGTTTTTGACTATTCAACCAGCGCCTACGATGATATGGCTGATGAAGAAGAGTGGGATACCATATTTGACGAGAACGAGAAATCGGACTGCGAGATGTAGCGCGGGCATTGGTCAGAGGAAGAAGCTGAAACCGCCCTCCTGTATGGCCTCCTGTTCAAGGTCTTCCCGGAGGTTCTCTAGGGAGCCCTGCGAATACCTCTTGATTTCGGTGGCGTTGAAGTACCTGCCCGCCCGGCTATCTCCGTCGCCGAGCATGTAGAGGTTCATTCCTATGAACTGGTCGTCTCTCTCGTCAGATTCCTCGCTTATGATGAGCCGTGGCTCTGCGATATCGTACGTAATATTGAGAGCCTGGTAGAAAGGAACGGCGGCGTTGTTGGCGTACTGTCTCTGGAGGTCTTTCTCAAGGTACTGCTGTATATCCTTCATTGCTCCTCCTGCCTCTATACCCATGGTCATCACGCTATAGTGTCTCCAGTCTATCAGCCGTGTGACCTCTTCTTCCTGTTCTACTAGGCCCGGTCGCTCCTCCATGAGTGAAAGTATTTCGTCGTCCGTGTAGTAGTCGATACCCATCAGAATCCTGTTGCCATCCGGGGCGACCGACCTGCCGTTGATCTCGTTCTCCGCGACCTCGTCTATGTTATCTACCATCTGCTCCAGGGGCGGTGAATAATACTCTACGAAGGGGAGGTTCTTGACAACGGGTATGTTGTCTCTTATACCTATCCTGAACTCTCCGTAGTCATCGAACTCGGCCGGTCCTACACATCCGCTGAGAGATGCTGTTCCAACAGTGGCGCCAGCAGCCAGGAACTTCCGCCTACTGATACCGCCAGAATCTTGTTCGCTGGCCTCTGGTTCTTCTAATAGCTGCTCCAGGTTTTCCGTCCTACTTTCCAGAACTTTTCTATCGCTCATAGGGAATAAAAACGTCTATGAGTGACTTAAAAATAGTTATCTAGTTTCATAACTTTAGAAGTTAAGCTA
This sequence comes from uncultured archaeon, assembly GCA_964512895.1. Taxonomy (GTDB): domain Archaea; phylum Nanohalarchaeota; class Nanosalinia; order Nanosalinales; family Nanosalinaceae; genus JBDGRD01. The sequence continues at coordinate 8,913 of CAZEKI010000003.1, forward strand.
TAGAAGTTTTACTGGTCTCTCAGCTCTCTATATAAAATAAAAAAAGAGAAAAGGGAGGGGTTTTAAACGGGTACGAGCTGGGCAAGTATAGCTACCAGGGTGGCGAATGCCTGTGCCAGTGGCTGCAGGATGCTCGCCAGCAGCCGGGTATCTTGGTCCGCAGTCTCTGTGTTCTGCGTATCTACGTTGACCGTGGTCCAGGCTTCATCTCTGTCGCCGTCTACTTCTCCGACCACCTTCATCTCGTGTGTACCGTCTGATAGCCTCTCGCTGAAGCAGACGTGTCCTTTCTGTGACTTGGTCATCAGGGTCTGGTCGCCCCGGACAAGTTTGACATCCGGCGTGACCTGTGAGCTGACGTCCGCACACACAACTGCTCGAGCAGGGGAGTTGGTCCTGACACTTGAGTCCACATTGCTTACCCCTACTGTGGGATCGACTTCTAGCTGTGTCTGTGCCGACGCATCTGTTGACCGGACAGTCACCTGGTGGCTTCCTATGCTTTCAGGAGTGAACGATGCACTGAAGCTGCCTTCTTCACCTGTTTCTGTCTCTGCGACGGTCTGGCCGTTGAGCAGCACTTCGATGTTGTCCGTTTTCTGGTACTCTATGCTGCCTTCCACGTTCACTGGTTCGCCTGCACGGGCAGGTGTTGGCGAGAGCTGGAAACTGATTTCCGGCTCTAGGACTTGGATGTCTACGGAGTCTATCGATCCTCCGCCTCCTGAACTACTGCCTCCTGAGGTGTCGGTGTTGCCGTCTGATTCTCCGGTTTCTTCATCGTCGGTGTCGTCGTCCTGGGTACTGTTGTCTCCGAAATCACCGCCACCGTCATTGTTGTTCGTGGCGTTGTCTCCATCCCATGTGGTCTCTCCGTCTCCGCCATCGTCATTATTGGTGGCGTCATCTCCCTCCCAGGAGGTCGAGGTATTGGAGTCGTCATCGTTTTCAGCGTCTCCACTGTCCCAGTCTCCGGAAGTGCCTGACCCGTCGTCATTGTTGTTTGCTGAATCGCCGTCCCAGTCCTGGTCGGTACTGGTTCCGTCGTCATCGTTGGCGGCGTCGCCGCCGTCCCAGCTTCCTGAGGAGCTGTCAGAATCCGAACTCGTTGAATCGGTGTCGCCGCTAGTTGTTGAATCAGAATCCGGGTTTGTCGAATCACTGTCCCCGCTATCATCGTTCTCTGTTGTGTCTCCGCTAAAGTCCGAATCGCTGTCGGATGTATCGGATGAATCTGTATCTGAGTCGCTTGTCGGGGTCTGGCTGTCGTCTCCGCCGTCATTGTTGTTGGTGGCGCTTCCTCCGTCCCAGTCCTGTGCTATGGCTACTCCTGAAACCAGGGTCAGGGCAGTAATCAGCACCAGCAAGGATGTTGCTAATGAGGTTTTCTTCATTTCTCTCACCTCAAATGATGGGAGAGGGGTTACTGACTCCCATCGTACGCCGGGTTGCTATCGAAGATCAGGTCCCACTCGGACTCGTCGGCCATGTCCTCGTATGCTGTCGTGTCGTAGTCGAACAGCTCTTGCTTGGAGACCTCTATGCCGCTGGTGAGTCCAGGCGGCGCCAGCTCTGTTGCCTCTCTTTCTCCTTCAAGTTCGGAGTGTAGATCAGCGTAATCGGAGTTTTCTGAGAACTCCTCTGGTGGGAACGCTCTCCATTCTTTGTGTCCGTAGTCGATTGTGATGACTGTTCCGTCTTCCTGGAGGTAAAGCTCGTCCGAAACGTCTCCCTGTACTCCGAGATGGTTTTCGCCGTTTACAGCACCTGGCTCTTCAGCGTTGCCGTTTCCAGGAGCTCCTATAGGCCCTATGCCGGGCTCTTCCTGGCCGCTTGACCAGTCAACCTCCCAGCCGTCATTATCGGTGGCCTCTGCGACTGCGTAGCCAGCGACCGCTGTCTGGCCTGCCAGGGATAGGAATCCTCTGCGGCTGATGTTGTTCACGGCTTGCTGGTCGCCCCATCTCTCGGATTCCTCGTCTACTGTGTGGAAGCCGACGTATCGGTCCTTTAGGTTCCCGAGACTCTCTGATATGGAGCCAAAGAAGCTCTCTCGTTCTCTGTCTTCTTCAAGGGTTCTTTCTACGTCTTCCATTCCTCCGCCTTCGTCTTCTGTTGCCATTTTTCTCACCTCTATGCTTCCCGGTTAAACCGGGTTTCACTGGATTTTAGAAGATCTGCTAGGAAGCGAGTTGTTGCCTTCTGCGCTCTCGTTTGGGAGCGTGAAGAGCTCATCGCTTCGTTGTTGCGATATCTCATCTTAATCACCCGAGCCCGGTTTAGGCCTGGAGGTATAAAATAGAGTTTATAGAACTTACTATGTGTCTAAAAGAGTTAGAAGATAAAACTGTACTTTATTAGATGGTTTTAATCGTTCTAGAGGATAGATAAGTCTTTAAAATCCTTAAAATAGCTTTTACGGAACCCTTCATAAGACGCTAGCTACTGAATCCTGCGCTCAGTACCCTGGTAAAGGCCTGCTCGAGGGTATCGTCTGTTTCCTCTATCTGGCTTTCGTCTACCTCCACCACAAATCCGGAAGTAATATTTGGGGAAGTAGGTATAAAGACCAGTTTTTTGCCGTTCTCAGAGCATTTGCCTGTCTGAAAGGCGGTGAACTTGATCCCCTGGTAGGAGAGTTTCACCGGGTGCTGGAAGTCTTCCGTTCTACGCAGAACTGTGTCTGTTGCCTTCTTTGTTATGTTATAGACCGGGCCGATGAACGGTAGGCGCGTGAAAAACCTGTCTATCTCCTCCTCGAGCCTCAGGCCTTTTCTTGTGGAGACAAACTTCCCTATACCTACGATAAAGAGCCCTGCCAGGACAGTTATCACCCCGGCTTTGAAGAACTGGTTGAGAAGAGGGTAAGACGTGAGATGGAAGAATTCATAACCCGGTATGCCTCTGAAGAGGCCGAAAACCCATTTGAGCACAAGAGAGATTGCTATAAACGGAGCCATAACTATGAGACCTGCTATGGCCGGGCCTTTTAGGCCGCCGAGGAGCGTCTTTTCTTTCCTGCTGAAACTTTTCCTCTCGTCTATATCTCCATCCATTTTCTGCCCCCAGACCAGGTATGTCTCAGGGATAATTAAACCGATACTTACGGTTTGTCCGTGGTGATGTCTTTGATATAGAACTAAACAATGTGAACCTTGGAATACGAGAACCAACCGTTTTTGTTCCAATGCGGAGTCTACGTGTTCTCCGGGTCTGAAAGACCAGACTCGAGGTCGGTAAGCAGAGAGCCCAGGTATTCTTCTATAAGTTTCCGCTGCGCAGCCTGCAGATGCTGGAAAAGTGTAGAGTCGCTGATGCCTAGAGAAGAGGCCACCACCTGTGCGGTACAATTTCGTGGGTAGCTGTAGTATCCTGCGTTATAGGCTGTTCTTAGAGCCTTCATCTGTTTGTCAGTCAGCTTCTCTTCTAGTGCCTCGCGGACCCGAGACAGGTCTCTGGCGCTTTCCTTGACCTTCTTCTTCCTGACCAGCTCCCATTCCTGGTTCTGCTCCTGGAAGACCTCGAAAATCTTGACGGTCTCGACCTCGTTAGAAGTTCTTAGCGTGATATGTAGCTCTCCGGGTGTTAGCCGGGCGCTCTTCACCATGGCGCCTATGTCCATTATCTTGCTGAAAAACGTGCACGAGCTGGTTTTAACCCTTAATCTGGGTGCCTCGCCTGTTTCCTGGACGGTACAGTTCTTTACTTTCTCCATCTTTGCTACCGCGTCTGATACTTCTCTTTCATCCCCGCTATCGATTCTCAGGTAGTACACTTCGGCGTTGTTTGAGCTCGGTATGGCTTCTTCTATCCGGCACTCTGAACTAGTTTCTTTCACCGCATCTGCAAGGAAGAACTCGGGGTCTTTAGCGCATAGGTCTAGTTCGGTGACGGATACATGCCGGGCGCTGTCTTCCTGCTTAAGAGAGGTCATAGCAAAGTTTGCCGTGCTGGCCAGCATCTGCAGGAGCTCGATATCGGAGCTGCCGAGTTCCTGAGGCGGTGAACGGCCTGCGACTATGACACCGTGGTTGCCCAGCGACGTGTAGACCACGGATCTAGGGTTTATTTTGGCTTCAAACCTGTTTTCAGGATCCTTGATGTTATTGTAGACGATTTTCCCTGTCCGGAAAGCCTTGACTGCAGGACAGTCATCCTCTATACTGTAGTTGGGTATCTCTTCTTCCCGGATGTCTCCTGTAGCGGCAAAAGGTTTCAGAATGCTCCCCCGGGTTATCAGTCTTACGACAACATACGATAGATCCAGTTCATCCCGGCCTATCTCGGCGACTATCTCTGCCACCTCACCTTTCTCCTTGGCGCCCATGAGATCGAGAGAGGCTTTGTGGAGCGACTTTATCCTATCTCCGCGTTTTCGCTGCTCTTCTATGTCTACAAATTCTACATAGTAGCTTTCTATCCCATAATTCTGTCCGAGCGGGTTGCTACGGATTTTGAACTCGCTGGTTCCTGTGCGGGTCTTCATCCGGAACCGGGTGTTGACGTGTTTGCTGGACCTAGCTTCTTCCAGGTATTCCCGGAAGGCTTTTCCGCCGTCTTTCTCGAACAGCTGCAGGATTGATTCTATATCCGGCGACCCATCACAGAGATCAAACTTATGCCTGAAGCCCGGGCTTACAGATCTGATTTCGGGGCCTTTCTCTCCGAAGCCAACAAGTATAGCCGGAGGTCTCGTGGTGCCTAGCTGTGGGAGTTCAATCCCTAGAGTCTCTCTAGTAAAATCCATCGCCAAGGACGCCTGTTTGGATAAAGGATTTACAGAGGAATCCTTAGTTCTCGAAATTCTATAAGGTTTTGTACAAAAGAGGAAATATATGTCCTCTATTACACTAGAGGCATCTAGAACAGGTTTTTGAGTGCTACAGTCTGGTTCTGCTCTCTATAAAACCTGTCGAACTACCTCTGAACATTATACTGGATTTCTAACGTGTTTTTCTCCATCCTTTACACCTTTTTTTCGAGGTATCGGCAATATGTGGAGTAACCACTAAATCAAGTTGTAGGTGATAAGATGGAATCAAGAACGGCAGATGGTTTGAATGAAACGGACAAAATCTTTCTGAAGGAAAAGCCCTCGATGGCTATCGTAACTATCAGGCGTTCCAGAGGCGATATCTACTCACGGGTTGTCTCGAAGCAGATAGACTGCACCTATGCTCATACTGTCAAGATGATTTCCAAGATGAACGACGGGAACCTGGTGATGCTGAGGGACAAAGGGAGGAAGAAGATCCTTGAGCTTACAGAGAAGGGAGAGAAGTATGCTGACGTCTTGCTGGACCTGATGGAGAACGAAAGACGTCTGGAGGTAGAGAACTCTATCTGACATCCTAGTGATGGTTCTCCCCTCTCCATCTTGTCCTGTCCGGAACGTAGTATTTTCTATGACGATTAATCGTTTTTGCAACAAACGACATAAGTTAAGAAGCCAGAAAGAGTTGGTTGTGGTGATAAAATGGCTAGCAAGAAGATACTGGTCGCTGTGGCTATAGCAGCGTTGATAGGTACAGCTTTCGCATCTCCCAGGGATACAGGGCCTAGCTGGGATGAAACAGTACAGGTAGGAGAGTGCAGACTTGATAGTGACCCGATACTGGATATAGAGCAAGACGTAAAAAATGACAAGGATACTGGACCCGGTGGTGCCTGGGCCCATCTAAACTATACCCGTCACGTCAGGGTATGGCAGCTCGGCCCCGGCAAATACTGCGCCGTAGTAGAACATGAGGGCCGTTTCACCGCGATTAAAGGGGCTTCCAGCCCTGGTGGAAACGGAGCGCTTACCGGCGAAGAGACAGGGCAGATGCGTGGCGGCTACCGCGCCATCATAACCGGAAGCATGAACCAAGAAGCAAGCCCCGGAGATGGAGGTTCCTTCCAGACTGTTAATTACGGGTGCGGTATACAGTCCTCTGGCTGCCAGGATAGAACAGACTGGACAGAAGTATACTTTGGCCCTGACCATAAAGTAGAATACGACTGGTGGGCCTGGATATACGATGGAGGAAGCTGTGGAACATGGACTAACTCCGGTTCAGGGAATAACGGGGATGTGCTCTGCGGTTAGTTTTTAGTCCGCGGACTCCACACCCAGGCGGTAAATCTTTGAGCCCTCAGGGACTTCGGCAGAGATGCTTATCCGCCTGGTCTCGTTTTTCCCCATCCTTACTATCCGGTCGAACTGGCCCAGTACTGTCCTGTTGCTGTCTAGCACTGTTAAGATAATCCGGACATCTCCGGGATAACCTCTGTTCCTTATATCGGCAGATACCGTTGTCTCACCGCCTATGACATCCAGAGCTCCGTTCTGTTCCTCTGGATTTACTATGACGGGGGCGGGGTCCTGGAGGCCTTTAACGCAGCCGGAAACAGCCACCGCTATGGATATCAATACCAGAATCAGGTTTTCGGATTTCATACTGGTTTTTCCGGACGCCCGAGATAAAAGCAAACCTATGGTTAGATGCATCTGACGGAGTTATTGCTGGAAGCCATACTGTGCCGAAACACCTGTTTTGTATTAGTCTATCCATGGAACCGCCTTATTTTCTAGGCGGCGCGTATACATGGAAAGGTTCTGTAATTAGGACGTATGGTGATAGAAAATGAGCTTAAGAAAGCCAGCAAGCATATTTATAAAGGAAAAACCGGTTTTGGCCCTCCTGGCCATCCATAAATCGTACTCGGAAGTATACCCCAGCAAGGTCTCCAAACGGATAGACTCCACCTACGCCCATACAGTCAATATCATAGATAGGATGGAGGAGCATGGAATAGTGGAGTCGCAGAAAGAAGGCAGGAAGCGGCTCCTAACCATAACGGCTAGAGGAGAGATATATGGGGAGACTTTCGACAAGATGCTGCACATAGATGGAGACGGGGTCGAATTCCCGAACAAGGGAGACAGTCTCGACTTTCTGAACGACAACGAGGAAGGCGACCAGAACTCCGGGGAGTTGATGTCCGTAGAGTCCTAAAATAGGGGTTTTATCATAGACAAGGCGACACCAGGGTTTTAGAACAATTATTTGGCTCTAGAACATGTCTTCTGCAGTAATAATGGTATTATAAGGTCTTTTCGAAATTGTTGATGTGAAAAATGCTTCAGGCACTGTTTTCGGATTATGGAAAGTATGCAAAGGTCTTAAACAGAATAACTAGACTCCATAGAGGTGATACCGGATGAATCCTAATTTCAGGAATTTCGAGACAGAGCTACTCGCCCAGAGAGAAGAATCCAGGGCCGCTTTTATCCTAAGACCGCTTCTGGCCTTGAGGATTTGAAGCTCGTCCTCCTCTCTTTCCTTTTTCTTTACTAGGCTTCACCGTTGGCTAATGCGGGATGTTTATCCAGACATCTTTTGCTAAACATGTATGTCGGAAGATGCTAGCAGATGTAAAGTTTCCTTTAAACTAGGGCGCCGAATCATTTTTCTACGATGCTTTTCGAGAACCGTGCGGCAGCAGGAGAAAAAGTCCTGGGAATGCTCAGGGAGAAGGATATTTCACCTGATATAGTATACGCGGCGTCGATAAGCGGGTTCCCTGTCGCCAAAAAAGTGGCTGATGGATACAACATACCGCTTGACATAGTGCTGGCCGACACTATATCTGCCCCCGGGAAACCAGGTATTCCTGTGGGTGCGGTCGCATATGACGGGACCCTGTGGCTCAAGGACAGCGCTGTGGAAGAGCTTGAGATAACCTCGGAATATATTGAAAACGCCAAAAAGGTGCAGCTAGAGGGACTGGAACACAAGATACGGGAGTTCCGCAAGGCTGTTGATAGACCGCACCTCAGAGGAAGGCACGTGGTACTCGTGACTGATGGGATAGCTACGGGACTCCGGACTACGTCCTGTATAGGCCTGCTGATAAAGGCAGGTGCAGAGCGGATAACCGTTGCCACACCCGTGATTTCGGACTTGGGCTTTGAAGTAGTCGAGGAGTTCGCCGACATAGTTGCAGTCGAGAAACCACGGTTCATGGCTTCGAAGGAGAAATGCTACGGAGAGGCAGCTGAAGTGGATGTAGCGGATATACGCCGCTCTATAACTCCTGTAGGTCCATCTCCATAGTATAGAGATGCCATCAATTATCTTTATGGCTTTGTCTTCTTCTAAAGTGGCTATAGGCAGGCATGAGGTCTTATGATTGTTTTTCTTTGAATATTAGGTCCTGTAAGAGTTTAATTAATGCTTGAGCGTTTGTAGGTATCCTGGGGGTGGAGGCTATCTATCGAAGACTGGGAGTTCTACTTGAATCAGACGATTTTAACATCGAAGATTTCAAGGTCTCTGGAGACGAAGAAAGAGGCTATGAGCTTTCGATTGACCTGGCCGGTTTTGAATCTGCCCAGGAAGTAGTCGAGTTTTACAACGAACACATAAAGGAAAAGATAGGGCAGGAGGCTACCGTCTACGGCAGCTCTGAATCCGCAAAGCATCGGGTTGCCGGGAGCGATTCAATAGCCATGTACGGTGAAGAAGGCGAGCTAGAAGGAGAATGGGCTGTGGAAGTCAATCGTCTCCTGCAGAGATACGCGGGAACGGAAGATGCGTTCGAAAATGCCGTGGAACACCTGTCAGCTATGACTCTGGCCGCAGTATCTATGGCAGAGGGAGGTCCAGGTGGACGGCAAGACTATGATCTCTACCGCCGCTTTGCGAGAGAACCTGAGACGACAGTAGAAGAGGCCGCGGAACCCGTGGTGATACCTGTTGAGGAAGAACAGCAACGTCAGGAAGAAGTAGAGGAAGTGGAGACCCCTTACGAGGAAGAGATAGAAGAGGAGCCTGATGTCTCTGAAGAGCGGAGAAGAGACATGCTTGAGACGGTACACGAAGACTTGATTGATGAACTCGTTTCGGACGACGTAGAGACTCTGGACGAGTTTTACGGGGAAATACTATCCGGCACTATAGAGGAGGCAAGAGAAGACATAGAACGGATGGACGACCCGGACTATGAGAGGCTTCTGGAAATAGAGAGGCGCGGCCAGAACAGAGTCGGAATGAAAGAGTATCTGGAGGAAAGAAGGGAGGAATCTGTGGATGAAGAGGACGACAGGCTCTAGCCCAGGCATGCCCCGAACGCGCCCAGAGAACAGTGAGCTTCCCTGCGGTAATGCTCAACGACGCAGCCGCCTTCGTTGTTGCAGCCCTTGATTTTCACCCTGTATGTGTTCCCGCCCTTAACCGGCCCAAGGCTTCCAGCGTAGAACTCATCGCCCTGCCGGTCCAGCAGAGGCGTGAAACCTATCTCCTGTCCATCCAGGTGCAGGCTCGCGGTTGCATGGGATATATCTGATTCCGGGTCTTCAAACTGGACGCCGAAGGTGATTTTCTCGCCGTCTTCAAGCTGTTGCTGGTAAAACGTGGTGTGGTCGATACCAGGTTTGGCAGACGCCAGTGGCGTCAGAAGTAGCGCGGAGATTGACAGAGCTATGGCAAGCTTCTTCATCAATATCAACCAGAAATTAGGAAACCCGTTTTATATAGCCCCGACAATTTGTCATCACTGTAGAAAAGCTTAAATCCCTGCGTACAAGTGCTGTGGAGCGGTTTCGGTTGTCGCCGGAAAATGTATCTATCGCTCTCTGAGCCGGCCCTTTCTGGCGGCGTACTCGCTCAGTTCGCTTTCAAGTTCAGTATAGTTCCCGAACTTGTCGTACGACCTTTTCAACGCATAAATTCCGGCGGCCGGAAGCCCGACTGATAGAAGCGCCACTTCGGGGCTTTCGGACGCAATTTCTGGTAGCTGGCCATAGAATTCGAATATGCCTTCCTGGGGCAGATAGAGATCGGCCAGCCATAGCCCGGAGCCTAGCGAGGCCAGCCCTCCGACGAGACGGGTGACCATGCCGCGTCTCTCCTCGCCAGCCTGGTCCTCAAGAAGATCAACATGGTCGTCAAGCACTTCATCGTATTCCTCGAGAAGCTCTTCCGAAACACGTTCTAGGTGTTCTATCTGCTCGTCCAGCATCTCGTTGTAATCCTCCATCATCCTTCCTGAGATATCCCGTCTCTCAAGGTAGTCGTAGTACTCTGTCACCAGGTCGTCAAGCTCTAGCTGTATCTCTCTGAGTTCTCTCTGCTTCACTATCATATCGCCGAGAACCTCAAGATTCGCCTCTCTGAAACCCTGCAGCTCCCTGATCTCCTCGGCCAGCTCTTCTCGTTCTTCCCTCTCGATTTCATAGTCCAGTTCCTCTTCAAGGCCCAAGGGTTCTCCGTGAAGACGTTCTATCCGCTCCTCTAGCTCTCCAAGCCTTCTTTCAAAATCATTAGACATCCAGAAGCACCAGTCAAGAAATGCCGTCTCTGACTTTTATCTGGGGTTACAGAAGAAAATAATAGAAGAGGTGTATAACTTGAGAGGCGCTGTCTAAGCGCTAGGCAGACCTCCCCAGTATCTCTACTTCGTAGCCCTCGGGGTCCTTGACGAATGCGTAGTTACCCGGACATTCTTCCGGGGGACGGTAATCTTCTCCGCCAGCCTCGACCGCTTTCTCATAGGCTTCCTGCAGCGACTGGTCTTCGTCGGTATGGATGGCGATGTGACCAAAGCCTTCTCCCTTATCGTAGCGGTCATCTTTACCGTGGTTGTACGTCAGCTCTATCTCGGCCGTCTGGCCCTCGGCTTTTAGAAAGTAGAGGGTGAACGTATCCCGTTCCTTCTTCTCACGGAGCTCGAAGCCAAATGCGTCGCGGTAGAAGTCTATGACTTTTTGAGGGTCTCCGACACGGAGCATGGTGTGTGCTAGTTTCATGGATGATAGTTGTAGTTCTAGTTTGTTAACTCTTTACCGACCAGGTTTTACTATAAAAAAATAGCAGTAGAAACCGTTTCCATGGTCCTGGGGACAGTGGTCGGGAGTCTTGTACTAACCGCCATCTTCTCAGCTCTAGGAGCACTCTTCCTTTTCATCTCTCGCAGCGACTTCGAGAATATTACTCCCTACCTGATATCGCTGGCTGCAGGCACCATCTTTGGAGGTGTATTCATCCATCTTGTCTTCCGTCTGGCGAACGGCGCCGGTTATACCCGGTTCACCGGTCTGCTGGTTATGCTCGGGCTGGTGGCGTCTTTCCTTCTGGAGAGAACAGTCCACTGGCACTGCCACCATACCGACAGGCACGAGAAACCGCTTCCATACGTACTTGCGGCAGGAGACGCAGTCCACAACGTACTCGACGGCATACTTATAGCCACTAGCTTTCTGGCCTCTGCGTCTACAGGTTGGGCCGTGACAGTGGCGGTCATCGCCCACAAGATACCGAAAGAGCTCGGCGATTTCGGCGTGATGGTGGATAGTGGTTTCTCCAGGCTGAAGGCGCTGGGGTTCAATGTCGGCGTCAGTGTGTTCATGTTTGCAGGCGCAGCTATTGTACTCGGGCTGTCCCAGGCATCGTCTGCGACCATCGGCATCTTGCTGCCCCTGGTAATAGGAAACTTTGTCTATATAGCAGGCTCCGACCTTCTTCCGGAGTTCAAGACCCGGGAGAACTGGTATCTGCATCTGGGGATGTTTCTGGTCGGTGTGGGAGTGATGTACGCAATACCGTACATCCGGTCGCTGCTGTAGCCGTGAATCTTAATATACAACCTTTGTTAAGAACAGGTTATGGCCGACGAGCACCCTTTTGTCGATGAAGACGCGAGAAAGTCGAGCACTATCGTCACCAAAAACTCGATAGCTATACCGGAGGACAGGCAGAAATACAAGCTGAGCGACCGGGCATGGAACTGGGAGAAGATAGTCGACCTGTTCTTCCCGAAGGAGCAGTCGCCGAAGAGGAACAAGTACGCCAAGATTTTTCTACGGGAGCTGAAAGAAGAAGGCGAAATCGATTCTGAGAAGCTGAACGCGTTCGATGAATGGGGTCACGAGAAGGGAAAGAGCAACCTGAAGAACAACATACTTCCGAAGCTGAGGCGTCTAGGGGTGATAAAGTACGAGTATCTTGAATATCGAGACGCGAGCGAAGGCTCTCAGGGCCGTCAAAAAGTCATCAAGCCGGCGAAATCTTTCAGCTCGATGCTTGACTCTATGGCCAACGGCTGGGCGGCTTTCGAGTCAGCTGCGTTCGAGTAACGAGATAGCAGAAGCTATCCTTTCAAGGCAGCTGCGCCCTATGTTTCAAAGAGCTGTAGCTGTAACTATATCTGCTTCTGGATGCAGCTCTGCTGTCTCGCGGTGAGTTTCGGCTTCAAGTGCCTGAAGCTCTGTTTCGAAGTCTCGTACGTTCGCGTTGATTGTCAGCACCTCCTGGCGGAGTAGGTCTGTTTGGATGGACAGTAAAAGGTCCGGGGATGGGCCTCACCTTGCAAGCAAGACCCGCCCTCTAGTTTCCTACGGTGTAGGGATGACAGGAAACCGTTCTGGAACTTGGTTTATTCGCGGTCGGCGCTTGACTCCAGTTGGAGCCAAGGCTTCATCCCGCTCTACTCTGCCAGGGTGATAATGGAGAAAGCCTTGGCCTTGGGGACGTTATAGGTATGCCTCACCGGAGCCACATACATGTTTCCAGTAAGCCAGCTAGTAGTATTAGCCAAGGCCATTTTCTACGGAGATATTAGGGCCCGAGCCTTATAAGTATTCTGTTCAGCCTGTGTACGGCTCGAAAACTTCCTGTCTGAGACGGCCGTGTACGACCTCTAGGACGTCTTTCAGGTTCTTGGCGTCGTACTTGTTATACCGGACCAGTTTCTGGAGCGCATCCTCGTCACCGTCTCTTTCGTATCTTTTCCAGAGCCTGATGGCTTCCCGGCCATCGATGTCTTCCAGCTCCCGGCCGATTTCTAGCTGCTGTTCTATTTTCTTCAGGCCGCCGGTCAGGCCAAGTCTTTTACAGAGGTACATAAGGTCGATATGCGGAGTCTCGATGTTCAGGTCGAAGTTGTGCTCAAGGAAGGGCTGGTCGAAACGTTTCCCGTTGAACGATACCAGGATGCTTGACTCGAAGAACTCATCCTGAAGCCGTTGTCTGGTCAGACTGTTTCCCTGCACAAGAGTCCGTGTTTCGCCGCCTCTATGGAAGCTGACGGTGGTGACTTCGTTCCGCTTCCTGTCGAGTCCTGTGGTCTCGATGTCAAAGAAGCACGCGTTCTCGCGGAAGTTCCGGTACGCCCGCCATAGGCTCTGGTTCGGGAGCTTGTCCTGGAAGAAGACAGAGTTGCCGACGTCAAGGTTGCGTTCGGCAAGCTCCAGGAAATCCAGCATTTTTTCCCGTTTCCTGCTGCCTAGAACGTTCGAGTCGCGGAAGCTGTCCCAGTGCGTGACGCCGTTCTTCCAGAGTTTCTGCTCGGTTTTCTGTCCGATGCCTGGGGCGAGAACGAAGCTGTTTTCTATCCGCATAAAATAAGAAATGGAAAATAGGGTTAAGAAGTTTACCTGGAAGCCTTTATGTCGTCGGCCTGCACCGTCTTTCGACCGGCGTGTTCTGCGTACTCCTTGGCCTGTCTTGCCCTGTCCTGGGCGTGCTCTTCTAGCTCGTCTCTGAGCTCTTCTACTGCCTCCTCGGCCACTCTGTGTGCTCCGGCCTGCTTGATAATCCTCTTTACTGGTGCAAGTGGTAGTTCTGCCATTTTGCTGTCACCTCCGCTTGAAAGCTTGGTTCTTGTATCTGATTAAGCTCCTGTCTTTTATAAAAACGATGCCGTCTTAGAGTCCTTTATTCTCTTTGTGGCTGGCTTAAAAACAAATTTTCCCCTGAAAGAGGGTTTTAAATCGTCTCCGGATAGAACAGAATGTTTTTAAAAAAGATTGCGGAGTGGTGGAGATGTATCTTCGCCTTCTGCCTATATAGAGGGCTCTAAGGGCTGCTTTCACAGACTTCTTAGCTCTACTTCTATTTCCCCTTCTTCTATCTCGGCCACCCCGTAGTAACCTTCCATGACTGGACCGGGGTTAACTACCGGCGTCCCGTTCAGCTCGTCCCGGCCCCTGGATTCGTGGATATGGCCGGTAAGAACCAGATCGAAGTCTTTCTGCTCTATCAGCTCCCTTACTTCAGGGCTCCCGACGTGGTCGCCGTCCGCGATGTCAAGCCCGGTGTCCTTTGGAGGCTGGTGTATCACTGCAATTTTGTTGTCCGCCTTCATCCGCTGGTAGAGCGTCTCGACCGCCGCTTTTATCTCGCTGCCTTCTGGCTCGAAAGGTGTTCCAAACGGCGTGATACCTCCGCCGAACCCGACGGCCTCGAAGGATTCGAACGAAGCTATCTTCTTGTGTATGTTCATACGGTAGTTTATGAGCTGCTGAACACATTGTTCTTCAGGGTCCATGTTGCCAGGAACCGCCTTCGTCATCTTACCTTTCTGGTCGAACGCGTCGAGTACCTCAAGCAGCTGCGACTTATAGTTGTCGAATTTTCTGGCATCGCTAAGATCCCCGGCGCAGAGCACGGTATCGTACTTCTCTCTGGACAGGATATCCTGGAGTTTCTGGACTTCTCCGTGTATATCGGTTAGCAGTAGAACTCTCATGGGGTAGTATTCCCGGCCAGGGTTTAAACATCATATCCCAGTCTACTTAACTCTCGGATTCTGGGGTTCAAACATGAAGCTTCGTCTCCAGGTCATTGATGTCGACTACCGTATAGAAGAAGGCGAGGTGGTCGTCAGGGCCTTCGGCAAGGATGCCGAGGGCAGAAACGTACTGGTCAGGGAGAGGAACTTCGAGCCATACTTCTACGTGCTTCCTCGGGACGACCCTGAAAAAGTCGCGGAAGAGATACGTTCCCGCGAGTTCTCAGAGGAAGGTGAAGAGCTGCCGGTACGCGATGTCGAAAAAGTGGCGCGTATAGACGGCAACGAGGAGATTACCGCTCTCAAAATCGTGACGGATATACCTCCAAGGGTCCCGAAGCTGAAGAGTCAGGTCAAGGACCTGTCGGGTGTCGAGGAGTGCCGGGAGTTCGATATACCGTTCTACAAGCGCTTCCTTATAGACAAAGGAGTCTACCCGGTTACCTGGATTGAGGTTCAGGGGAGCGAAATCGAGTCCAGCGACTTCGATGCAGTGGTCGAGTCTGAAAACATAGAGCCGGTCGATTCCGACGATGAGCTGGAGTTCGAGTCTCTGGCTTTCGACCTGGAAGTCTACGAGAACGAGATAATAATGGCGTCGTTCTACGGAGAGGATTACAGGAAAGTGCTGACCACGGTGGACATCGACCGAGACTATGTCGAGGTGGTTGAAGGCGAGAAGGAGCTGATAGAGCACCTGATAGAGATAGTAGAGAAGCGCGACATTGATGTACTTACAGGGTACAACACGGACGAATTTGACTTCAAGAAGTTGAGAGAGCGGTCAGAGCACCACGGTATAGAGCTTTCCATGGGCCGGAATGGCGAAAAGATGAGGTTCAAGAGACGCGGCCGGTTTTCCTCGGCGCGACTCAAGGGCAGGATGCATCTTGACCTGTACCCCTTCGTCGCCCACGTACTCGCCCCGGGCCTGGACTCCGAGACACTTGACCTCGACTCTGTAGCACAGGAGATGCTGGGGCGCAACAAGGACGAGATGAGCTGGGAGGAAATGAAGGCCAGCTGGCGGGAGAAAGAAGACCTTGAGAAGTTCGCGGATTATGCTCTCAAGGATTCGGAGCTGGCGTTCGAACTCGGTCGGGAGCTGATTCCGCAGATGCTAGAGCTTTCCCGAATCACAGGACTGATACCGTTCGATGCCTGTCGGCTTACCTACGGCCAGCTCACAGAGAACTATCTGCTCCGGGAAGCGTATGAGCGCAACATGGTGTCTCCTAACAGGCCGACCCGCGATGAGAGGTCAACCCGGGAGCGTCAGGGAGCGTATACAGGGGGCTTTGTCTATACTCCAGACGCAGGCCTCTATGAGGACATAGTGCTGCTTGACTTCAGGAGTCTGTATCCGACGGTGATGGTTTCACACAACATTTCGCCCGACACTTTGAACCTGGACGAATGCGACGACCGGTTCACGGTAGAGGAGTTTGGCTACGACTTCTGCCAGGACGAGCAAGGCTTTTTCCCGGAACTGGTTGAGGGGCTGGTCGAGGACCGTTACGAGCTGAAGAAACAGCTTGATGACCATGAAGAGGGAACGGTGGAATACCGCTCCATATACAGCCGTCAGGCCGCGGAAAAAATCCTTGCGAACTCGTTCTACGGTTATCTTGGATACTCGGGTGCGAGATGGTACTCTAGGGAGTGCGCCGAAGCCACGACCTACCTTGGAAGGAAGTATATCCAGGACGCTATAACGAAGGCCGAGGGAGAAGGATTCGAGGTCGTCTACGGCGATACCGACTCGCTTTTCCTGCGGAAGGAGGATATCAAACAGGATATAGACTCCTTCTTGGAAGAGGTTAACTCTGAGTTGCCGGAGTTCATGGAGCTGGAGTTCGAAGGCTTTTTCCCGAGAGGCTTCTTTACCTCGACTGATTCGGGAGAAGGAGCGAAGAAGAAGTATGCTCTCATGGATGAATCCGGGAACCTGAAAATCACGGGTTTCGAGCAGGTCAGGCGCGACTGGAGTCCTATCGCCAAGGAGACCCAGAAAGAGGTGCTACGGAAAGTACTCCAGAATGAAATCGAGGAAGCGGCCCAGCTTGTGAAAGACACTGTAAGGGAGCTTAAAGAGGGCGAGATACCGGTAGAGAAGCTCAGAATTTACACGACGCTGACCAAGAAGCCGGAGAACTATGATTCGACTGCACCGCACGTTGAGGCTGCGAAAAAGGCGATCGAACGCGGTGACGACATCCGTCCAGGCACAACTATAGATTATGTGGTTACACGGGGGAGCGGCAACATATCCTCCCGTGCCGAGCTGACGCGGTACGCAGAGGACTACGACTCCGACTACTACGTTGACAACCAGATAGTGCCGGCAGCCATCCGCGTCTTGAAAGTTTTCGGCTACACAGAGGACCAGTTGAAAGGAAAGGGCAAGCAGTCAGGCCTTGAGCGGTTTGGTTGACAGATTAGAGTCACGCGGTTTTTAATTCGGCCTATACAACTCTTTCTACATGGTTCTGGGATTTTCGGGCCTGATGCCCACCGCTATCGTGGGACTCCTGTCGATAGCAGTTCTGGTGTTCGGTGCCGACAAGGTAGTCGAGAAGATGCAGGCAGTGGCCCACAGATACGATGTGTCCGACGTGGTGATAGCCATGACCATCATCTCTTTTGGGACGAGCCTTCCAGAAATAACCTCGCACCTGATGGCGTCCTACGGCATCCTGACACACACTCTTGACTATCAGGTGGCCTCAGCGGCTGTACTCGGCGGCAATATAGGCTCTAACGTTGTCCAGCAGACGCTGATAATGGGTTTGGTAATAATAATCGCGGGTTCTCTGAAATTATCGCCAAGGGTGGTCCGGAGGGATTATCTCCCTATGATAGGCGCCCATGTTCTCACGCTTCTCCTTGTCGTAGATGGAACTGTGTCCAGGTTCGACGGACTGGCCTTACTGACCATGTTTGTTGGCTACATGCTTTATCTCTACACCACCAGGCACGAAAAACTGCTTTCGACAGGGGACGTGAAGCCCAGTTCTCGACCTTTGAGAGATCTGTCTATAGCGGTTATAGCGATGCTTGCCATTGGCTACTCTGCCCGTATATTTCTTGAAGTGGTCCAGCAGATAGTGGCTTACACCGGACTTGGAGGCTCGATGGTCGCGGTAGTGACTCTAGGCGTGGCTGCTGCTCTTCCGGAGCTGATAACTGCTGTAGAGGCTATCAGACAGGGTTCAGGGGGTATATCGGTAGGGACTCTGGTAGGCAGCAACATAACTAACCCTCTTCTGGGTATAGGTCTGGGAGCAACGGTATCCACCTATGCTGTGCCGCGCGGCCTCTACCTCTGGGATTTGCCAGTAGAGATAGTCACGGGTGCCGTAATTCTGGGCTACATACACGTTAATGATAGAATACCTCTGATTTCGGATAGACTGCCTGAAAGACACGTAATCGGAAAGGCAGGGGGAGTGATGCTGGTGCTCCTGTACCTGTTCTACGTCTACATACGGTTCCAGTACTTCGCAATCGACTTCGTTTGATTTTAAAGAGTTGGCCCGATAAGTCATTTTGCTATGTCAGCATCACAGTACATGATTCAGGGCGATGAAAATGCAGACTACCGTAGCCATGTCGAGAATGTTCTTTCGGAGGCGGAATTT
Source organism: uncultured archaeon (assembly GCA_964512895.1). Lineage (GTDB taxonomy): Archaea > Nanohalarchaeota > Nanosalinia > Nanosalinales > Nanosalinaceae > JBDGRD01. Next base: position 27,107 of record CAZEKI010000003.1, read on the forward strand.
CCTATGTCGGTTACAGACATCCGTATCGAGCTAGAGTATAGAGACAACGGTTTCAGAAGGGAGGAAGGATACAGCGCCTCTCAGATGGAATCCGATATACAGGACGCTGTCGAAGAGCTTGTGGAAGACAACAGGTCCGGCAGTCTTGAGCACGACCTCGAACGACATATCAACGCTGACTCGAGTCCGGAGACAGAACTTTACAGGCTTATTTGAAGACCTCTCCTGTCTCCATCGACCAGAGAAGAAGATCGAGTTCCTGGGCCGGTATCCCTGTCTCATCGGAGAGACGCCGCATCTTCTGCTCAGTTTCGAGATATTCGTCCTTCGATTCCGGGGGCTTAGAGGATTCGATAAGATCCAGCTGGTGGAGCTTCTTTGCGATATGTCCAGAAACGATAGCGAACCTGTCGCCGTAACCTATGTTCCTCAGAAAATGGGAGGCGCCTTTCCATCCTATGCCTTTCACGTTCTCTACCAACCATTCCCGGGTCTTCTCCAGGTCGTCGGCGTCCAGCTTCGACCGAAGCTTAAGTCCGGCACCTGGCTCGGTCAGGGTCGGCTGGGAGAGCATCTTCCGGTTCTCTACTATGTAGCCTGCTTTGTTCTCCTCGTACTGTACCTCGTGTTTCCGCAGAATCCCGGATATTTCGTCTCTATCGCCGTTGAGGAGAAGCGCCCTGCCATCGAGTTCTTCGACGGCGTCCCAGGCTTTCTTTGCCTGTGTGCGTGATGTCAGAAGGACAAAAACCAGTTCCTTGAAGAGACGTTCATCATCCGCGTTTCGTAGTTCCCTGAATTCCTGGAGACGTGAATCTATCTCGTCTTTTCTCTCCTCGTACTCTGACCTGAGTTCTTCAAGGTTCATCAGTTCAGTTCGCGTTCTATGGCTGCTCTCAGCGAGCCGTAATCCCAGCGGTTCACACTTTTGCCGTTGACGAAGACTGTCGGTGTCGAAGAGACCTGGTTGTTCCGGGCTATCTGCATGTCGCTTCTCACCTGACTTATGGTGTCCTGGCTGTTGATACAGCTCCTGAGCTGCTCGTAGTCAAGGCCTTCGGTGTTCTCCTGCGCCAGGTTCACAAGCAGGTCGGTGGTGACCCACTGCTGGCTTTCAGGCCCCTGGTTCTCATAAATCGCCTTGTGGAAGTTCCAGAACTGTTCCTCGCTCTGCTGGTTGACGCATTCAGCTGCAACTGCAGCCTGTGTAGAACCAGGCCCCAGGAACGCGTAGTTTATGAAGTAGAACTTTACCTGTCCTGTGTCTATGTAGTTCTGTTTTAGCTGTGGGAAAACGTTGGTCTCAAACCTCTGACAGTAGGGGCAGCGATAGTCACCGAACTCGACGACTGTCACGGATGCGTTTTCGCTTCCTATCATTGGCTGCTGGTCGAGCTGGAAAGTAGAGGTCTGGTCAGCTGTCGAACCTGAACCCATCATGTTCATCGCGAGAAAACCGATGACCGCAAGGCCTGCGATTCCGGCGAGACCCCAACCAGCCATTGTTTTCCTCCGCTGCATCTTTTTCTGTTTCTCCTCGTCTTTCTGTCTCCTGGACTTCTTTACCTTTTCTTTCTGGTGAGAGTTCAGCTCATCTTCGTGTTCTTCGCCCCAGTGGATATGGAGCTCTCTTTCCGAGTCAAACTCTTCGTCGCAGAATTCACATCTAGGCATATACTGTTATTGTATCCTGACGTATTTTAAACTCGATTCTGAATCTAGTGCTGTAGGATGAAAACGAAGTTCATCTGTGTTTTTATAGCGCTATTGTTGGTGTCTCCGGGCCTTGGACATGGAGGAAACGAAACTGGAGACCACCACGATAGCAGTGTAGACTCGGAGAATGCAGCCATAGACGACGCTTCAAGGTTTGTAGGCGACTATCCTTCGTGGCTGTTGGCTGGTGTACTAGTGGAGGCGGTTATAGTGGCTGTTCTCGGATTCCTTGCTGGCCGGCACTACTACCGGACTAGCTCAGGTCAAGATGGGAATCGTACATGAATGCGATATCCTCGTCTTCGTTCTCAAGCTCTTCGATAGTCTTCTCGCGGATTTCCTCCGTGGTCACGAACGAATCTTCATGGTCCTGAATCCAGGAGACCAGACGCTTTTTCACCCTGTCAGCTATCTCAACGGCCTCTTCTTCCCCGTGATGTGCTTCCCGGGCAGGATAGTAGAGAGAGTTCCAGAGCTTCCCCTCGTCGAACTCTTCTTTCTGTCCGTCACGGTTCACGATTTTCATTTAGTATCACCTTAGCCGAACCTGACGATGCCTGTCGCGAGCAACAGGAGCACCCATCCGAGGAAAACCATGAGTATTCCTGCGGACATCCGCATCTTGGCCTTGTTCATGTGCTTCCATTCCTTCATATCCTGGACTTTGTACGAGCCCAGGTAGGAAAGCGTGACTATCACGATAAGCGGCATCACAAATATCAGGTTGTAGAGCGCCATCAGTCCGTAGGCCGTGAGCGAGATTCCGGTAGCGGCTGTCTGCTGCGAGATGACCGTGAGTATCGCTAGGTAGGGTCCTCCTGTACAAGGCAGCTCTACTGCGGCCACGAAGAAACCAAGCAGTATGGCGGCCGGTATCGTCAGGTTGTTCATCTTGTCAGCGATTTTTTCTGCGTACTGCTCGGGTATCATAAGCGAGGTCCCGGAGCCGTACCAGAAGAAGTCCTTTATCTCGATTATGCCTCCTGCTATAACTATTAGGGCTACAGAGGTCGTAACATAGTTAGCTACCTGGGTCGGCAGGTTGGTGAGGAAGTGGAGTATGCCGATGCCGGCTCCGAAGTACGTTAGATAGACTGCCCCGATGTATATCATGCCGACCTTTAGGATGTCTTGTCGGCGGTCCTGCTTTATCATAGTCGCCACAAGCAGAAGGGCGACACCTATGGCACAGGGATTGACCGAGTCAACTGCAGCGGTCACAAGCACTACGCCGAGCGTCGGGAGTGTTGCTTCAACCACTGTATCCTTCACCCGATTTCAGGAGGCCGAAGCCCTGGTATTCGCTATCCTCTCTCAGGTCTTGCAGAGCTTCATGAGGGGTTCGAGAGTCGTATACTATGAATATATCGTCGAGGTTAGGTCCCTGTGTATAGGGCGATATAACGTAATCTGAAGGCGTATGTCCGTCGACACCGTCGAATGATTCGCATAGCTCTCCCTGGGGCGCCTCTTCACCTACCATGCACCAGTCCCGCCGGTCTACTGTTCCACGGTGTACCAGGATTTTCAGGCTTCGATCTCCGTCTTCCTCTACCCGAACTACGCCTTCGTTAGTGGGATAGACAAGTTCTTCATTGGTTAGCTTTCCTCCAAAGGTTTCGAAGAAAGATGCCAGCGACGCGTCTTCCCGTGTCTTGAATGTTCCCTCAAGATGGATCCGGTTGTCATTGTGCTCGTGGTACTCGGTACTCCCGGTCCTGTCGTTTATCTGGCACATGTAGCTCGCTTCATGCTCTGTATCCTTGCAGAATACTTCCGGATCGGCCAGGTTGAGGCGCTGGAGTTCGCCGTCCTGTTCGACCAGAACCTCGAAGTCTGCATGCCAGTGGATTTCCCCGCCGCTCCAGGAGGTAAGGCTTTCATGCATGAACGCTCCGGCAGTAAAGAAGCTCGGCACTAGGATAGCCACGAGGAACCCGTTCATCAACATGTTCTTGTCCCTCATGTTCAGGTCGTCCTGTCTGTAGAAGGAAAGAGCCGCCAGTAAAAGCGTGGAGGCTGTTCCCAGCTTCAGAAGCGGCATAACGTACTGGACAAAGCCCTGGTCGGGCAGGTACATTACAGCGGCTGCTGTCGCGACTACAGCTGCCGCGAAGATATAGATTATCCTGCGTATCACATTCATGGCGTTTCACTCAGCAGAACGGGCAGACATCTTCCTTCTCGTCCGGCTTCTCTTCGTCCTCGTAGTGTTCCTTGCACTCTTCACAGCAGAACACATTACCGTCCTCCTCTAGTGCGTCGTCGCCCACGTCCTTGCCGCAGACGTAGCATTCGTTCTCGCTGCTGCTCAAAAGTCCCATACTAGGTTTTTCCGACAGCTTGTTATTAAAGCTGTCGAGTTTCCCAGAGGTAGTCGAAACTCTTGGTCATGCCAAAGGCAAGAACCGAGAAGCCAGCTACGGCTGCCAGCATCCAGAGCCAGCCTGTAACACCTACAGAGGCGACCTTGAAGAGCCCGCTGAGAGGTGTGTAGAGCACCACGAGCTGGAGGGCGATGGAGCTTCCCAGCGCGGCGACCAGCCACTTGTTGGAGAGGATGGACTGGTGGTACCGCTGCCGTATTATCTGTATCCTTATCATCTCGACCAGCACGAGGAATGTGAAAAGCAGTGTCTGGGCGTAGACCAGGCTCCTGCCCTGGCCGAGTGCGTAGTAGAACAGCGGAAGTCCTGTGGCGGCCATGATGAGGCCTATGCCAGCAATGGACGCCATCATCCTCCTGCTTATGACAGGTTCGTCCATGCCTCGAGGCGGTCGCTTCATTATACCAGAGGATTTCGGGTCCGCGCCAAGTGCAAGCGCGGGCAGGCCGTCTGTTACAAGATTAATCCATAGGAGCATTATAGGGGTCAGTATCAGGGCCTCGGTTCCTTCAGTGAACATCTCCGGGAACAGGAGGCTGCCGAGCAGGACGCCGAAGAAAACTACTAGGACCTCTCCGGCGTTCGCCGAGAGCAAGTAGTTCACGAACTTCCTGATGTTGTCGAATATGCCGCGGCCTTCTGCGACTGCGTCTCTTATTGTCACAAAGTTGTCGTCCTGCAGCACCATGTCGCTGCTCTGCTTCGCGACGTCAGTACCCCTGACTCCCATCGCCACACCTACATCCGAGTTCTTGAGTGCGGGCGCATCGTTGACGCCGTCGCCGGTCATGGCGACGTTGTGACCATTTTCTTTCAGCGCCTTCAGTATCTTTACCTTGTGCTCGGGCGATACACGGGCGAAGACCTCGACATCTTCGACTCGGTCCTTCAGTTCTTCGTGTGAAAGCTCCTCAACCTCGCCTCCTGTCATCGCACCTTCCGGGTTGAACCCTATCTGTTCTCCTATTGCCTTGGCGGTCTCGACGTTGTCGCCGGTGGCCATCACGACACGTATGCCAGCGTCCCGGCAGTCGTCCACAGCCTCTTTTACCTCCTCTCTCGGCGGGTCTATCATTCCCTGGAGACCGAGAAATATCATACCGGACTCGATTTCGTCTTCGGGTCCTTCCGGGTCTTCTACCTCTTTCCTGGCGAACCCGAGGACTCTCAATGCGTGGCCTGCAAACTCCCGGTTCTTCTGTTTTACCTGTTCGCGGGTCTCGTCGTCGAGTTCTCTTATCTCACCGTCTATCAGTATACGGTCGCAGCGTTCGAGGATGACCTCCGGGGCGCCTTTCATGTAGGCGGTGCCGTCCTCTGCGATAACAGTCATCCTTTTGCGGTCCGAGGTGAATGGCACACTGTTGATACGTTTCTCATGGTTCTCCAGCCCGGCCTTTTCCGCTGATACCAGAAGCGCTACCTCGGTCGGGTCGCCGTAGTAATCTTTTTCTTCGTCTCCCGGTGCTTTCTCTGCGTTGTTGCACACAAGTCCGCATTCAAGCAGCGGCTGCAGATGGTCCGGGTCGGTCTCGTGACCGTCCTTCGTGAAAGTTCCCTCGGTGTCGGTGCCCTGTCCAGTGACATCGAAGGTCTCGCCGGAGAAGTAGAGCTTCTCGACGGTCATGGTGTCCTCTGTCAGCGTCCCGGTCTTATCAGTGACGATGACATCTACCGAGCCAAGTGACTCGACCACAGGCAGACGGCGGACCAGTGCGTCCTTCTTCAGCATCTTTTTGGAGCCGAGCGCCAGCGTCAGCGTCACTACTGCCGGCAACCCTTCTGGAACAGCTGCCACCGCCAGGGTTACGGCGACGAGAAGTATGGTTACAGGCCCTGCGGACGTGAAGGAGAACTGGGTCAGGGCGATGAAAACTATGAGCGCAGTTATGCCGTATCCTATCTTCTTACCGAGGTCGTCCACTTCTTCCTGGAACGGCGTCTTCTTGTCGTCCGCCTCGGATATCTGGGTCGCTATGTCGCCGACCTCGGTCTCCATGCCGGTGTCTACGACGACGGCCTTGCCGTCTCCGCGTACCACGTTGGTGTTCATGTAGACCATGTTCTTCCGCTCGGCTAGCGCCGTGTCTTCGCCAAGTTTCCCGGCGTCCTTAGACACAGTGGTGCTTTCGCCGGTGAGCGAGGATTCGTCGGTCTCCAGGCTGTTCGCCTCTATCAGCCGGGCGTCGGCCGGTACTGCGTCTCCCTGCTCCAGGAAGACGATGTCTCCTGGAACTACCTCGGTCGAGTCCACTTCTTTCTTCTCGCCGTCTCTCATTACTATAGCGTTAGGCGTCGACAGCTCTTTCAGCGCCTCTATCGACTTCTCGGCCTTGTAGTCCTGTATGAAGCCGAAGATGCCGTTGGCGAAGAGAATCGTGAATATAAGGCCTGCGTCGACGTACTCGGGTTCGTGTCCTGGCAGAAAGCCGACACCCAGTGACAGGATGGCTGCGATTACGAGCAGGTATATCAGGAAGTCGTTGAACTGGGATATGAATATCTTGAGAGGATGTATCTCTTCTCCGCTCTCTATCTTGTTCTCGCCGTGCTCTTCGAGCCGGTGCCCGGCCTCGTCGGAGTCAAGCCCTTGCTCGCTGGTATCGAGCTTACTGTATATTTTTTCCAGGCCGCTAGAGTGCCATCCCATTGTGGAAACTTTGTCTCGCCGGTTTAAAGATATTAACAGTTCTCAGGTGTGGATCGACCTGTTCTGGGCGTCTTCACACGCCTCGGCAAGCGCTTCTGGGAACGTAGGGTGAGCATGAATCGTGTTGGCGATATCATCGAGATAGGCCTGCAGCTCAAGCGCGAGAGTCGCCTCGGCTATCATGTCGGATGCCCGCGGCCCGACTATCTGGACGCCAAGAAGCTTTTCGTCAGGAGATGCGACCACACGCACGAATCCGTCGCTGTGATTGGTCGTTAATGCACGGCCGGAAGACGAGAACGGGAACCGTCCTATCCTGACGTCTTCGCCGTGTTCTTCGCGGGCTTCCTCCGGTGTCATGCCGACCACCGCGATTTCAGGGTCTGTGTATATCACCTTGGGTATAAACTGGTTGTCGAACGCCGACGGCTCGCCTGATACCGCCTCTGCAGCCACTTTTCCCTCCCTGTACGCCTTGTGGGCCAGCAGGGGGTGCCCTACTGCATCGCCGATGGCGAAGATGCTGTCGTCCTCCGTCCTCATCTGGTCATCAACCGATATAAAACCGTCCTCGTCCAGCTTCACGTCCGTGTTCTCCAGGCTAAGCTCCTCCAGAACCGGCTCTGGCGTCCTGCCGACCGCGACAAGCACGTAGTCGCCTGATACTTCCAGTTCCTCGCCGTCCTGGTCAGCGACCACCACAGCTTTATCGTCCTCATACCTGACTTCTTCTGCTTTCGCGGAAGTGTATATTTCATCGTTATAGCACGCGCTGACCTCCTGTATCTCGTCCACGAGGTCCCTGTCGAAGCCAGGCAGGACGCGGTCGCGTGCCTCCAGTACCTTGACGGTTGAGCCAAACTTGCAGAACTTTGTGACTGCTTCCATCCCTATGTAGCCGCCTCCGACGACAACTATCTCGTCGGGCACCTCGTCAAGCTCCAGCAGCTCTCGGGACGATATAACTTTCTCTTTATCGAACTCCAGCCCCGGTATCTCGACTGGCTGTGAGCCTGTTGCTATAACAGCGTTGTCGAACTCGATGTTCTCGGCGTTGTGTTCTTCCTCGACTCTTACAGTGTTTGAGTCTGTGAACCGGGCTTTCCCCTTCATCAGCTCGACACCGTGCTTGTCCAGCAGCTGCTCTATGCCGGCCGTCAGCTTGTCCCTGGCCGAGTTCTTCCACTCCTGTATCTCGTTGAAGTCGACCTCAAGGTTGTCAGTGTGTATGCCGATCTCCTCCCAGTGCTGTATATCCTCCTGGAAACCGGCTGCATGTATCAGCGCTTTCGCAGGTATACATCCGTGGTTGAGACAGATTCCTCCTACTCCTTCCTTGTCGACGAGCACGACATCCAGTCCTTCCTGCGCTGCTCTTATCGCGGCGGTGTAGCCGCCTGGTCCTGCTCCTATAACCACGAGGTCAGCGCCTGTCGATATATCGCCAACTACCATACTTGATACCTCAAAGCTCCATCAGCATGTTGTCCGGGTCTTCGAGATTTTCCACCACCTTGTTCATGAACCTGGCCGCTGTCGCCCCGTCGACGACACGGTGGTCGTAGCTGAGCGACAGCTTCATCGTGTACCGCGGTTCAATCTCTCCGTCAACGACTTCCGCGGTCTCAGAGATTTTCCCGACCCCGAGAATCGCTACCTGCGGATAGTTTATGATAGGTGTAAATGCTTCGCCGCCGATGGAGCCGATATTGGTTATCGAGAACGTGCCGCCCTGCATCTCGCTGGGGGAAAGCTCCCCGCTTCTCGCATCCTCTGCTTTCTCGACCATCTCTTCCGCGAGTTCGAGTATGTTCTTCTCGTCGACCTCGTCTATCACAGGCACCATAAGACCGTCGTCCGTGTCTACCGCTATATTGAAGCTGTAGTACTTCTTCTCGACTATCTCGTCGTTCTCCTCGTCAAGCTCCGCATT
>CAZEKI010000004.1:0-28684 GCA_964512895.1 uncultured archaeon
CCGACGTATCGAAGAAACTGTTGTACTTCTCCACGGATATGGAGTGTATCTCGGCGATCCTGCGGGCCAGAGACCTGAGACGCTCCGGGCTCATACTCTCTGCGTCAAGATCCTCTTCCCCCACAAACTTTTCAAGCAGGACCGCCCCGAGCTCGGTGTCCCCGTCAAAGAATATTTTCCTCGGAACGCTGTCTACGCCCTGTTCTTCAAGAAACCCGAGCTTCCGGGCCTCGTTCTCCAGCCGGTTCTCCCTCGAGACCTTTCTTGAGACCCTGAGAACGTATTTCTGGTTTTCTGCCGAAATAATGAAGTTATGGTTCGACTCACCGGATTTCACTTCCTCTATACGGTGATCGCCAAATCCCAGCCGATCCGAGTTATTCCGGAGCCATTCCCTGACTTTTTGCCTTTCCATGGAGAAGACTGTCGGATCTACTTTCTTAACCGTTTCTCGACCTGCTCCTGGAAGTCCATCAGGTGTTCCATGATGACGGCGAATCCCTGGAACGGGTGGTCGAAGTATGAGAAGTAGTTGTGGACCGCGTGGTCGTCGAGTGACTTGGTGGCGATGTGGTGTAGATGGTCCGAGGTCAGAAGCTTTCTCCAGACGTTCATCAGTTCCTCGTCCTCTGTCTTCTTGACTTTCTCCTCGATGTCTTGAAGCTCCTGGAAAAGCGTTCTCTGGACCGGGTTGCCGAGCCAGGCTGAGGCGTCCATCTCTTGGTCGGCCCAGGAGACAGTGTTGTACTCGAATGCGTCGAACTCGCCGACGGGCTCGGACTCCGCGACCTCGCGAACCTTCGCGAACCTGAGGTTATCCCATTCAAGTATCTCGTGCGGCAGGTCTTCGAGGAACCAGAGTATACCGGTGCCTTCCCAGTGGTGCTCGCCGAAGGTCTCGTAGTCCATGAAAAGGTTGACCATATCGCCCTGGCACGCGCTCAGCCAGGCTGCGTACTTGTCCGCGGTCAGCGGGTACTCGCTCCACCACTCCGCAGAGAACCGGTAGCCGATGTCGTCGGTAAGCTTCCTGTTCCTCAGCAGTATCGAGTTGCCGTTATCAGTTACGAAGTCGGGCTGAGTGTAGGCGTGGTTTGGCGAACGCCATCCAAGCACGCGGGGAACGCCTTCTGTGAAGACACCCTTGAAGCCTTCTTCGGATGCGATTTTACCTATCTCGTTGTGGTATATCAGCTCGGTGTTGGTCATCACCTGTGTCTCGACGCCGAAAGTATCCTCTATGATTTCGCGGTGCCTGTTTAGCTGCCACCGGAACTCCTTCTTGTCGTGAAAAAGTCCTGCGAGAGAGTGGTAGTGTGCCTGGCCGATGAAGTCGACGGTGTCGTCGGGAAAGCTGTTCAGCATGTCTATAAGCTCGGGATGGTACTGTTTCGCCTGTTCTATCCAGGAACTGGAAATCGAAAAGTTGACCTTCAGAGGTCGGTCAGTACCTTCCAGCTCCTGCGCCACCCGGAGAAGGCGTTCGGTCGCGGGGAAGTAGCAGTTTTCTGCCACGTCCTTGAAGAAGTGCTCGTTCATCTCGTCATCGAAGTAACGACCGTAAAGCGTATCCGCGTCCTCGTTGACGCCGTCCACCCTCAATCGGTGGGGCTGGTGCACCTCAAAGCTGAGGGTTATCGGAAGCATAGAAGCCATTTTCTCGGGCGATTTTAAAACAGGGTGTGTTTCACCGTGTCGTTAAAAATCACTCCGCACAACTTTGAACTGTGGAAATCGAAACCCGGGAAATCGACGGCGGAGTCGAGATAACCGTCAGGACGGACAAGAAGGTAGCGGTGGTGGTCAAGACCGGCGACGGGGAACGCATCTACCTTCCTGATGTTGACGGCGACGATTCGACCTACTACGCCGAGGATACTTCCGGACTTGTCAGGACCGAGGACGGCTACTTCGCCCGCCACCGCGGAGAAGTCGAGGATATAGAAATCGTCAGCTGAGCTCTCTGTAAATCTGCTGTATCTCTTCCGCTACTTCTTCCCAGCCCCGGGATTCAAACTCTGGAAGGCCGTCCATCTCCAGCGCTTTTTCCACACCCTGTTTTATAGAATCAGAATCGGGCTCGACCCTTATTATGGCGTCCTGCGGAAGCACTTCCTCCGCACCGCTTTTAGTCGCCACTACCGGTGTCCCGGCTTCAAGCGCCTCGGTGACGGTGAGTCCGAAAGGCTCGTTGATGGATGGCGATACAAACACGTCTGAGGCCTTGTAGTAGTCGCCCAGCTCTTCGTCCGGTATGAATCCCGTGAATATAACCTGGTCCTCGATGTCGAGGATGTGGACGAACTCTTTTAGCGCATCGGTCATGTGGCCCTCGCCGCCGATGACAAGTGTAGCGTCGGTGTCGAGTTTTGAAAAGCCGTATATCAGGTGTTCGACACCTTTCTGCTCGGCGTGCCTTCCGACGTAGAAAACCATGTTGTCGATACCGAGTTCTTCTTTCACGTCCCGGCCGTTGGTCTCGACGCGAGAGAAACCGTTGTGGACGACTTCGGGCCTAGAATCAAATCTGCTTTCTACTTCTTCCGCCAGCTTCTGGCTGACAGCCAGGCTTGCGTCGCTTCTCTCGGCCATCGCTCTTTCCAGGTTCTCGATGCGGTGGTTCGGGTTCCTGGTCCTGCCCGATGCCAGAGAGTGAAAGGTCGATACCCATTTAGTGTCGGAGTACTTCTTCGCCTTGAGCCCTGTTTCGGCGCCGAACCAGTCATGCGTATGGATTATATCGTAGTCCTTCGCGAGTTCGACCAGTTCCCGGCTCAGATCGGTTGACATCGACAGCATGTCCTCGCTCTCTACCTCTACAGAGATAACTCCTTCTTCGTCAGGAGCGTTTTCCGCAGGCAGCGCGAGTTCGACATCTAGCTGTTCGAAGAGCTTCGCGACGTGGATGTCAAGCCCGCCTTCTATGTCAGGAGGGTATCCCCAGCCGACCATCAGGACCTTGGGTGTCACACCTAGTGTTTTGGTCAGAAGTTCTTTTATTCGATGCCAAGCGCGTCGTTGGTCTTCTGGATGGATTCTTCCTTGCCGGCGAGTTCGAACATCGACCTGATGGCGTCGACGTTGTCAGGCACGACAATCGATTCCTGGTGAACCATGTGGATCCAGTACAGGGTTCCCGATTCTACAGTTACGGTCTCCTTCCAGACAGCTGCCTCGGGCATGTCGCTTCTCGAACGTTCAAGGTCTCTCATCCGCTCGTGCAGCTTCGAGGTTGAATCGTAGCCCTGTCCGGCTTCGACCAGCTCGACCCGTGGCTGTTCTTCAAATGCACGGAGCACTTCCTCTTCGGATGCGTCCTGTTCAAGGTCGACGTTGACCATGTGGACGTGTCCGTAGGTGACCGGCACCTTCACCGCGAGCGTCTTGATGTCAAGATGCGGCATAACAGCCTGGACGTCAGGCCCGTGGTGTGATGGAACGTCAGTAACCGGGATGGTCGAGTTGATGGGTCCCCGCGAGTCCTGCGGTATGTCGCCACCTCTTCTGACAAGGTTGGCGATGGCCTGGTCGACGCCGAACGCTTCATCAACCGCGTTCATCGTCCGTGAAAGAGAAGTAGTGTTGCAGGAGACAACCTTCACGAAGTCTTCGCCGCTCGCTTCTTCGTAGTTCGCATCAGCGTTAAACTTGACCTCTGCTATCTCTCCGGGCGCGCCGCCCTGGAATATTGCCTTTACGCCGTTTGGTGCGTAGAGGTTTTCCTTGTTCTTCTGGTCGATTCCAGGCGGGGTGCAGTCGACCACGACGTCTATCTCGTCATTTGCCAGCGCGTCTTCCAGGTTGCCTTCGACGTGCATCCCGCCGTCTCCCAGGTTCTCGACGCCTTCCGCGTTCGAGCCGTAGAGAGGAGTTCCGTGAAGCGGCCCTTCCTCGCTCAACACTGTCCTGAGCTGGCCGCTGGGTGCGACATCCGCGATGCAGTAGAGTTCCATGTCGTCCTGTTTTCTGACGGCTTCCGCCACCCTTTTGCCAATTGTCCCGACTCCGTTTACAGCAACGTTTACCATATTATCACGTAATATCTTTCGCGGGCCGAAATAAAAACCTGGCTGCCAGCGGCACGCTTTTACGCGTCCGGCCGTAAAGCTTTCACATGGAGGAGCTGCTCAAAGAACTGGAGCGCGACCCTGACTCGCACAAGGGAGAGAACGGCCGGGTCGGGGTAATTGCGGGGAGCAAAGACTACTCAGGCGCTCCAGCATTATCGGCCAGGGCCGCGCTAAGAACTGGCTGCGACCTTGTGAAGATACTGACTTCTGAGGAGGTTTCGGGTACCGTGGCTTCTTACTCGGAGAACTTCATAGTTGACTCGTATAGTTCCGGCTACTTCGACAGGGACTCGCTGTTTCCGGCGAGGGAGCTGGCAGTCTGGTCGGATGCTGTCGTCGTGGGTCCTGGTTTCGGCCGTGCGCATAGAAAGTCGGTGAGGAAGTTTGTCTCCTCGGCTGAAGTACCTCTTGTTATAGACGCCGAAGCCATCGAACCGGCGCTGGAAGCCGACCTCGGTAACGTGATTTTCACTCCTCACAGGGGTGAAGCCGAAATTATCAAGGAGAGGTTCGGTGGTTTTGAGGAGTTTGCCACCGAGAAGGAAGTCGTTGTTGTGGTGAAGGCTCCGACCGACGAGATTTATACGCCCAAGCCCGACAAGAACGAGACCGGATGCCCCGAGATGACGGTGGGGGGAACCGGTGATGTGCTGACCGGCATCATAGCGTCACTGGTCTCGCAGGGACTTGAGCCTGGTGAGGCGGCGAAGCTAGGTGTCTGGCTCAACGGGAAGGCTGGAGAAGTAGCGGCTGAAGATTACGGCGTCGGCATGCTGGCGACCGATCTGGTGGAGATGATTCCGTTTGTTCTCGAGGATGGTTAGCTGGAATCGGCGGTGTCGTGGTAGGCGTTTTCTCGTTTCCAGCCGGGCTTGAACTCGTACTGGATGCCGGACTTCCGGATAATTTGGCTGTAGTCCTCGATTTTCTCCTTCGCGCATTCTGGAACGAGGTAGCGCCATTCCTCGTCGGAGCGGATGCGGCGCCTTATCTCTGTTCCCGAGTACACCTCGGGGTCGAAGAGCTGGTGCTCCATTAGCTCCATGTCGGTGTATTCTTTTACCAGACGTTTCACGAGGTCGTTCTGGGAGAGCACTGTGTCGGCGCCGGTCTTCTCTTCCAGCTTCTCTGCCCATCTCTGGTTGTCTTCTTCACTGCTCCCCTCGTCCTCAAGCGCGAGTATCTGGATGTCCGGGAAGCACTGGTGGATGACTTCTTTCCGTTCTTCGACAGTTAGAGGGTTGTCCTCCTCCCTGCTCTTGTCGGCGCTTCCAAGTGTCACCAAGAACTCGTCGAACTCCTGGCTGTACGTCTCCACGACCTGGAAGTGGCCGAGGTGGAACGGCTGGAACCTGCCGACGTAGGTGGCTCTACTCAAAGATTTCATCACCTGCTTCGAGCACGTCGGAACGCGTCAGTTCCGGGAAGTCTTCAAGCTCGTGTTTTTCTGCCAGCTTCTCGGCTATCAGGTAACTAAGCTGCCAGGGGAGTGGCTCGTTTTCTCCTGTCTCGTTGCCTAGCTGCTGTCTTGTACCGGACCAGTTCTGGATATCGGATGGTTCAACGTCTGAGGTATACCGGTTTGCCTCCTCGGGCAGTGTTTCCTCCAGCAGCATCTGTCCGAATCCGGTTATCAGTATGTCCTGCCAGTTAAACTCGATTTCCATCCCTGATTTTTCGAAAAATACTGAATGTGCATAGCCGTATACAGCCATCGTCCGGAGTTCTTCCTCCCAGTCTTCCATCTCTGTGTTGAACGTTATCCAGATATTGTCAGGGCCCTGCGAGCCTGCCGAGAAGTCATAGTCCCAGCACAGGTGTACTTCAAAATCTTCATCTTTTTCTAGGCGGGTCTCGGCTGTTGCGAGAGCTTCCTCTACTATGCTTCTGGCTTTCTGGAGTTCGTGGCTTTCCGGCCTGATAGAGTAGTTCATTCTTCCTTCCACTTTATGCTGCAGCCCTGGGACGGTTTCACGTCTTCCGGTGGGTCGCGGCGTTTCAGCATGTCTTCTATAACAGATTTCATCTCACGGTCCTCGACTTCTTCGTCGGGAGAGGCCCGGTCGTTGAGGCGGCCGTGGTAGTAGATTTCCCGGTTCCAGTCGAGCAGGAAAGGGTCGGGTGTGCAGACCGCGCCGTATCTCTCCGCGACTTCCTGTTCCCCGTCAACCAGGTAGTAGAAGTGCTGGGAGTCAAGCCCGTGTTCGTCTATGAACTCAGCCATCTTCTCCACCGAGTCGCCTGGGTGCGTCTCGGCGTTCGGGTTGATGCCGACAATCGCGACTGAGGGAAACTCGTCGTTAAGGTTTCCCAGTTCCTCTGTCTGGGCCTTGACGTACGGACAGTGTTTGCACATGAAAACCACGAGAACGCCGTCGTAGTTGTTGAGGTCGTCGAGAGCGACTTTCTCGCCCCGGTAGTCTTCGAGCTCGAACCCGGGTGCTTCGTCGCCAATCTGTAGTTCAGAATCGGACTGTGTAAGCGCCATGGAAAGTTCTTGACCGGGAAGATTGAAGTCTCCTTTGGGAAAGGCCGCAAGACTTTAAACTCTCGTAGTAATACTTCGTAATATGAAACCGTTTGACGACTCTCCGATACTCCGTAACGGCAACTCGCTGATTCTGGCGTACGATCACGGCGTGGAGCACGGACCTGTTGACTTTGAACCTCAGCCTGAGAGCGCCGACCCTCGTCACGTCTTCGAGGTCGCGAAGCATCCGGCTGTAACCTGCCTCGCTGTCCAGAAGGGCGTAGCGGAAGCATACTATCCTGAGTACAGCGACGAGGTAACACTGCTTGCAAAGCTGAACGGTAACTCGAATTTACGCAGTCCCGATGACTACTACTCGCCGAAACAGTGTAGCGTAAAGTACGCGGTCGAGGAACTCGGCGCGGAAGCGGTCGGCTACACGATGTACGCTGGCTCGGATTACGAGGACAGGATGTGGAAAGAGTTCCGCGAAGTCCAGGAGGCCGCGAGAGAGTATGATGTGCCTGTGGTCATGTGGGCGTATCCCCGGGGCCACGGCATCGAGCAGAACCCGGACTACAGCGGCGACACCGACCCGGATGTCATCGCCTACGCCGCGCGTCTTGGGCTCGAACTCGGCGCCGACATGGTGAAGTGCAAGTATCCTGGCTCGCGTGAAGCCGTCGAGAACGTTCTGGATGTCACCGGCAAGACGAAGTTCGTCATGAGCGGGGGCTCGAAGAGGAGCGACGAGGCCTTCCTTGAAGACGTGTACAATACTATAGAGGCCGGCGGCAACGGGCTCGCGGTCGGGAGAAACATCTTCCAGCGCGAGAACCCGGAGGATATACTTGACAAACTTGAGGGAGTTATATTCGAAGGCAAAACTCCTGACGAAGTTCTCTGAGACCGGTAAGATGGACCAGGAATACGTCGTTGACAGGGTGTTAGAAGAGGTCGCCGAGGCAGCACCTCATATTTCTTCAGGCATGCTTCACCGGCGGGAGTACGTCGGCGAGGAGAACCCGAGCGACGAGCGCCAGCTTGAGGCTGATGTCTGGGCCAACGAGTTCCTGAAGGAGATGATAACAAGTATCGACGGTGTCGGCCAGTTCGCGTCCGAGGAAGAGGAGGAAGTTACGGACTGTGGTGACGGTCTCGCTGTGACTATCGACCCGCTTGACGGTTCCTCCAACATACCGACCAACAATCTGATAGGCCAGATAGTCGGCATCTACGACGGCGAACTGCCATGCAGAGGCGAGAAGCTGGTGGCGGCGTTCTACGTCGTCTTCGGACCACTGACCACCGTGATGGTGGCAAGGGACGGAGAGGTCCACGAGTACGTCATAGAAGAGACAGAGGGCGACGAGGTGAAGCTCTACCGGGCAAGCGAGGACATCAGGATTCCTGAGCCATACGTATACGGTTTCGGCGGCAACAAGAACTGGGAAGACGATTTCAGGCAGTTCGAGTCGGATATAAGCGAGGAATTAAAGCTGCGGTACGGAGGCTCGCTTGTAGGAGATGTGAACCAGGTTATACATCAGGGCGGAATATTTGCGTACCCCAGAAGGACGGATGCACCGAATGGAAAGCTTAGACTGCTTTTCGAGTGCAATCCGATTTCATACATTGTTGAAACTGCAGGCGGAGCGTCGAGCGACGGTGAAAATTCTATACTCGAGATTGAGCCCGACGACATCCATCAGAGGACGCCTTTCTTTGTCGGCAGCAGCGAAATGATTGAGAGAGTAGAGAAGCGGCTGTAAAGTCGACTCTGGCTCTCCCAAAACTTTTAAAAGCGTGCTGGAAAGTTTATGTGTGGCTTCAAACCAGGATTTACGCCCGGAAGCAGAGGTGGGGGCGGGCCCAGAGCTTTCTATACCTGATTTTGAGTCAGAGGAGCTTGGAGATAATGTACTCTACGTTGAGGACAGGGAAGACCTTGAAGAGCTCTCGATAGAGACTATGCATGAAGAGCTGTCCGATATGCCGGAAGATAGTCGTTTCTATATTTCTCCCCGCGCTTTTACGGGCCTGCTTGAGAGAAAGACAGGCCAGCACCAGACATGGCTCTACGATACTCCTGAAGAGGAACGCCCGTCGCAGCCCGAGCTACCGGAGTTCGTCGAACCGGGAATAGAAGAAGTCGCAGAACTTCTGTCAGAACTGCCTGCCGAGTCGGGCCGGATAGACGTCGTGCTGTACGAACGCGACGGAAACCCGAGGTACCTCAAGACGCATGAAGGCGAGGTCTCTGACCAGGTATTCGAGAAGTTTGAACACGCGCTAGCGACCAGAACGGACTACGATGTTGAACCTATCGGTTCTGGCTACGTCCTTGAACTCTGACTACTAGTCGAAGTAATCCATTATGTTCTCGCGGTCGAATATGTTCTCCTGTCCGACCTGTTTCTTGAGCTTCTCCGCGGTCCGCTTACCTATCAGCTTCTTCAGCTTCTCAAACGATGTCTCGCGGATGGTTTCCTGGTCGGTGATGCCGTGTTCGTGGAGCCGCCTCGCCCTCACTCTTCCTATCTGGTCGTACTTGACCAGCGACAGCAGCTCCTCCTTGATGCCGTGCTTCAGCCGGGTCCGAAGGTTCTGGATGTCGTTGCCGGTGTCGATCTCCTTCATCCGGGCTAGTTCTTCAGCCGCGTAAAGCAGCCAGTCTGCGTTGTCGACCTTGGCCCTGATGCCTCCAGGTGAGACGCCGTACCTGTTCATCAGCTCCTGCTCTTCAAGCTCCGCAATCCAGCCCTGCATAACCATCGCGTTCTTCATGGCCTGGAGCGATTTTTCGTAGCTGGCGCTCCATTCCTCCGGCACTTCCTCGAAAAGGTAGGGCTCGGCGTCCTCCAGAGCCTGTTCTATATCTGACTCCTCGCTCTCCTTGACCCGGGGAGTCCTGACCTCGGAGGTGTTCGATATCATGTAGAGGTACGAGACCGGCCGGGTCTCTTTTCCTTCAGCATTTCTCAGCGACTGGAGCATGTGGTGCGCGGAATCCGGGTCGATGTAGAGCTCGGAAACCCTCCTCCCGGTCTTCGTCGCCGAGAGAGCGTTTTCTTCCAGAAAGCCGTAGTCCCTGAGACTGGCGACGACGGACTTCACCTTTTCGTTGACCTCTTCCATGTCGCCGAACTGGTAGGCATAGAAAGTTTCCTGATAGAAATCGAGCAGGTCTTCCATCGAGGAACAGAAGCCCGAGGCTATCAGTGAAAGGGTGTGCATCCTCAGGACAGGCTCGACCGCGAGCTTTGACTGGATACGCTCCGCCTCGCCAAGTATGTAGCGGTCAAGTATCTCGTCCTTCATGCCGGGCTGCTTCGCCAGCGAGATAGCCTCTCCGCGGTCGTCGTACTTGGGTCGGCCGGCGCGGCCAGTCATCTGCTCGTACTCGAGTACGGGTATGTACTCCATGCCGCGGCCGGTGTAACGCTTTAAATCGCGTATGATAACTCGGAACGCGGGAAGGTTGACTCCTGCGGCAAGCGTCGGTGTCGCGGAGACCGTCCTTATCAAGCCTTTCCGGAACGCATCTTCTACAAGCGAGCGCTGCTCCGTCAGGAGACCTGCGTGGTGGAAGGCGCTGCCCTGCCTGACGTTTTCCGCCAGCCGCTCGCACTGGGTGGTCGGCGACCCGAGGACGTTCTCGATTCTGTCTGCGTACTCTTCGAGTTCCTGGGTTTCGTCGCGGGAAAGGTCTTCGGACGTCACCTTTCCGCACCGGTCGCTGGACTTCTCGCTGCCTTTCCGGGAGCTGCAGAATATTATGGCCTGTTTCTCCAGGTCCAGAGTATCGTCCACGAGGTTGAGCGTTCCGCGGCCGTGGAAGTCCTCGACAAAGTAGGTGTCGGTATCGATGTCCCGTTCTTCCTGCGACTTGATTTCGCTGCCGGTGCTGAAAGAGCCACCGTCGCTGTTCAAGGACCTTGAACTCTCTTCGCCCTCTATCTCTTCCTCCGGGTAGAACTCGATCTCGTTGTCCCAGTAGATGCCGTGCCTCAGCTCGACCGGCCGGTAGTCGGACTCCACGAGTTCGGCGTCCAGCCAGTCCGCGAGCTCGTCCGAGTTCGAAATCGTCGCGGAGAGACCCAGCAGCTGGAAATCGAGTATATCCCGTAGCCGGGAGATGGTGACTTCCAGAGTAGGTCCGCGCTCCGGACTCGTCAATAGATGTATCTCGTCGACCACGACCAGTCCGATGTCGTGTATCCAGCTCGGGTTGTGTCTGAGCATCGAGTCGAGCTTCTCGGAGGTCGCCACCACTATATCTGCGGTCTCAAGACCTTCGCCCGCATCGTCGAGGTCGCCGATAGACAGCCGGACATCAAGGTCAGGGTAGCGCTCAGAGAAGTCCTGGTACTTTTCCGCCCCCAGCGCCTTCAGCGGGACGATGTACACCGCTTTCCTGTTGTTCTCGACGACGTTCTTCACCATCGCCATCTCCGCGATCAGCGTCTTTCCTGAAGCGGTGGGAGACGCCACGACCATGTCCCGGCCTTCGAGCAGGCCTGCGTCGACAGCTTTCCGCTGCGGCGGGTTGAGCTCGGTTATTCCAGCTTCCTGATAGCTCTTCTTCGGCCCTTCCGGCAGGTCGAGGTTTTCAACCTTCATGTCCCGGAGTTGGCAGTAAATCCTTTTCAGCTAACCGGTCAGAAAGTTTACAAGCGACCGTTTCCTATTGTTATTATGGAGTTCGATTTTGACCGGTTCTTCAGGTACGGCGACCAGGCCGCGCTCTACGGTCTCGCGCTGGTCTTTCTGCTGGCCGGTCTCTCCAAGTTCGTGATGCCGGAACTCTGGTCGGGATTCATTCCGCGCTGGCTCTACCAGTCGCTGCCTCTAATGGAGTCACATCTTTCCTACGGCGCCGCGGTTTTCGAAGTAGCTGCCGGCGCATTGCTCGCGCTCCGCTGGAAGCCGCGTTTAGTCGCCTCGGCCATGGCCGTCTGGCTCGCGGGTATAACAGTTACAGTTGCCTCGATGCAGCTCTGGACCATCGCACTCCGAGACTTCGGACTCACGGCGCTCGCGTACAAGGTGGCGGCAGACCACTCAGATCTATAGACAGAATAGCTGAAATCCAGCTTCCCGACGTGAGAAACAGCTCCATAATCCTTCTCTAGGCCAACCAGGCCTCCTGATGACCCGGTTCAGAACAAACCCTCTTTAGCCGCCGATTTCGCGAAGCATTTAAAAGAATTGTATATTTAACACACCACTACTTACCGCATGGTAAGTCGAAAAATAGGGGAAGGGGAAATGAAACTAGATACTATCTCTAACGGCTTCAACACGTTTTCCAAACCACTCACTCTATCGCTCATACTTCTCGTCTCGCTCATAGTTTTCAGCACCTCAGGTGTTGCGCAGACCAACTTTACCGTTGACGACGATGAAAATCAGAACGAGAATCCTGACTATAACTCTGTTGATGCCGCTCTCTCAGGTTCTTACACTGTTGAGACAAAAGCCATTCAAGGCGCAGAGGGTGACGCCACTATAACGAATGACTTAGGTACGGATCAAGTCGAGATAAGCTACTCGGATGACACTCCAGCTATAGTTGTAGTAGACACAGATGCTGACGGTGTATGGGACTTCCAGGTGGATGAGATGGGTTCCGATATACCTGACAAATGGGTATTTGATGAGGAAAGCGGATGGAGCCATGTAAAGGAATACAAGAGTGATGGCGGTCCTGATTCCTCGCAAACGCACAACGGAGTATCTTTCGACAGATCAGGCGGAAAGTTCCATCTAACAATTGAGAAATCTAAATTAGACAGCGATTTCAAAGTGCTAGTTTGGGGTGATTCTGAGAACGAGTTCACCGGCAAGAGCGACGGAGACTCTAGCACTATAGATACAACCTCTACGAGCTTAACAATTGAAGTGGAGGCCGGAACATACTCTAAGACAGCTAATCTAGATGCTGCAACTAATGATTTGACGATTACAGGAGTTGCTAGCTCGCGCGACCAAGTGAAGCTCCAGAAAGGAATCGATGTAAATAGCCATGTCTCCGGTTTGACCGTAAGCAACTTGACACTCAAGGGAGGCGCTGGGGCAGATAGGGCGGTTAATGTGCCTGGAAGCGGCACGAGTCTAACAGATACAACTTTCTCTAACGTGCTTTTTGACGGAGAGGATGCTCAAAAGACTGCGATTTATGGTAGCAACGTAACAGGAGACTTCACACTACAGGACAGCAAAATCACGGGGTACACTAAGGACGTAAACGGGGAAAGCTCTTGGGCCATCGCTTACTTGGTTCCAAAGCTAGAAGGGTTCGACGAAGTTACGATAGAGTCGAATAATATCACTTCTAACATAGGCAAGTTTGAAGTTCACGGTAACGCGGGTGGCTGGGATAAAGTTGAGGAAGTCACTATCCAGAATAACGAGTTCAGCCACACTAATCAGGATGGAGATGGTGATGCTGTCGCCGCTCTAGCTGTCCAAGATGCCAAATCTGTTACTATTGACGGAAACAGCTTCATCGACAACTTCGCACAGTTCTACGCGAGTGGCGTTAATCCTGACGTTGACACCGTAGTAGGAGATGTGCTTGACAACAACAATAACTTTGACAATGCAGTGGTTATCGACAGGCCTGAAAACTCTCTACAGAGCACAATCTGGAGCAGCATTCAAGACGCCGTCGATAACGCGAAGGACGGTGACACTGTGAAGGTTGAGCCAGGAACTTACAACGAGAAAGTTACTATTTCTAGTCCCGGCATCAAACTAGTTGCGGAGGGCTCGGAGAATCCGGTGATATCTTCAGATAATAGGGAAGGAGTTATGATTAAAGAATCGGATATAACATTGAAAGGCTTCAACGTTACGACGAACTT
Source organism: uncultured archaeon (assembly GCA_964512895.1). Taxonomy (GTDB): domain Archaea; phylum Nanohalarchaeota; class Nanosalinia; order Nanosalinales; family Nanosalinaceae; genus JBDGRD01. The sequence continues at coordinate 13,410 of CAZEKI010000004.1, forward strand.
GGGAGATACAGGCACGCACGGTCAGTACGGTATCAGAGTTGAGCCAGATGCGGATGTAGAGGACATTTCAATCAGAGAAAATGTTGTAAAAGATATAAGCGACGGATATAGAGCTCGCGGTATCTCTGTAGACATGAGATGGTCCAGTGATAATACCGCCCAGAACATCACCGTTGAGGACAACATTGCCAAGAACATTTCAACATTTGACGCCGGTAATGGAAAGACTGTGGCCAGCGGAATAGGCTTCAATGAAAGAATCCACAATATCACAGTAGTTGGGAATGAAGTTGAAGACCTAGGTAGCGAGAACAGTCAGGGCGCTCTTGGAATCAAGTTGACCGAAGATGGAGGTCCGAGCACCTCTGTCGGACCTGAGGGCTTCGAGATAGTAAATAACACCGTTGACGGTCTGAATGTGGACAGTCAGACCTACAATGATGACTACTATGATGCCCATGCGATATTCGTCGGAGGCTACCCTGTACTTGGCAATCACGAAGTCTCAGGTAACAACTTCTATGATGGCCTGGTTTACAGGTATGAGGCTGGTGACGAAGACTCCTTAGATGCAACCCAGAACTACTGGGGTGCTGCCTCCGGACCGTCTGGACAGGGAGAAGGTTCTGGAGTATCAGTTAGCAAGAGAGTTGACTATCGTCCATGGCTTCTCCAAGCAGACGGCGAAAGATTCAACCAGACGCTTGCTGTCAGGGATGCAAGCGGGTGGGCTCTTGTTTCTGCACCGCGGCTTCTAGCCGAAAACCCGACAGTTATTGACGATAACGGCGATACAGAGGGAGGTCTCATGCCGCATCAGGGCGGAAGTTTCCTTAATCCTGGAGAATCTGGGTTCAACGATAGCGTTAGAACCCCTGTAGGCGCTTTCTTCGTAAACACCGACACCACTGCGGGCATCGGTTTCGAGTACGAGTCAACGCCGAAGCCTGGACAGACAAGCAAGCAGCTGACCGAGGGATGGAACCTGATTGGAACCAACAATAATGAAGGGAATGCACAGGACGAGCTTTCTGGTATCCAGAACACTGAACAGGACCCAGGGCTGCTCACGCTTTACGTTCCTGAAACCCGCAACGCCAAAACAGACATAGGTATTTCTTGGGCGCCAAACGTGAATCGGGACATCAACGCCAATCCTATCACCCAACTTCCTGGAGACGGCGAGCTCTCCGCAGTAGATGGGTACTGGGCGAAACTCTCTGGTGAAAGAACGCTTTCCAAGCAGCTCAAGTAAGTGGAGGAGAGCAGATGAAAACCCTCCGAAAACCCGAAGGCCTCTATAAAAGGCTGATTATCAGGAAGTGATAAAATTGAAGAAAAAACCAGTGTTTCTGGCGGCGGTTTTCCTGACCGCTATAGCTCTTGCAGGAGCGGTCCCCCAGCTACCTCACTCTTTCTACGGACATGTATCGCTCCAGAATCCGGGCGAAGGAGATGCCCAGGCGTTTCAGTCAGGGACGGTTTCTGCCAGAGTCGATGGCGAGCAGGTAGCCAGTCTTGACTACGAGGACGGAACCTACGGCGGTTCCGGTGTCTATGATAGCAAGCTCCTGGTGCAGGGAGACAGTGTTGGAGACGGCGATACTATAACATTCTACGTCAACGGCCTGAAGACTGAGAATACTACTTCGTTCAGCAGCGGCGAGGTTGAAGAGTTCGACCTTATGGTTGAGGTTCCGCCGAAGGACGAGCCTGCAGAAGTTTCTCAGGTGAAGCAAAACGTCGGCGAGGGCGACACTGTTGATGTCGAAGTTCCCGATGCCGCTACCAGGTCGAACGGTGGTGCTACAAGCATCAATATTACAGTCAACCAGTCTTCAAGCAGTGTAGAGGTAAACGTCACAGTCTCCGACAGCCAGACAGGAGAGGCCAGCAGCGACACCGCTGACACCGAGGTGCACGGCTACATAGATATCAACACGAACGTCGGGAAGAGTGTTGAAAGCTCCACTATAGGCTTCAAGCTGAACAAGACCGTTGTGGACAACAACGGCGGGCCGTCCGCGGTTGTGCTGCTGCACTATGAGAACGGTCGGCTGACGGAGAAGCTTGATGCCACGCAGGTCAAGGAGAACTCTGACTACTACTTCTTCGAATCCCAGGTCTCTGGTTTCTCAACGTTCGCCATGAGTACGGACAACTCCGACCCGAACGCGGATATAGATGCCAGTTCGACCGACGTCGAGGTAGATGACTCGATTGACTTCGACGCCTCGGGTTCGTCTGACAACGTAGGAATCACGAGCTACTCCTGGGACTTTGATGACGGCGACACCGCGTCGGGCGAGACAGCGAGCCACAGCTATGACTCGGCAGGCACTTACACTGTCGAGCTTACAGTTGAGGACAAGGCCGGCAACACCGATACCGACACGGTGGAAATAGACGTGGACGATGGAGTTACACAGACCATTCAGGAGGAGACAGATACTGGCGCAGCCGGAACAACCGATGAGGAATCGGAGGAACAGGATGAAACTCAGCAGGACGGACAGCAGCAAAACGAGACTCAGCAGGAGCCTGAGGAACAGCAAGAAGACCAGCAGGAGAATGAAACATCAGGACAGCCCCCGGAGCAGCAACAGCAGACACCGGGGCGGGGACCTGTCGGTGCGTTCTTCCAGTCAGGAACTAACATCGTGCTCTCCATAGCTTTACTACTGCTCTTGATAGTAGCCTATCTCGAGTACTCCGGCAGGACACAGCTGGTCGAGACACTGCGTTCGATCCGGCAGAGCGAGGATGAAACGTTCACCGAGTACTCCTACGACAGCTAGTCATTTCTTCTCGTACTCCACGAACGAAAGCTCGCCTCTACCGTCTCTGTCGACTTCTTCCCAGTTTTCCCTATTCCAGTCGGGGAAGTAGGTGTCGCCCTCCGGTTCTTCGTGGACCTCGGTAAGTATCATCCTGTCCGCGTCCTCGATTGTCTGGGCGTAGACAGAGGCGCCGCCGATTATATAGACCTGGTCGTCGAGCTTTCTCGCGATACGCCAGGCCTCATCGAGACTGTTCGCCAGCCTCACACTCTCGTCGGCGTCCATCTCGGAACGGGTAAGAACTATGTTAGTCCGGCCGGGTAGCGGCCGGTAGTCGTCGGGAAGCGAACGGTAGGTGTTGCTGCCCATCACAACAGGGTGTCCCATGGTCACCTCGCGGAAATGCTTCAGGTCTTCGGGATAGTGCCACGGGATATCGTCGTCCTGGCCTATGACTCCGTTTTCTGCCACCGCCGCGACTATTATCTTCTCCATATCCCCGGAAGCGTGGCCAAGATTCAAGCCAGTTTCGCCTACTGGTTAAGCAGGCTGTCAAGCTTCTCCGGTAGGTGCCCCTTGAGTCCGGCGTACACCAGCCCGACAATTACCGCGACAACCACGGCGTAGAACAGTATTCCCAGGGGAGGTACAGTACATCCTTCCGGTATCATGCACTGGCCTTCCTGCATCCATCCGAACAGCAGGTCCCAGGCTGACTGGTCGAGTGTAACCATAACAACAGTTTTGAGCGCCGCCTTAAAATCCTGGCTATCTACACTGATGCTGGCTCGTGGTAGAGCCAGTAGTCGCCTTCCTGGCCCAGTGGTTCGACGTACCCGTATCTTTCCTCGAGTTCTGCTGTCCCGTTGAGGTAGTGGTGGGCCAGCGCATCTCCTATCTCCCAGTCCTTGAAGTGTCCCAGCTCGCTGCTGAGCTCCCGGAGGTGAAAGACCCCGGAATCCCTGTAGTTCTCTTCGATATGTGGGAGGAAGAAGTCTTCCAGCCGTCTTTCCTGTCGGAGCTCTAGCTCCTCTATCTCTTCTGCCGTGTAGCCGGAGTCGTAGAACAGAGGATACTTCACGCCGATTTCACGTCGCCTATGAGGTAGAGCGAGCCGGTGACGACTACCACTTCTTCCGGCCCGGCAGCTTCCAGGGCTTTCTCCACGGCTTCACCTGGTTTTTCGAACTTCTCGTATGGTATGGAGACGTGTTCTGCTATATCTCCGGGCGAGGCTGACCAGTCGATGTTGGACTCGGTCAGGTAGAACTTCGATGCCTTTCTCTCAAGTACGGCTATCATGGCGGGGATATCCTTGGTTTCGAGGGCGCTGAAGACGCATATGAAGTCCTCCGGCAGATCCTCTAGTATCTTTTCCAGAGCAGGCGGGTTGTGCGCCCCGTCGTGTATGTAGTCCGGGTTTCGTGAGAGGTACTCCATCCGTCCCGGGCATTCAAGGTTTTCCAGCGCTTTTTCCAGGTCTTCTGGTATGCGCTCCAGCTCTCCTACCAGTTTGATAGCGGTCTCCAGGTTTTCTTTCTGGAAGCCGCCTTTCACGGGAACCGTAAACTCCTGGTCCTCGAACCGGTATGTATCTCCGTCGGCGTCAAGCCCGACCGGCCGGTGTATGTCGGCGTTCCGATACTCCGCGACCTCTCTTAGAGGGGCGAGGTCTGCTCCTGTGACGACTTTCCCGTTTTCAGGTATGATGCCGGCCTTCTCCCTTGCTATCTCTTCCAGTTCGTCGCCCAGGTACTTTGTGTGGTCGCGGCCTATGTTGGTCACGACCGCCATATCCGGGTCTGCCGCATTGGTGGCGTCGAGTCTTCCGCCCATGCCGACCTCCATAAGTGCGTAGTCGACGTCTTCGCGCGAGAACTGGAGGAAAGCCATCACGGTCATGAACTCGAAGAAGCTGAGTTCGGCGTCCAGCGAGTCTATCTCTCTGTAAAGCTCCAGAAAACGCTCCCGGGATATCATCTCTCCGTTGACTTTGATGCGTTCACGGCAGCTGACAAGGTGGGGCGACTTGTAGACGCCGATGTCGAAGCCGAGCTCCTCTAGCATCTCGGAGCCCATCTCGACCACCGAGCCCTTGCCGTTGGTGCCGCCGACCAGCACGACGCTGTAGTCCTCGTCCGGCCTTTCAAGCTCTTGAAGCGCTTTCCTGGTCGATTCAAGGGAGGGATCTTTCCTGTTGGAGCCCCGGGATGTCAGCTCTTCAACTGCTTCTTGATAGCTGATAGTCTCGGCTCTGGAAACAGTCTCCTTCATCTATTCTGCCACCGAGAACTTGATGCCTGGATGCGGGTCGTAGTCCTCGACCTCGATATCGTCGAATTCGAGTTCGTCGATGCTCTTGTCTGCGACGCGTATACTAGGTCTTTCACGAGGCTCTCTCGATATCTGCTCCAGGAGGCCGGGCACATGGTCGTACTTCTCCTCGCCTTCTCGCTCCTCGGGCGCGTTCTGCCGTATCCAGTCCCGGACTTCGAGATAATCTTCGCGCGAGGAGGCGTTTCTCATCCTTTCACCCAGCTTTTCCATGTTGTCTCCGTACCACTCGCCGCGTTCGTGCTTGCCGCAGTAGATGTGGGAGTCGACTATAGTGTGGGAGAACTTGCCGACCTCGAAGTCGGTCTGCCTGGCGATTATATGGGTTATCAGAGAGTAGGCGGCGATGTTGAAAGGGATGCCGAGAGCGGTGTCGCCGGAGCGCTGCGTTAGATGGGTGTTGAGCCTGCCGTCCTGGACGTTGAGGACGTATGTGAAGTGGCATGGAGGCAGTTTTGAGACCGCGGCGTTCGCGGGATGCCAGGCGTTGATTATTATGCGGCGGGAGTTGCTTGAGCGGTATGGATGGTCGCCGTTGAGGGTGTCTATAGCGTACTGTATCTGGTCGAACGTCTTCCGGCCGTCCTCCTCTTCGTTGACCCAGCGGTCAACTGCTTCCTGAATCTCGGTTTCATCGACGCCGTAGTGTTCGGCTGCCTTTTCCACGGTTTCCTGGTCTCCGGGCCACCATTCTCCGGGCAGCCGGTCTTCTCCCTCGGGCACGGGATAGCGTCTCCAGAAACGGCCGTAGGCGGTCGGCAGGTTGCCTTCGCCGTCGGCCCAGGCGTCCCATATCTTGGTGTGTTCTCTCAGATTACGGATGTGTTCTTCCCCGGAGAAGTACCAGAGAAGCTCGTATATCAGCGATTTCCACCGGAAGCCGGAAAGGTCTTTTGTGGTCAGGAGAGGAAAGCCTTTCTGGAGGTCGATGGTGTATGACTGTGAGAAAGTCGATATAGTGTCGGCGTCCGTCCTGTTGGGCTTGTAATTGCCGTTTTCTAGAATGCTCTGGACAAGTTTATGGTACTGTTCCATGTCCTCCCCTCCTGCAACTACTCTGGCATCGCTAGCTATTTCAAACTTGCCGAAAACTATATTTGTCACTGCCCCATAATAAAAGACCGATGTATTTAAGAGGGTTTGGGGTCATAGTGTCAGCATGGATTCTCACTACGAAAATCTTTCAGACGTAGATATGTTCAACGGAGTAGATGAACGTCTCGATGGCTTCCAGTGGGACAGGTTCTTCGACCCGTTCTTTGACGACCTTTACAGAGTCCTCAGACACGAGGTGCGGAATCCTCGCGGTATTTTGAGCGGACACCTAGAGCTGGCAAGAGAAGGTGCTGAAAACAGCTGGGCTAGAGAGATTGAAGGTCAGGAGCCGGAGCTCGAAGAGTTCTTGGAACTGGCTGAGTCAGTGGAGGAAAGGACAAAGGAATTAGGAATTATTCCCCGGGAAGAACTGGATAGCCTGGCCGAGTTCGAGTCGTACTTCCCCGGACAGACAGGAGAAAGAGTTAACGAGATGATAGAGATCGCAAGAGATGCGGGCGAGTACCAGGATTACGTTTTCACAGGAAAGCCTGACAGGGTAGAACTCGGCGATGTGCTTGAGCCTCTGGAAGAATCTATAGAGCAGAAAGTCGGTGCTGACAGGCTGGATGCGCACACATCATACAACGGCTACGAGGACGAGGAAGTACACGGTAACCGGGCTCTAAGGCTAGTATCCCATACTCTGTCAAAGAACTGGAAGGAGCACGGTAACAGTGTCGAAGAGCCCGAGATGTGGTTTGATGTCAACGACCTCGGCGACAGGTACGAAATCAATATCTGGGATAACGGAAAAAGCCTTTACGAAGACGAAGAAGGCCTAAATCCGGAAGAGCGCGAAGAACTGGCCGAGCAGATATTCGACAAGGATGAAGGCCACCAGTCTGGCTTCGGGCTCTACATGTCTAGGGAGATTACTGAGACTTTCGGCGGCGAAATCACTTACTCTGAAGACTGTCATGAAGAACAGGAAGGGTTCGGTTACCGCTGGGTTCTCCAGAAGCCGGGTCAGTATTCCACGTCCGAATCCCTGTAAAGCGGGAACTCCTGGAGTAGCTCCGAGACCCGTTCTCCGACCTTTTTCTCGACCTTGGAATCGTCCGGGTTTCTTATCCGCTCGGCTATCATCCCGCCTATCTCCTCCAGCTGGTCCTCTTCCATGCCCCGCGTTGTTAAAGCGGGCGTCCCTATCCTGACGCCCGAGGTCACCATAGGCGGCTCAGGGTCGTAGGGAACCATGTTCTTGTTAACTATGATGTTGACGTCTTCAAGCGCAGCCTCGGCCTCTTTTCCGTTGACGTCTTCCTCGCGTAAATCCACGAGCACCAGATGGTTGTCGGTGCCGCCTGATACCAGACGGATACCGCTGTCCTGGAGGCCCGATGCGAGCGCCTGTGCGTTATCTTTTATCTGTCTGGCGTAGTCCTCGAACTCGGGTCGTTGCGCTTCCTTGAAGCAGGCTGCCTTCGCCGCTATCTGGTGCATCAGAGGCCCGCCCTGCGAGAACGGGAAGACTGCCTTGTCGACCTGGTCGGCGTGTTCCTCGGAGGTGAGTATCATGCCGCCTCTTGCTCCCCGGATCGACTTGTGGGTGGTCGTGGTCACGATATCGCACTCCGGGAACGGCGACGGATGCTCTCCTGCCGCGACGAGTCCGGAGACGTGGGCGATGTCACACATCAGTTTGGCGTTGACCTCGTTAGCAGCCTCCCTGAACGCATCAAACGGAATCTCCCGCGGGTACGCCGAGTAACCGCAGACTATCAGCTCCGGGTCGTGCTCTCTCGCCGCCTCTATGATGTCGTCGCGTTCGAACCGCTCGGTATCCTCGTTTATAGCATAGGTGTCGAAGTCGAAAAGCTCTCCCGAAAAGTTGACGCCGTGACCATGTGTCAGGTGGCCGCCGTGCGCCAGGACCGGGCCTAGAACTCTATCACCGGCCTCGATTACCGAGAAGTACGCCGCGAAGTTGGCCTGGGAGCCAGAGTGCGGCTGGACGTTGGCGTGGTCCGCGCCGAAGATTTCACAGGCACGCTCCCGGGCAAGGTTCTCAACCCTGTCGTGGTACTCGCAGCCGGCGTAGTAACGGTTGCCCGGGTATCCTTCCGCATACTTGTTGGTCAGGACCGAGCCCTGTGCCTGGAGCACCTGTTTCGGGACGAAGTTCTCGGAGGCAATCATCTCCAGTCCCTCAGATTCCTGCCTCTGGATCTCGTTTTTCAGGGCTTTGTGTAGCGCAGGGTCAGCATCTTCCAGGTCACGGTGTTCCATGACCTCTTTTTCCGTCCTAAACTCTAAGTGTCTTTCCCGCTAAAAACTAGGTATGGACAAGCTGGTGCGTGACAGGATACCGGATATCATAAGGGAGAACGGCGAGAAACCGGTTACAGAGGAGCTAGACGATGATGGGGTTCTCGGGTATCTGGCCGACAAGGTTGAAGAGGAGGCCGAGGAGTTCGCTGAAAGCCGGGAAATCGAAGAGCTCGCCGACCTTGTCGAGGTTATCAAACGTTTCCTGGAGCTGGAAGGTGCCAGCTGGGAAGAGCTGGAACATATACGCGAGAAGAAGCGCGAGGAACGTGGCGGTTTCAGCGACAACGTAATATTGAAAGACGTGGTGGAGTGATTTTAGACATGAGAGAGCACGACTTCCCGGGAAAGTTCATAGTCATAGAGGGAGCGGACGGCGCAGGGACCACCACCCAGTCGAAGAAGCTGGTGGAGGAGCTGGATGCCTACTACACTTTTGAACCGACTGAAGGACTTGTAGGCCGGAAAGTCGACGAGATGATTTCAAGCGGAGACTACAGCGCCGACGCTATCTCTCTTGCGTTCGCCGCGGACAGGCTGGCGCACCTTGAAGAAGAGGTCATACCGAAGCTGGAATCAGGAGAGACAGTCGTCTGCGACCGCTACTACCACTCGTCTCTCGTATACCAGCCTGCGCTGGGTTCCGATTTTGAATGGGTGAAGAAACTCAACCGGCACGCTCTTACGCCGGACCTTACCGTTATTCTTGATATCTCGGCTGATGAAGGCCTTTCCCGTGTCGAGAAGCGCGGAAGCGACGGCAACATCTTCGAGAACCTTGACTTCCAGAGCGAGGTGATAGAGCGCTACCGGCGACTCCCGGACAGGCTGGATGAAGAGATACACGTTGTTTCAGGTAGTGATTCTATCGAAGACGTGTTTTCCCGCGTCCTGGGAGTTGTGAGGCCAGAGATATAATTTTTTAAACGACTTCGGTCTTTACACCTATTAGAATGGCAGAAGACGATGTCGAGCTTACCAATTCCGGTGTAAAGAAGAGAGGCAACTGGGACGAGATAACTGATTTTGCGGAAGAAGTAGAGGAAGTTGTGAAGGAGTCCGATATAGACGAGAACGCGGTTAAAGAGTACGAAAAATGGCGTCCCAGGAAGGAAGAGGCCGAGAACGAGGTCAAGAAGAAGACGATTGAAGAGGCTTCTCTGCGCGAGACACGGATAGAGAAAGAGAGCGAAGGGCCGGTCAAGGACATCGAAAAAGGCGCGGAGAAAGCAGTAGAAGCGGGCAAGAAGGCTGGTAAAAAACAGATACCGGAGAAAGAGCTGAAGGACGCGTCTGTAGATTTCAGCCGTCCGCTGCTTTCACGGCTGTTCCGGGCGTTCAGACGGCTGGAGAAGTTTGTCTACTCTAATATAATGCTGAGAGACCATACCTACTACTTCGACACTAGCGATTTCTCTGCTAACATGAACTCTCGGAAGGGCGAGTACCAGATGGAGATAAACGTTCCGGATAAAGATTCGAGAAGAGATATCAAGAAGAAGCTAAGTGGGGAAAGATGACGGAGCTGCTGACCGCTGCAGCCCTGCTGGCCTCAGTCTTCATGGGGGTTTCTATAGGTGCATCCAGCGTTGCGCCAGCCTTCGGCCCCGTCCGGTCTTCCGGTTCCGCGAACGTGCTCCGTTCCGCGCTTCTGGCTGGTCTGTTCGCCTTTATCGGTTCGGTCGTTCAGGGAGCCAATGTTACCGAAACAGTAGGTTCCGGCATACTCGGCGCAGAAATGACGATTCTTCAGGCTGCCATGGTTCTCTTCGTCGGTTCGGGACTGGTGATAGCCAGCGTGCTGACGGATTACCCGATGCCGACCGCTTTCACACTGGTAGGTGCGGTTCTGGGTGTCGGTCTCGGCTACAGCTACGCCATTTCAGCCCCGGTTCTGACCAAAGTAGTGCTCTACTGGGCCCTGATTCCCATACCGGCGATGATACTTGGATACGGCATAGCCCGGATTCTGAGGAGGGCTATACCTGACGAGGGCGCCGAGAAATACATAAAGGCCCTCATGCTGGCGTCCGGCGCCTACATGGCGTATACCGCGGGAGCTGGTTCAGTCGGCCTGGCTGTCGGCCCGCTCACGAGCCTCGGACTGGGTATGGACACCTTACTGTTGATAGGTGGCTTGTCGATACTTCTCGGTAGCTGGCTCTACTCTCCGAGGATAATCAAGGCCGTATCCGTTGACTACTCGAACCTCGGCCCCCGCCGCTCTATCGCGGCTCTTCTATCCGCAGCGTTTCTGGCCCAGATAGGGATTTTCTACGGCGTCCCTATCTCGTTCAACGAGGCCATAATAGCGTCGGTTATAGGCTCGGGTTTAGTCGAGGGCAAGTCCAACACGGATTCCCGGAAGATTCTGAGGACCGTGGCGGCCTGGATAGGCGCGTTCTTCCTGGCTATGGCACTGACTTTTGTTGTAGGTTTCCTGATATAACAGGCCACAGTATTGCTTTTATGCCCTGAACGGGGCTTGGGCTACATGACAGATGGAAAGTCTGCTCAGAAGGTGGAGCTTGAGGACCAATACTACCACGTCCGGTACGAAGACCCGGACGCATTCGATACCGTCCGGACACCTGACTGGGCTGCCAATGCCGCAAGCTCTGTCAGCGAAGGCGCCGAGGTCAGGATGGGAAAGCGTGAGAGCAGCGACGACTGGCTGATAGAGTCGGTGCTTATCCCGGAGGACAGTGCTGAAGATGAGGAAGAGGCGAGAGATAAGGCCCAGCAAATAGTCGAGAAGATAGAGTAATGGCCGGCCTGATCTAAAAGTTGATGGCAGGGCTGGGATTTGAACCCAGGTCCGTACCGCCCCGGGGTACGATGATAGTCCACTACACCACCCCGCCAACTGCTGCCAGTTGACACCAGAAGCCATTCAGAGAATGGCTTTCGGGCTCTTTATGGAAACGTTGTATGGTTAGTTTCTAAAACTGCTCGATTAAGAGGCCTGGTTTACGGTTACGTCGGCGGACAGGTTTTCCTGGAGTAGCTTTTCTATCTCGGCTTTTTTCTGGCTTAGTTTTTCATGTTTCTGCTCTATCTTTTCCTGCTGTTCTTCTGCCTCCGTCTTCTTCCTTTCGAGTTGTTCCTCCGCTTTCCTCTTTCTCTTCTCCAGCCTGTTTTTATCCTGCTCTACATCTATCTCATCGAGCTCTCCTTCCAGCCGCTTGATTTCGTCATCTAGGCTGCGGACTTCCTGCCTCTGGGTCTCGAAGTCCGAGAGTTTTTCTGCCGCCTCGATGAACTTCTGTCTGTCTTTCTGTCCAAGTATATCTGTGTCCTTCACCAGTTCAGTTGCCTCACTGAGCTCTGGCTCCAGACCCTCTATTTCCCTGAACTCTTTATTCTGGAGCCTCTCAAGCTTCTCGATGTCGTTTTTGAACTCTACCTCTCCGTTCTCGATGCTGTAGAGAAGTTTTTTCAGGCCGCGCTCCATTCCTGAAACGGTCTTTGACAGTTCTCTAGTAAGCCGCTGTTTCTCCTTCTTTTTATCCTGGATTTCCTTCTCGAGCCTCTCCTTTTCATTCCAGGAGTCTGATGATTCAAGCTCCTCTATCTGTTCCTCGATGTCTCCTATTTTTTCCTCTATCTCGTTGAAGTCTGTCTGTTTTGATCCCTTGAGCTGCTGTATCTCGTTCTCAAGGCTTTTCTTCTCCGCTATTAGTTCTTGGAGCTCTTCCAGCTTCTCGATGACCAGATAGTCGTCCTCCAGGAACTCGTCTATCTCCTGGGCGTGGTCGACAAGGGCCTGGATTCTGTCGCCGAGTTCGCCGGACTTCTTCTCTATCCTCTGGAGCACTATGCCTTCTTTCCGCGAGACATCATTGAACTCTTCTATAAAGCTGTCGAGCTCTTCCTGGTGATTCCTGATGTCTTCCGATGGTTCGAACTCCTTCAGCATCTTTTTCCGGGAGCGGTAGAGGTTATCCGCCACGTCTTCAACAGCGGTTATCTCTTCCTCGTCTTCATACCCGTCTATGTGTTCGATAGCGCTTTCCAGTTCATCCAGTATGTTTTCAGTTTGGGAAACCAGCTCCTGCTCTCTCTTCTCCACGCTCTCAAGTTCGCGCTCTTTTTGACGCCTGAATGTTTCTACCGCTTCCTCATACGTGAGTTCGAGTTCCTCTGTCGAGAAGAAGTCCTTTATCTTGTCTATCACAGCCCTGTGAATGGATGGTTCCCGAGGTTTTTCAACCTGACTCTGGGTTAACTATTTTTCCGTCCGGACCGGTAGTCCAGTCATGCGCGTCCTGTACGTATGCACGGGAAACAGTTTCCGGTCGCCGGTTGCCGAGGCCCTTACGCGGAAGTACAAGCCGACCGTCGAGGTCGAGTCCGCTGGCACCGACGCCACCGACCATATAGCTGTTAACGCCCAGCAGCTTCTTGACAAGGAGAGCGCTCTGAGCTACGTAAAGCCGGAGCCGGACCAGTTAAGCGAACGCGCAGTCGAGGAAGCGGACAGGATAGTGGCGATGACGGAACGCCACCGGGACTACATGCTGGAGAACTTTGAGGTCGATGAAGACGACATCGACACCTGGGGTGTAGAGGACCCGGTGAGCCCTGGAGTAGACCCGGCAGAGGCTTTCTCGGAGATTAAGGAGAAGGTCAAGCATCTATGAGGCCAGGTCCGACTTGCCGGGCGGAAGCGCCCGTATGATGTAGTCGAGGTCTAGATTGTGGTCTTGGAACTTTTTCCGTATCTCTTTCGCCAGCTCTGACTTCTTCGTCCTACCCGGCTTGAGTTCTGTGTACGCTGGACAGTTCTCTTTAACCGCGTCAACAGGTCCACACATTGGGACGTAGATGTCTTGTTCTATCTCGTACGGGCCGATGGCGGCCTCGACGGAGACATTTCTCATGTACTCTCGGTCTCCTCTGATAACGAACGCGCCTTTTTCCAGGTACTCGCCTGACTCAGGGTTTTTCGTTACCTGTTCGGGCTCCACGTAGTATACATCGTCCGCCCCTATGCCGGCTTTCCAGGTCTTTGAAAACGTGACAGCGGCTTTCGCAGCCTCTGTGAGCGTCTCCTCCCCCGCATCCTGTCCATCCTTGACCACGACACTGGGCGCGCCGTCAAAGTCTGCGTGGAAGTATAAATCGCCCGGCTCCATATGTTTCTTGGCCAGCATCTCGTTGGTCTGGGCGTCACGCCCGGCGAGCACCAGAAAGCCTTCTGAAGAATAGAACCATCGGTATTTCTCGAACCATTTCTTGTCCCGGCCTTCGCTCTTGTCTTCCATGACTTCTTCGACGTCCACGTCTTCCTGCTCCAGCTCTTCAAGTTCTTTCTCTGTCTCGGCGAGCGCTTCCCTGACGCTTTCCATCTTTGACTCTGACTCCTTTGCCTTGTCGTAGTACCGGGAGGCGATGGCTTCAAGGTCGTCTTCCAGCGTCAGCTTGATGCTTTTTCCGTCGACGTCCACCGACACGAACTCGTCCTGTTCGTTGATGGCGTTGATGTCCTCGGCGAGATGGTTGTCCGATTCCATGATGCGTTTCTCTGTCTCTTTCCAGCCGACCTCTTCGACGCCTTTCCTGACCGCGTCCTGCACCTCCTCCAGCTTCTGGTAGTTCCTGTATATCAGCTCGGCCTTCTCCCGGTTCTCCTCGGAAGATTTCTCGAGGCCTTCAAGCTTCCTCTCCTGCTGCTCCTTCTGCCTTTCCAGGCCTTCCCGTCTCTCCTGGTAAGCTTCCTTCCGCTTCTTCTCTTCCTTTTTCTGGCTCTTCCGGTAGAAGTACTCGTCCAGCGCCCGGGAGAAGCTTTCCGTCTCCTCCGAGTCGTATCCAGAATAGGTCTCGAGTTCGAACGGCGCTGCCCTCTCGACGCCGTCATCAGTGTAGAGTCGCGGCGAGGGGTCTTCTGCGTCCTCAAATAGCTGTCCGATTTCGTCTCTTATCGCAGCTTTTTCATCTGCTGAAAGTTCTTCTATAGCCGTGTTTTTCTCTATGCCTGCTCTTGCGCAGACCTCCTCGGCGTAGGTCCCGCCCAGGCTGAGGTCGGATGCCAGCCGCCGGACTACTTCGCCATCTCCCATCGCGTCGAAGAAGTCGTCGAGCTCCCTCGGGTCGGTTGCCGGCTCTGGATACTGGTACTCCTCTCCGACCAGCACGGCGCGGTCGGCCCATTCTTCCTGTCGCACAGCACCTATTATGTCGCCGTCTTTGACCAGTATGAAGTTGCCTCTACCGAAAATCTCCGCCACCAGCTTTGTGTCGCCTGAGACGATTTCCAATACCCGGTCGAATCCTTTCTGCCGGATAGAGTCGATTTTCCCCAGGTGCTTCCTCAGCTCCATGGCAAAACCCGGTGGCTTCGTAGGGTTGTCGCGCTTGTATTTCGAGAGAAAAGCGTAGCTTGGGCCGAGTATCAGCCTCTTCTTGTCCTCTCCAGGAACGTATATCTCCAGCGTCAGCTCGTCGTCGCGCTGGTATACCTTCTGTATGTGTCCGTCTTCCAGCTTCTTGAACTCCTGCTCAAGAACGGAGAGGTCGAGACTTGTCAGCTCCATGACTCGGAGTTACGGGGTGATTTACAAAAAGCAGCGGGTCAGCCAAGATGCAGCCGCGCCCGGCCTACCGTTCGATCAGCTCGATGCCCCAGCCATCGGGGTCCTCGACGAAGGCGACGCGGATGTCGCCCTGCTGGACCGGCCCCTCGTCGATCAGGTCGTCGTCGAGCCGGTCGAGGCCGGCGTCGAGGTCGTCGACGGCGAGGGAGGTGTGGACGAAGTCGCCTGGGTCGACCTCGTCGTCCGTCGAGAGCAACTG
>CAZEKI010000005.1:0-25079 GCA_964512895.1 uncultured archaeon
GCGGGGGTCGTACTCCCGCGGATGTTGAAGTTGAGGATGCGGAAGCGTACAATACCTACGTCAAAAGGCTGCACGGCGTGGTCGCGGGGTTGAAAGTCAGAGGAGGGGAGGAGCTGCCGGAGAACTGGCGGAACATCCTGCAGGAGCGCTCGGACCTGGAGTGGGTCAGGTATGAGCAGGACGGTCGCGAGCTCTGGACCGCGGTCGTGTCTGGGTGGGAGGTGCATTTCCATCGCCGCGTGGTCACGTTGTATATGAAGCGGCCTATCGAGAAGTTTGCGGTGGACGCGTGTGTCCGCGCTCTTTTTGAGCGGATAGGGTTGGTGCGGGACAGGCTGGAGCGGATGGCGGGAGCTGACCTGCTGGTGGATGAGATCAGGATGGGGCGGCAGGAGCTCGGTGTCGAGGGGCATTACATGGCGGAGCTGGTGGAGCAGTTATGCGAGGAGTTCGACCACGTTTCTCCGGCGGACATCCAGGTGTTGAATCCTGATACGGGGAAGGAGGAGGCGGGGTACGATAGGAGTCCGGGTTCGGTGGAGCTGGAGCTGAAAGGGGAGCGGGCGGATGTGATCGCGAACACGGTGGAGGAGCGGACCAGGAATATGGCGCATCACCCGGAGGGCGAGCGGGCGGAGATGATGTTGGGCCGGGAGCTGGCGGAGCGCGGTCTGGGTGGTCGGGAGTTCGTGGGGCTGGCGTTGGACGGGGTGGAGGAGGGTGTGGGTTCCGATACTTCCGATACGCGGGAGCAAGGTGGGCGGCAGAGCCAGATTAATGAGCATTTGGGTTGGGGGTGGGAGTGGTAATGTGCGATTCGAAGGTGAAATCATAGAAATGGGAGAAGAACCCTATGAACGCCGGGCGAAAATGAACAAAAGCATAAAGACGTTGTTCCCCGACCAAGAAGACCGAACCTGTGCGGTATGCAAAGAGGGGCTTGGGGACGACAAGAGAAGAAAGCGTTATTGTTCTGGCCGTTGTAAGGACATAGCATACGCCGTTCAGCGACTATTCCTGTGGAGGAAGGTTCGTAATGAATTTATGGAGGAAGCCGAGGAAGTATGTCAGCGGTGCGGTTATGACCCAGAGTATCATAAGGAAGAACTGAGTATGATGGCAGAAACGATAGAGAACAAATATGACGAGGTTAAAAGCGTCCATATGGAGCGGACACGGGAGATGCAAGCCGACCACATCAAACCTGTGGCGAAAGGCGGTGAAAGAGGCGGTGGAACGGCCGGGGCGTGACCCGCAGCGCAACTTGGCGGAGGTCGTATGATTATGTTGACAAATGTAGGAAAAAAGAACCATGAAAGACGATAACGAACTGATTGACACGGGAACGACGAGCATCCATGTCAGTAAGAACGACGTGGACGTGTTCAGGAAGTACGGGCTGCGGTCCCGTCAGGTGGGGCAGGTGTATCACCGGGCGGTGCGGGAGATGGACGAGTACCGTGAACTGAGCGAGGATCTGCGCACGTTGCTGGACAGGTTCGATGAGGGCGATGTCGCCCTGGGTGCGTTCCTCCAACGGGTGCGTAGTTTAACACCTGAACCCGAAATAGAGGATTAATGTGCATGAAACGTGGAAAAGTTTATGATGAACGTGTATCCTATTAGGTGAGCCCGGTGAATCACCTATTAGAATTGGTTGTTTTGTTCGCGATTTACATGGGGACTGCGGTGGTTTTGGTAGTGCTTTATCTTATCTACTACGAGTTTTTCGGGGAGTCAGAAAAAAGGAGTGGTGCGCTGGGCGCGGATTCTGGTGAAACCTGTTAGGTTTGTCCGGCCATGGCTTTGTACACGGGTTTTGGGTTGCGGTGTGCGTAAGGTATATAAGTGTTGGGTTACATTAGGTGTATTATAGGAAGATGGATCATTTGAACTGGTTCCTGGTTCGAATCCCGGATGCTGTAGGGGTTCCGTATCCTTCAGCTACGATGGGTAGCGGTATGGTGTTAGCGTATCTGCTTGTAGGGTTTTTTGTGGCCTGGAGACTGGTGAGGAACGCAGAGAGTGGTTGGTTGCGTTGGGATGATAAAATTGTTTTTTACGGTGTTATATCTATTTTGTGGCCGTTAATGGTTGAACTGGTTATACAGGATTCTTTGGATGATGAGGAAGAATCTGACGACAGTAGTGACACCGAAGACGGCGAGGAAAGTGGTGGTGGGAGTGGTTTTAGTTGTCGTGGATGCGGACAGTTTTTTGATTCGAAGCAGGGCCGCGGTATGCATGAAAGCCGTTGGTGCAACGAGGTCGACAACTAATGGATGATTTAACAACATCGGTGGCAAGGGTTATGGTGGCTGCGCATGAGAAGTATCCTGAAAAATTCAGGGAGGCGGCTCCGAATAAGGAATAATACAGGAGGTTTGAGGAAAAAATCGGAGAGCTGAAAAACGAGGTGCGTTCCTGATGCCTACCGTTAGGTTTCGGATGAAAAGTGGAAGATACTATGAGTTTGACACGGCTCAGGAAGAGGGTTGAATAGTGGAGGTTGATGATTGTGTTCGTCGTTTGGAGGAGGAGACTTGGCTTTCTCCGCAGCAGGCGCGGATTTATTGTTTGAAGAAGGGTGAGGGTTTGAGTGTTGGGGATATTGCTGGGAGGCTTGGTATTAAGAGGGGTTCGGTGAAGTCGCAGTTACAGCGTATCAGGGTTAAGACGCGGGAGAGTCGGCGTCATGTGGAAATCATGGAGGAGTACGAAGAATGAGGTTTATTTATAAGGTATCGGCATTAGTAGGGCTTCCTGCATTCTTCTTTTCTTATTGGTACGGTTTTTTCTGGGTCTTTGGATATTTCGGCCCGGCGACGATGGCAGAAGCACATAAGGCAGGAATTGTTATTGGTGCCTCTGGAGCGGTATTAGGCCTGTTGATAGGTATAGGGCATATGTCGCGGTATATAAGCGAGGAAAGAGGTGATATGGGATGAATATGGGGATTTATGCGGCCGCGGTGGTGGCTACGTCTATCGTGGTTGTTCAAGAGGTGTATGGAATAGGATTAGAACCGGGTACTACGACGGGGGTTGCGTGGGCGGCTGGCGTGTTGATTTTTTTGTCTGTTCTTCTGGATTTGAGAACAAGAGGTGATGGGCGGTGAGTGATTTTTCGGCGGACTGGTTGGCTGGAACAATTTGGGGCGTGGTAGCGTTCTATATCGGAATCCTTGCATTAGCACATATGGCTGGAAGAGTTCTGCCTTACTGTTGCGGAGATTCTGTCAGCTTCGGTGTGTCGATGCTCCCTCTTATCCTGGCGTTCGCTCTGATTTCCACAGTTCCGTATATGTTGGAGAAGGGCCGAGGGTGGGCGAAAGAGGAGGTGTATAGAGGTGAGTGATTTGAGAGGTATTAAGCGCCATGTGTTGTGGATAGCTGTATTGATGTTTACGGCAGTATTATCTCTATCGTCTCCACAAGTCTTCAAAGGATGGATATACATTCTTGGCATATTTGCTGGGGCTGCAACTCTAATCCGAGGAATTATAATTACAATAGAGGTATCACATGAAAGACAGATGATGAACGGTGATAAAACATGAGTGATTGGGAGCGGCTGGACTGGTGGCACCGCGGGATAGTCCGAGCACCGATGGTCGGAGGCTGGATACAGATGGGGCTGTGGGCGGTAGTAATCGGAGAAGTGTTTATGCAGAAAGGGTTAGGGTTTTTCTCTATATCGTTTTCTGTATTTATAGCGATAGTGGCTGCTTCGATCGCAACATTGGGGGACAAGATTACGCGGTGTTGGCGGGAGAATTTGGAGGTGACCCAAGAACTATGAACTCGCCCTACAATAGTAAAGGATTCTTTTTCTGGACGCTAACACTTGTATTCGTTGTTTTAGGAGGATTAACGCCGGGAACGCCGATACCCAATTATATGTATACGTGGTTTTTCCTAGCGGCTATGATTTCTTGGTTGGTCGGGACTAGGATTTTCTTCATAGAACATGAAGAGAGGATGCAGAAAATAGGTGTTTCCTCAGAATAGTTCGGTTTCTTCTAGCGACGTGGGTTCTCCGGCTTCTTCTAGTTCTTTCCGCCGCCGCTCTAGGCCGGCTTGGAACTGCTGCCGGTTCCTCTGCGCCCTTTTAGCGGTCTTGCCTGCTTTTTTCCCGGCTTTTTTGGCTTTGCGTCCGAGTCCGCCAAGCGCGTCGGCGGCCTGGTCCACGATTCCTTGTGCTTCGTCTTCGTCGATTTGTCCGGTGGCTTCTAGGATGTTTTCTCGGATTTCTCCCTCACTCGCCATATTATCTTGTATAGGGATACTGGTTTTTTAATCTTCTTCCTTGGGTAGTGTGCCGCCCATGGCCTGGTAGAGTTCTTCCTCAATCCCATGCCCCACGTCGCCTTGGTTCTCTTGTCCGCGGTCTGCGGGGTCTTGGATGTCGGGTTCCGGCGGCTCCTTCCGTCGACGGTCGGGATCCGGATGCGTCAAACCCCTGTTTTCTTCTTGTCCGGGTTCCGGTGGTGGTATCAGCCAATCCAACAAACCCCCCAAGACGGCAGGTGTTTTCTCCAAATATATTTTCAGTCCGAGCAGTATTTGGCCCCACCAACTATCCTGCAACTCCAATACTCGCTTCTTCTTCCGTAGCTCGGCTTCCTTCTCCCGTAACTCCTGCTTGTGCTTCAACTCCCTCACCTGTTCCTCCAGTTTTTCTACTTCTTCATTTGCCATCAGTAATCATCTCCTCCGGCTTCTTCAGACCCAAACACCGCGCAACGAATTTCACGGCTAGAGATGCAGGCATGGACAGCCATTTCTGTGCTCTTTGAGAGGGTTGTCTGCGGCCGACGGCTGCTAGTGCTAGGAGCGGCAGACCTATCGTGAAGAAAAACATTAGTGCTGACACGGCTTTGGCCAATCTGAGATTCCTGGCGAGGGGGCGTTCTTTGACAGCGTCTTGTTCAGCCATTTTTCCTATTCTATTATCCTAGGTTCTGTTTCGTTATTTTGAGTAAGTTTACCTGTTCCTCCAGGCTTTCTAGTTCTTCGTCATTTACCATGGGCAAACACCCTGGGAAAGGCTTTAGAAGGGGGGACGACCCCCCTCCGGGTCGACGATGCGACCTCAGATTTTGCTTGCGTACGCGGTATTATATTATATGGGGTAGGTGTGTGCATGTTTATTGATTCATTCCTAAATCTGCTTCCACAAGTTTCTTGACCTTCTTCGCTCGCCTGTCTCCTAGTTCGAAGTCTGCCGCGACTAAATCCTGGTCGATGTATTCTCTTCCCTTGTATTCGCTTCTATACCGTGTATCTTTCTTCTTCACCATGGTCGCGATGTCGTGGATGCTGATTTCTTCTCCTTCCTTTTCTATGTCGGTGATGTCGCGTTTCTTCTTTTCCCGGTATTCGTCCCAGAAGTCGGGCATGTGTTCTTCGGGTTTCGGCCAGTCGTCTCTGAAGTCGGGTGTTGGCCAGTCGATTCCGTTGTTGTCGTTGAAGTCGATGCTTTTCAGTTTGCGTTCGCTGTAGAAGTGCATCCATCCCTGCTTAACGGTGCGGGAAAGGCTGTGTATCCTGTTCTCGCGTATCTGCTTGTCCAGTTCTTTGATGTTGGGTAGGCATATGATGATGAAGAGGTTGAGGTATCGGCATTTCCTAAAGAATTTTATCATTTTCTTGGTCTCTGTGGTCATGGCGTCCCTGGAGAAAAGACTTTCTATGCCTTCGTCGAATACTATGGACTGGCACGGTTCAAGATCTACCGCGGTGTTTCTGAATCCTTGACCTGTAAGTTTCATGCGGTCGGGCGAGAATGTGTCGTCGAACTCTGTGCCCATGTATGCGGCTAGACTACTTTTGCCGGTTCCTTCGCTTCCGACTATGGCGTGGACCCAGTCCACGTCTTTTTCCTGTATAAATTCTTTGATGTCTTTCAGGTTGGTTTTTATCTTATCCATAATTGAATCACGCCTATATTTGTCGGCCGCCGACCGCGGCGTGGTCCTCGTCCAGGGAGACCTCGCTTGGTATGTCGAGTCCGACGTCGACGAGGTGGTCGTTCAGGGTTTCATCGAGTTCTTCTAGTTGTTCTTGTATTATTTTGTCGGGTGCGTTGTCCGATTCGAGCATTCCTTCTATGTTGTTCACGGTCGTGGTTATTTCTTGTTTTTCGTCGTCGTCCAGGTAACGCTTGATTTCCGAGTATAGTGCCATTAGGGTGTCGAAGTATGCTTTGTAGGTGTCGTGGTTAGGGTTTTGCCGCATTTCTAGGTAGTTGATTCGGATGCGGTCGCCGAGTTGTCCGATGCGGCGTATGACGTAGTTGGCGGCGTTCCATTCGAGTTCTCCACGGTCTTCACGCGGCATTTTTTACCATGTCACCTCGAAACTTCTCTTATTTTCTCGTAGTACGAGGTAAACACCGAACAAAATCAGGAGTACAAATGGCGTGCCTAATACAATCCATTTGGCCATGGCTTGTGGGTGGTCAGGGTTTAACGCGGCTTGGACTACTGCGATGAACGTGTCGAAGGAGAACAGGTCGAATTCGTATCCTGGTAGGCTGACCACACCTACCACCACCTGTTCTTAAGCCGGGAGAGGAGTAGTATGGACGCGGCCTCACCACCACCTTCTACCACCACGTTTATGGTGGACTTGTCGAAATACATACCTGCACCGATAAACAGTAATAGGAAGAAGATGCCGGCGCTCGCGTATAGGATGGCTTGTTGATGCCTCTTGAGCCAGTGTTCTTCGTCCTGCTCCAGGATTTGCTGCTCTTCCTTATCCCGTAATTTGTTCCACATCCGCCAGTAAATGTCTTCCACCGAGAAGTCGAATTCTTCTTTGTCGGCGTCAACTCCGGGTGTTATAGGGTTGTAAATCCCTTTCTCTGGGCTGTAGAGGAAGACTTCTTGGCCGTGTTCGCTAGGGAAAATATGCTCATAGTTCACGGCTGGCAGGGCTTCATCCCGGTGCTTTAGGATGTATAACTGGCTGTCCTTATCCGTTGTGATTCGTGCGCCTTTGTCGTGGCCTATGTGGTATCCTTGTCCGCGGTCTTCGAATATGGTTACGTCTACGGGGTATTGTATGCCCCAGGAGCCGGGTATCCAGTCAGGGATTTTTTCTAGGTGTTTGCGGTATTTGCCGAAGTATTTGGTCTTCGCACTCGAAACCATTTTATTCATCAAGCCTCTCAAGGATTACTGCCTTGGTTTTCCGGTAATGAAGGTCAAAGCAGAATAGTATTAAAAGCAGGGACGAACCCCACAGGGCTATTATAGAGGATTTGGAGGCGTGAACGATAAACCAGCCTGCCGATAACCAGGTCACGATTAGGAAGAGGATTACGGCGTGGAAACTTGTTTTGATGTTTGGAGCGTATTCTCTGGATTTTTCCCGGCGGGGTTTACCGTATTTTGTATCTTTGAGGAACATTTTTTAGAATAGCCCCCGTGGACCCTTCTTCTCCTGTTTATCGTCGCCACCAACCACCCGCATAACCTTCTCACTGAGGCTGCGGTGTTTTTGTTCGGTTTTCCAACCTTTCTTCGCCATCGACATAACACTCATAAGCAAAACGAGGAGCGCGGAGCAGATGGCGTCGGCGTCCTCCTGACTATCTATACCGTATTCATCCCGGTTGCGTTCGATTAGTCCGCGGATGCTCCGCATCACATTTAATGAACCGCGCTCAATTTGTTCAGGTGTGAGGTTGCCGCCTGAAATAACCACGTTCGCCACGGAATCAATCTCGATGAAGAAGTCTTCTAGCGCTTTTTCGTTGCATATAGGGTCGAAGTTTTCCGGGTTTTCCACGCGCCACACCTTGTATTTCTCATTCTTCTTTTTCTCCGGGTTCCACATAGTCTCGTAGTGGTAGCCGAGGAACGCTGACCTTATGGTTTCTTTGGCTTCTTCGAGGTCGATTGCGTCCTCATCAACCTGCCGATCACCGCTTTGCCTCTTTTTTTGTCGGCCGCCGGCGGCCATTTCTTTGATTCCTTGCTTGGCTCCCAGGTTTTTTGCTGCTTCCTGCAGTTTATCCTCATCCATTAGTTGTCTACCTCTTGGATTAGGTGGTGGATGGCGTCAGGGATGCTGTCGAACCCGTTTTCTATCTTGTAGAGTTTGAGGCTGCGCCGGTCTTCTTCGTAGATTTTGACGGCAGGGAGGTTGTTGTATTCGGAGCCCTCGGGCATATGTATTACTTTGTATTATCCCGGGTTTATTAATCTTATTCAACTTCAACCTCTCAAAGAACGCCCACAAAACCCCTTACTTATAAGGAGGTAATTAAGGGGTGCAAACCATGAATCCAGTTAGCATGGTCCAGTCCTTCCGACCAGTCCAGGCACTAGACCTTTGCCTGGCGGAAGCGGAGCGTGCATTCGCCGAAACCCTTTCACAAGGACCCTCGAAAGCAGCTACAAACGCTTTCGGCCGGGCACGGAAAGGGCAGGTCACAGGCGTTGACTCCCTCGTACCTCTAGCACTGGCACTTGTGTCAGTTGCTATTGTTGTGGGTGTTGGTGTTATCGTCCTATCCGAGATGGATACGGCGGTTGACAACAACAACGCCAGTGATGTCCTGAACACGGCGATTGATGCGATGGATACTTTCGCGGACTTCTTTGTGGTGATTATCATCATAGGGATTGCCGCGGTGATATTCATCCTGCTCCGTGTGGTCAGGGGTGCTGGGCGTAGCGCATCGGTCTAAAAACGCGGCAAGCAACCGTTTAACCCGCTTCCGCCGTGTTGGCGGACCTGGGTGCGCTTGCCGCACCGCCCTCTTTCTTTCGTAGAGGGAGGGGTGCAATCAAAAGTATGAGCAGGAGAAAAGGACAAGTTTCGGGTTTGAACGACCTGGTCCCAGTAGCTACAGCCGTGGTTTTGGTCGCGGTTATTGTCGCCGCCTTCTCCCTGGTCCTAGCCGAGTTTGTGGAAACGGATGCGACCGACCCGCTTGATGATTTCAATATTCATAACGAGTTTCATCAGCCGGATAACAACACGAACACCGGTATCGGGAATGGCGGCGTCCTAGTTACAGTGGATAATCCGGGTAGTGGTGTTCGGAGTGAGACCTGGGATTTCTTTGATTCATCGGCAGGAACCAACACCACTCTCACTAGAGGAGATAATTATACTGCACCGTTCCAGACTAGTGAGGGTTTGGATAACGGGACTTACAATTTCACGAACGTAGACGGGTATGACACGGTTTCGGGTACTGGCGGGGATGATGCGTTGTTCGCTAACTATACGAATACGTCGGCGAACCCGGCGGATTCCACGTTTAACAAGGCGTTGTCGGCGTATCAGACGTTGGCTGATTTCCTGGTTGTGATAATAGTTGCGGCGATTGCGGCGATAGTGTTCCTCCTGTTGGGGACGATGCGGCGGCAAGGACGGCGGACCAGCGTGTGATTTGTCATGTCTTTTGTCCAAAGGCGGCGGACGGACTTTGAGGAGGATTTGGAGAAATCTTTCTTTGGTCCTCTGGACTTTGAGCAGTTGGCGGATATGCGGACGGAACGCGGCGAACGCTGACACCACCTATTTCTTTGCCTTATCGTATGATTTTTTGCCCTAATCTTACCGCCACACCCAGGGTAAACACCGGAAACAGGTTAAAGTAGCAGTAGAGTTAGTGACAAGGTGTAAACCAGGAGTGTGAACAACAAGATCTGCAGCTCAGTAGACATGATTATTTCACGGGTTGGAGTTTCCAGTAGATTTCGTCGAACCCGCCGACGTAGGGCCAGAGGAATCGGTCTACCCGGTATTTCAACGCGGCGTGGTTCACCGCACGGTCCATGAACCCGATTAAGTGTTTTCTCCACCCGGTTACGTCCTGCCTATACTTGTAGTGGGATAGGTGGAGCCTTTCTTCCAAAACCTTGAATTCTGCCCCGATGTATTCGTAACCACTAGGGTCTAAATGCTTCGCGAAGTTGAGCAAGGAGAAATGGGTTTCGTGGTCAGGGCTTGCTATGCTTCTTGAGAAGTGCGGTGTCCGTATGTGGACCACTCCTTCTGGTTGGGTGATTCGGTGGACTTCCTGTAGGCAACCATCCCAGTTTTCTAGGTGTTCGAGAACGTGCCGCATATAAACTTCTTGGAATTGGTTGTGGTTGAAGGGGTAGGGCGTGTTTTCTAGGTCATGCACTACGTCTGGTTTGTTCTCAGGTCGTTTGTCCACGGTTAATGCTTCGGGGACAGGGTTTTTACCGGCTCCGAGGTCGATTCTGTCAACCATTTTTTTTTAGGTGTCGCCGAAGAGTGCTTGTTCCATAGACTCCCGCAATTTCTCCCCACTGCTTTCACTTGGTTTTTCTCCGAACGCTTCTTCGCTTATTTCTTGCAGTAGTTCGTCGAAGCTCCGGGCGCCGTTTTCTACTTTTTTCTTTTTGAGGAATCGGTGGGTTTCTTCCGATACCCGTATTCGTTTCCGTTTTTTGCTGCGCCTACCCACGAGTTATCACAGCTCCTGGTCGAATTCGCGGCGTCCCTGTGTGACTCCGGTTTCCAGGGCGTCGGTGAAGTACATTAACAACCCGATTACGAGTGCCATGACGAACCAGAGGATGAATGCGGCTAGGAATACTACCCACATTATCTGGTTGGCTGCGCCGAATCCTTGGTTTCCGGCGAATACGGCGGCGAGGCCGGTTGCGAAGACGGCGAAGAGTGGTGCGGCCATGATGAGCATGGTTCTGAGTGCGGCGACTTTTTTGTTTCGGGGCCGCATTTGGAAGCCGGTGTAGGCGAACAGTCCTCCTGCGAACAATAACGCGAGTAGGACGCTTAGTTGTGCTGCCATGTCATTTATACTTTCTTCTTCTCTGATTCTTATGCTTGTGCTTTGGACTTCTGTAAAGTTTTCACAACTGCCGCAGCTGGATATGTTGAATTCGGCGACGAGGTTGTATTCGTCTTCCGGCAGGTTTTCCAGGTCTAGGACGGCTTCGAGGTCGCCTGTTTCGTTGTTGGGTACGATCTGGGTGGAGAATTGTTCGGTTTTGTGGATGTCTTCTCCGGCTGTACTTGTCCTGTTCAATACTTGGTAGAGTTTAACCGGGCCTGGTTGTACTTCGGGTACTTGTATGGGGTTTCCGCGTCTCGGGTCTATTTCGATGGCTACGTAGTCTGTGGAGTCTCCTGTGGTTCGTAGGAGTTCTTGGCCGGTGGTTGTGACTGTGACTTCGGGTGCGGGTATGATTGTGAAGTTCCGTGTTTGGTTGAGTCCTTGGTCGGTTTCGTTTACTCGTATCCGCCATTCTCCGAATTGGTTTAGTTCTTTTTCGTTGATTGTCAGGGTGAATTGTCGCGGGTCTCCGCTTTTTACTCTTACTGTGTTTGTTCCGTCGAGGTTGAGTGTGCCGTCGGGTTTGGTGAACCAGAGTTCTATTGTGGTGGTTGTGGTGGAGTCGGCTTGTGCTATAACTGTGAAGTGTACGTCGCTGTCTTTTACGACGGGGTCGGGGTAGGTGTTTACTATGTCGAGTTCTTCGATTGCGGCTGTGGTTGCGGGTGTGAGCAGGACTAATGCGGCAGTCAGCAACAGTATTTTCCTTTTCATTATATCGTCCGCGTGTCCTGTCTGTTGATGAGTAGACTTACGAGGAAGATTATGCCTGTCACGGTTACTTCTATGCTTCCTGCTATGCCTATGACGAACAAGAACACGCTGGTCACCCAGGTTAAGAAGGTGGAGGCTGCGAAAGGCCGGCGGATTCCGAAGTCCATAAGACTTAGGAACGTGATGCTGAACACTATTAGGAGTATCATTTCGCTCCATACGCCGGGGAACAGGGTGTTGTTGGCGTAGGTGAAGAAGAAGTCGTTGAACCCGGTTACGTTTGTCGGGCGCTCATACAAAGGTGTGGTGTTTACCATGGACTATCACCAAAGAAATTGAGATAGGCCTGGTACAGAGTTACAATTAAGAAAGATGTAAATGCCAGGCCAAGAGTCTCTAAGTGAATGTTTAACGCCGATAGTGGAATACTTGCCATGGTCATGTTCTCAACCCTCTGTATAAGGATAAAATCTCATAGGAGACTATAACGGTGAAAACACCGAATATCAGGGTTATAAACCATTCAGGATTCCCGATTGGTAAGACTGTAAGCATGTCTGAGGCCATAATCTCTATAGCACTTAAAGCAGTTAAAGGCAACACAGCAACTTGATAAACCCGGTTTATGAAGAAACCTCCTATATCTAGAAGGCTTCTTCCCTCGTCAAAATCTTGGCTTCTATTCCCTGCTTGAGATGCAAGACTATTTGCTTCGGAGCTCACAGTGGAGCTGACACTGGCTAAAGTGTCGTTTTTGTAATCCACGTCATATTGATTTGTGAATCCGCCGATGAAACTGAGGCCGCCGGTTATTACGGATGCGAATATTACGAATGAAATCCCGACATCTCTCAGTGTGAGTGCCATTATCTCATCATCCTCCAGAGTGCGACTGCGGCTATGAGTATGAGGCCGAAGACGTGTTGCATTTGTATTGCGATTATGTCGATGGTGGCGGTTGCTACGACTCCGAGCATGCTTAGGATTATGACGGCTTCGGGTGCTATGGCGATCCCGGCAAACCCAAGTCCCAACATCAAGAATAAACTTAGGCTGAGGCCGGTGTTGCCGAATAGGTCGTCACCGGTTCCTAGGAATCCACTTTCGAGTAGTATGGTGCCTTCGGGGAATTCCGCGTTAAAGGCGTAGGTGTAGGTGGTGTTGGTGGTGTTGAGTCCTGTGACCGCGACCTCGCCACTTGTGGTGGTGGCGGTGGTGAAGTCGATGAGTGTTTGTCCGACCACGTCGTTGCGTTTGACGGTAAGGTTCACGTTCTCCAACTGCTCAGTATCAGAACTGTATGAGCAGTTGATGTAGGTTGTGGCGTCGGTACATGAAAAACTTACGTCGTCCTTCCGCTCGTAGTAGTCCAGACTGGTTTCGCCGCCGATTTGGAAGTTGAACTGGTTGTCTTCCGGTATGACCTGGTCTTCTTTGATGTCGACCTGTTCCATGTCACGGAACAACCGGTGCTG
The DNA here is from genome assembly GCA_964512895.1 of uncultured archaeon. Taxonomy (GTDB): domain Archaea; phylum Nanohalarchaeota; class Nanosalinia; order Nanosalinales; family Nanosalinaceae; genus JBDGRD01. The sequence goes on from CAZEKI010000005.1 coordinate 13,044, forward strand.
ATAGTAAAACTCGTTTTTCTCCAAGAACGTCCGAGAGGTGCCTTCTGAACCTGTGCGTATCATGGAGACTACGAGGTGTTTGTCCTCGCTTTCGAAGTAGCGTTCTATTTTGACGACTATTCCGGTGGCGAGGTCGCCGTCTTCGTTTTCTATCTGGTATTCGACGGTGGTGGCGTCTGTCTCGTTTATCATGAACAGGTTGATGTCGCTCGTACTGGTGTGGAGGACGGTTTCGTTGATGAGGAAATAAGAGCGGCGTTCGAATCCTATCCCGTCGTCAGGGTTAGGTCGGCTGCCTTCGTATTGGATGAGTTTGTCGGTGTTGTCCACGGTCAGGTTTTCGTCTTCGGGGAATATGCAGAATTCGTGGAACCGCTGGTCCGTGCTAGAAAAGTTATAACTGGCTTTTTGGCTGGGGTGTTTCCATACTGTGAACGCACCTGTCAAGTCGCTGAAGGCGAGGTTGTCACGGTCGTTTTCGGGTCGTGTGGTAAAGTTCAACGCGACCGTGCTGCTTTGGGTGAATTGGCTGCATTCTTGGAGTTTGACCTGACGGATGCCGACGGTGTCATTCGTACTGTTGAAGAAGCGGGTGCGTCCGTTGAATTCTATTTTGAATTCCGTCGATGTGTTGTATTGGTCGAAGAGTCCGGTGGTGACGTTGCCAACGGCCTGCCCCAGCTCGAACACTTGGGTCTGGGGTGTTATGGTTTTAACAAATCCGTTGGTAACGGTGTTCAGGGTGCGCCAGTAAGTGTTCGTGGTGGTGACGGTGGCTTTGTCACTGCGGTTGGTGAGGTTGACCCTGTGAGTGTAATCGTCGCCCACGGTGTAGTTGCTGTCAGGGATTAACTCGCTGTTGTCGAAGCTGTAGGCGTGGAACACCGACTGATTCCCGAATTTAGTTATGTTCACGGTTTCTGTGGTGTAGCTTCCGCCGCCGGCGGGTGTGAAGTCGGTGCGGTTGATTCGGCGCTGTATCGTCCAGTTCACAAACGTATTATTATTATCCACCAACGGGATTTCAAAGTAATGACTGTCGTTGAACGTGGTTATGCCGGACGGGGCGCGGTCGCGTTGGAATCGGTCGGTGTTATTCCAGTATAGGGTGGTGTTGAGTTCGTTGACCATGTCCCCGACCTTGTGACTGGAGTTGAAGCTTTCGTTCCGGGTTTCGAACGTCGGTGTGATGTTGGCGGTTCCAAAGAATTTTAGGTCGTCAACGGTGAACACCTCCCACGCGAGCGTGGTTTGCTGTTGGTCGTCCCACGCCTTCACACTTAGGTTGTGGGTGCCGAGGTCGTCGCGGGTGGTGTTGGTGGTGAAGTATTTGACGGTGCGGTTGAAGCCGTTGACTATGTTGTTTCCGTCCAACGTCACCGAGATGTTTGCCCATGTTGAAAGGTCGTCGTCTATGGTTGCGTTTAGGAGGTGGTTGTCGTAGTCGTACAGTGTGACGTTGCCCGGGTCGTTTATGGTGACGGTAGGAGGGTTGTCCTCATTGAAGATTCTTAACGTGTCTTCTGTCGTGTTCGCCGTGCCGTCACCCACCGTGTACGTGATGTTATACCACACGTTAATCTCATCGGCGGTGAACGTGTCGAGGTCCTGGAAATCACAGTTCCCGGTCCCCGCCATAGATTTATCTGAAACTATGTCTGTCCCGTCTTCGTTCACCGTCACCCACCCATTACACGGGTCGCCGTCCGGTTCGGTAGCGTTCACCACCGTATCCACAGAATCACCCACCGACACCTGCGAGGGGCTGGGCCGGGTTGTATTCGCATCAATCACAGGAGGATTATTTAGTTCGAACCCGTAAAATGAGTCGTCAAAATAGGCGTTATAGCTGCTTCCAGTATTGTCGTCAATCGTTAATTCAACAGTATCAAAGTTCACCGTAGCCTTAACCGAATTATTCTCCTCAATCAAACTACCGCTACTATCATAGACAGCGAAATCCACCGTGTCACTGCTGTTGTGTGTTGTAATCTCAAACTTATACCAAGTATCAGAAGACGGCGTAGCAGAAAATGTTGAACTTGTCTCCACATCAGTACTTACTCGGAACGTCCCCTCATACATAAGCAAATTAGCAAATTCATTATTAGCACCAGTAAGACGGAACCTAACACGGCCATTAGCAGCGTTTCCTGAACGCACCCATGTCGAGGCGGTTGTCCCGTCAGTAAAGTTGAACGGGTCAATAGGCGGACTATCCAAACCAATTGTCGCGAAATCTCCAGCCCCATCTGTGGTAAACTCTAAAGCATTAGTTCCCTCCTTAACCGTCCCTGTCTGTACAGTTGCCGAACCTCCACCAGTCCGGGCCTCAGTCCAAGATGGATTATTTGTGTAATCACCATCTTCAAAGCCGTCTGTAACAGGAATCGCTTGAGCCGCTCCCATCCCGGCGAACAACAACACAGCCAGAGCCAGCAGGAGGACACGGTGTTTCATCTCAGACCCGCCTCCACCAACACCCGTTCACACTCACGACAGCCACACAACCGCTCCTGCTCATACGCCGCCTCAAAACCCTCCTTCAACACAGCCAATCGGTTCATGCGCCCACCACCGTCCCACGCGAACCCTCAGCGTGCTCAACTTGTAAATGACAGCTCCTACATAAAGCGACAAGGTTCTTCAACTTGTTCGCCTCCCTATAATCCGAGAACTCTCTGAAAGGAACGATGTGGTGAATATCCAGATCCCAACCATTCACATTATCCGCAGCCCCACATATCTGGCATTTCCCATTATCTCTATCTAAAGCCTTCTGCCTTTGCTCCTTCCAATTATCACCATAATTATATTCATAACCGCCCTGCCAATTATAGTTTTTCTCACCGCTGATAGGTTTCACATCCCGCCTCCAACTCCAATAACAATCACGGTCACAGAAATGGTTATCGTTCACATCCAACTTGTGACGCGGAACCTTTACATCAGCCCCACAGTTCCCACACTCCCGCTTCACCCTGTTCCAACGAGGACTATTACTACCAGACATCCGACGCGACATCATCTCCTTAAAGTCCTCATTTTTCTGTGCATACAACTCTCCGTTCTCAGCCTTCTCCTTCATAGTCTCCGACATCTTAAGTTTAGTTTCCTCAGATAAACCACCGTAATTATGATTATTCTCGCCTTTCTGCCAATTGTAGTCACGATTACGCAATTTCTCCAGCGCCTCCTCAGAATGAGTTTCACCATAAAAGGGGCTATCCTCTCCAACCCGGTTTTCAGAACACCAATCACCGAAGCAAGAATAATCACAGAAGTTTTTTTCCTTCATAGCAGAAGGTTTTTTCTTAATATCTTCACCGCACCAATCACACTCAACACTCCTATCCCCCCCGCTCCAATACTCATTCTTCTCAGCCCTAAACTCCCCCATACAATCCATATCACAAAAATTATTATCATTAACAAAACACGGGGGACGACTTATCTCATCACCGCAATTATCGCATTCAAAAACCTCCCTGTGTTCATCACGGTGACAAAGACCTGTATGCGAGTTCAACGCCTCCTGCGTGTCAAAAACTCTATCACAATAACCACAATCAAAATCTTCGCCCACCGTCTCCACCCAATCATTTATTAGATTAGAAGCTTTAAAACCCTTCCGGGCGGCGGTAAGTTCACCGTCTCTACCCAGAGTGGTGACTTCTTGCCGCCGTCCACTCATTTTATTTTTCATAATTTTCTAAGCACCTACTACACGGCCTCTAGGGCTCTGAATCTTAGCGTAGAGAACAATTACGAGGAGTGCGGTGAGCATCCCAATTATGATGGGAAAGTTTTTGAATAATTCGAACATGAGAGGAAAATTGTTCGCGGTTGAGCTGAGTGGGTCCACATTCACGATAAGGTTGAAAATATTTGCAATCTCTGCCGACACCCAGCCCGCAATCACTAGGAAGAGGAAGCTAGGTATGGCGAACACGGGGTCCGACGGGATACGGACCGCGAACAAGATGGCGGTAAGCCACAAGAACCCGTTCACCAACAGTATTCCGGCGTCGAATACTTCTAATGCGTTGATTCCTTCCTGCAACGTGTGCTGGTCGATCTGTTCGTCGGTCGTGTTTTCCTGGATTTTGGTGAGTATGAGGTGGCCGAAGAGGACGGCGATGGCGAGGATGAATGTGGACGTGATTATGAGTAGTACGTCTTGAAGTGAGCCGGTGCGTGCGGAGATTGGCATGGTAAGTTGTTGGAATAATGTTTTTATACCACGGTATTTAATACTTATTCAAAGTGAACGTGTGATGGTTAACGGTGAAGATGATGGGCAGACGTTGACGCAGGAGGAGGCCGAGGCCGCGGTAGAGGCTGGTGAGGCCGATGTTATTGTGCGTGGTCCGGGTGGGGAAGTGCAGGAGACTAGAGGAGGCGACGATGATGATGGTGATGGCGGTGTTGCGCCTACAGGTCCCGGTATAGGCGGCAGCGGTGGCGACGGCAGCGGTGGCGACGATGCAGATGTGGCTCCTGGCCCTCCAGGAGTACCAGGTACAACAAGAGCAGCCGACGACGACGATGATACGGGTGTTGCACCTACAGGACCAGGTTTACCGGATATTGAGGAGGCACGGGAGCGCGTGGAGGAGGGTGCGGCTCCTGGTCCTCCAGGAGTACCAGGTACAACAGGTGAATCTGGTGATGAGGCGATTCCAGGTGATTTAGCGGCTCGACAATTTCAAAGGCAGAGGGAGCAGGGACCGGTTACTGCTCAACCTGTTCCAGATGTGCCGGAAACCCGTTTGCCCGGAGAACCCGGCCAAGACTTGACGGCGCGGCAACAACGGATTCGGGAGCAAGCCGCCAGAATACAACGATTCCAAGAAACCGGGCCTGGCGTGACACCGGGTGAGGAAGCGGTTATACAACGCGGCGTAATCGACCTAGAAAGAATGGAGGCACGGGAAAACCTGGAAAACATTCAACGCCAACGCGAACAGTTACAAGAAGAGGAGCCGGATGAAACTTTCACGGTCGGCGGCGAAGAACTCACACGCAACCAAGTCTTATCACGTCTTGAATCAGATGAGGAAAGCCTGGAAGAATTCCTAAGTGAAACCGAGGAATTGCGGCGAGTAGAAGAGGTGGAGGCGGCGGAGGCGGAGCGTATAAGTGCGGAACAAGTAACGGTCGGTGAACGTGAACCCGGCGAACTCTCCGTACGGGAACTAGAAGCTTTAGGAGCCGAGGTATTCCGAGAAGAAGAGCAACGCGAACAAGAACTACGTGAAGCCGGAGGATTCGAACCAACAGGAGAACAAGAACCAATAATATTCAGAGGATTCGGGAGTTTCGAAGATATTGAACAACCTACCCCTGAGGAATTTGATGCTGCTTTCGGAGGTTCACAGATAGGAGAGAGAACAGAGGAGGCTGCGGTGGCCCGGACACTTCCGTTTGCAGCTGCGGCGGCCGGCCGTGACCCTGTCCGTTTCGCAACCCGTGCCGCAAGTGGTTTACCAGAGTTCGTGGAAGGTATAACACAGCCGCAGGAGATTGAGCAAGAAGTCTTGGGGGAGGTTGTTTCACCGGGTTCTGTACTTAGTTTTGCTTTGACGCCGGGAGTTCCAGTAGCGGCTGTTGAAAGTGGGCCGGTGCCGGAAGCATTAGTGCAGCGTGAGGCGGACGCACCGTTCACACAACAGCTGGATTTACGGGAAGGCGACCTACCTGGAACCGAACAACTACCAGGACGCCCCGCGTTCGAAGCCGAAGCACAGGCAGAAGGCGTACCACTAACACAAGAAAGAGACGGACTGGTTATGGAGGCTGCGGGTGAGGAGTTTGTACCGGAACAAGCAGAACGCGCCCGCCGTGAACGTGTCGGCGAAGTCCCGACACGGGAAATGGAACGGGCGGACGTGGTGGAACGGGAGTTGGTGGAGAGGATACCGGAGGAAGAAGTATTTACACCGGAGTTCGAAGGCGTCCGCGGTGAGGAACTCAGAGGTCTTTCCCGTGAAGAAGTAGAAGAAGCCACAGGGTTCACACCACAAGAACTACTAGTTATCGGCCGCCCCACACGCCAAGCAGAAACCGAAGCACCGCCTTTCCTACCTACAGGTTTGGTGCCGCCCGGTGTGCAAGAAGAGATAGCCGCGCGACCCTCTCCGCAGGAAGACGTGGTTTTCGAGCCGTTGGAGGAAGGCGAAATACCTTTTGTCCAAGAACGACGTGAGACGCGGGCACGCGAAGAATTTGAGGAAACCATTTTCAGGGAACAGGAAGCACCAACTACGGAAATAGGTGTGGAAGCGTTGGTCACCCCCGCTCCAGACCAAGAAGCCGCACAAGCACAGCCGCAGGTCCAGTTGCAAGAACAGGAGGCCGCACTTCAACAGGCTTTCGGGCAACCCGGCGAACCCAGCCCCGGAGTAGGACAACAGCCGGAGTTTGCGCCGGAACAAGCACCACCCGAACTCGGCTTCCTCTCACAACAAGCAACAAGAACACGGACACGGGTCGGCCGCGGACGAGACGAAGACGAAACCGAACTAGACCGTGAACTCGAATCCGCATTCGGCCTAGAAGTAGAAGAAATACCACAAGCCTCTTTAACCGGAGCCGGACGAGAAGCACCAGGCGACGGCGTGACACCCGAAGTCTTCACAGGCGCCGAAATCCGTTTCCGCGGCGGAGAAATAACCAGTAGTGAAGACCTGGAAGACCAGCTCGGCATCTAACCATCTGGCGGTTCTGGTTCTATACTGCCGACTCCAGGATTATCCGACACGTTCTGAAACCACTCACCCGAAGCCTGACCCTTCAAACTAAAATTACCATCGGGGCCGCTATGCTTCAACAACGCAGAGCAACCCATTTCCTCAAGATCGTTTTCCAAGGCTTTCTTCGCTTTCCAGTCTTCGGTGAATTCAGGTGCCATAAGAAGGAAGGCCACGATTAACAGGGCAAGCCCGATTTTGTTGATGGCGAACGCGTGCCACTCCTTAACCTCCCAACCCGTTCCAGGTATGTAGCCGTAGGTGCGTTGGCTCACACGCTCGTCCTCCACCCGGTTCTTCAAGGTGTCGAGGTTGATTTCACCATCCCGGTACTCCTCCCACGCATCCCCGGTCACGGATGCAACACCCCAGTAATCATGCCTAAGTGAACCACCAAGATGGAAAGCAGAGACACGAGCAACATAGTCAGCACCAGAGACAAAAATACTTGGTCCAAAGTGTCGCTAACCCATTCCTGACGTATCCTACGACTTATACGGTTCTCAACCATCCCCGGTTTCACCTGTGAGATGTTGCTTTATGATGCCGGCCGCGTCCAGGGCGGCAAGTCTTACCACGTTTAGGACGGTGACTGTTAGGAATACGGCGGTTATGAATACTGCAACTGTTACTAAGTAGCCGAATAGTGAGTGTAGGAGGCTCAACCGCCTACCACCTTTGTAAGCAGATTATTTGTGTCGATGAACCAACCAGCCAAGACGAGGGCGAGCAGGGAGAGGTAGAGTATTACCACGGCTTTCCGGCCTACACGTTTCATATCACGCCAAGTCTCCTCCAGTATATGGTTCTGCCGGTCGATACTCGCCGCCAACTCCTGGTTCGCGTCCTCTAAATCCCGTAACGCTTCACGCATAGCCATGTCACTTAAATCATCCTCCACCGGTGACACCTCTACAGCCAACGAGCTCGAGCACGGGATCCCCTCCCGAAACCTCCACAGTTTCAACGGTTTTCGCCGGCACACGCAGGTAAGCCTTATCCCTGTTGGTGGTGACGGACACGTTACCCGCATCATCCCGGCCCTGATTAATCACCTGCACATTATCCCCACGGTGCTTGTAAACATCGAGCTCCACATCACCCTTGCAATAACCGGGCGCAGACAAGTCCTGATAAAAGTGTAGGACTCCACCAACCACCAAACCTGCGAATAGCAACCAAAACGCGCGACCCCAGTTCATATTCGGCCTCCGGTCCCTCTCAAAACATTACCATCACCATAATCGCCACCGAACCGTTCAACATCATTAAAAGTCCCACAACCCCGACACCGCCAACGACCACTATTGATTTCCATCTCTTTAGTGCTTCCGCAGTTACCGCATTCGCGTTCTACCGTTACTGGTTCCGCCATCGACCCCACCAACTCTTCAACGAGTTATAAGTAATCAACGTGACGCCACCGACACCGAGAACGGTGAGAAACGTGCCAAACAGGATTTCAGGACTAGCCATCCCCACCTTCCACCTCCGAAAGCCGCTCCCGCCTATCTTTCTTGTAACAGGTTTCACACTTCTGCCCCGCCGTCTTCGATTGGTCCACAACCGTCCCACACTCAACACACAGCCCCATTTTATTCTTCCACCTCGCCGAGTTGCTCCCGCAACCGCTCCTTTATCTCCTCTTCAGGCAATAGGCGAGTTTTCACCATCTTAACATCGCAGTTCCCACAGGTTGGCGGTTTTTCATCGCCTTCTTTCGGCCTATATTTGTTATGGCATCCTTTGTTCCCGCAGTAATACATTCCGTAAATATATCCGTGAACGTCCGACAGAACTTCCGATAACGCCGCGTCCAAGCGGTCGGCCCGCACCAACCGCTTTCCTCCGAAGTAAACGCTTGTAACCGTCAATTCGTGTTCATCCGGCACTATATCTTTCCCAATACGGTACTCGTAACGCCCCGTGTTGTCAGGGCCGCCTATCTTGTCCGTATAGTATTCTACCCCGACGATAACCTGTTCAGGGGGTGCGGACTCGACAAGTTTAGAGAGTCCGCCATCTTCTCCCTCTCGTGGTGACGCCTCCGGCTCCAAACCATTCGTTGATTCGTCCACCAACTCCTCCTCTGAGGAGTTGGAATTATCCACACGGTTGTTCATCGTTCCCATCCTCCGCCGCCTAAGCCGCCTTGCCCATAATTACTCGTAACGTATTTCTGACCTTCCACCATCGCACGCACACGGTAGATGTCCGCGGACTCCAGGTAGTCAAAAAGGGTTCCGGGGTCGGCCGCGTCCTCCTCGAAACTCGGACGCTGATACTCGCGTTGTCGGCGTCCGCTAGGTAATGGACCACGGCTTTCCAAGAACTCACCGGTATCAAACTCACCCGCCAAGACTCTCTCCGCGTTATGTAGGCGATGCTCCCTCATCACAACTAAACCCCAAACTCTTCCCGTATAGCCTCCGGCCAAGAACGGCTGCCTTTGATTTCCTGCAGTTTTTCGAAAACGTGGTCGTCAAAACGCGCGTTAAGACTTTTGACCATGTTACTATCATAGTATGTGTTCTTTAAATGTGGTTATGTAGTCCAGCACAACAAAGGTATTACGATGTAATACGGTTATCGGTTATCGTAATATATGATATTATCTTATATGTAGTCGAGAGTATAAACCCTTATAAATAAGAAAAATAAGAAGAGTGTATGCGGAAGAAAACTGCAAACCTCACCGACGAACAAGCGCAGTGGTTCGAGGACAACGCGATAAACTTTTCCGCGTGGGTAAGGCAAAAAGTGGAGGCCACGATAAGTGATGAACAACTTTAAGGCGTTGTATGATTACGGTGGTGTGCCGAAAAAGCGTGTAAACGAGTTGAAGGAAGAAGCCATCCGAGACGAACAAATCGGTGACGTATGATGCCTGCAAAAATAGCGTTTGTGGACGGTATTACCTCGATAACTACGCAAGCAGATTATGAGGAAGTCAGGGACGCTTTCATAGATGCGTGGAACGATGAAAACGAGACATGTTCGGTTAATATTACTGCGAAGTTGGAAGGCCCTCGATCTCATAGAACACACGGCCGGTCGAACATAAGTTTTAATGGTGTGGAGAACAGTCAGAAACCGCGGGAAAAATTCTGTAAACTGTGTGTGGAGAAGTATGAGCGGATAATACAAAGGCAAGGAGGGGTGAACGCGACGTGAGCCCGGAGCAGGCGGTGCGTCAAAGTAGTATTGAGGTTTACGAGGAGGAAGAAAATCATGGTGAGAACGCGCGGCGCCGGAGACAGGTCCTGGCCGCCATCGACAGCTGCGACGATGTATGGGTGAGCGGCAGGCAGATGTGGAAACGTGCGGTGGAGCTCGGGTACGCCGAACCACCGGCCGATGTCTACGGCAGTTACCAGCCCCGCCTCAACGAACTCGTCCGCGCGGGTCTGCTGGTTGAGAGCGAGGAGAGGATGGAGTGCCCGGTCACGGGGAACATGGTCACCATGTATCAGCGCAACCTATCCTACACGGACGGAGGCGGGTCTGCGGAATGAACGAGGACTATGTTGCGTTGGAGCCGGAGGAGTTGGACCGCCGTGTCCGTGAGAATATCCAGGAACTCTATGCCTTGATTGAGGCGAACGTGACGGCAGACAAGGAGGATATACTCTCAGCTATGGTGGATACCGTGGTTTCGATGTACGCTGATACGTGGGAGGAGGCGTACGGTGCGTTGGCCCAGGTTATAGCGAAATACGGTAGCGATGCAAGTATGGAAGTGGGGGAGATCGAGGAGGGCAAGTATTCGAATCTAACCCCTGATCATTGGGAAATTGAAGGGGAGGCTGAGTGTGGTTGTCCGACGAACAAACACGGTGTACCCATCCATGATTCGGATTGCCCGGAGGTCAAGCCGTGATGTGTCGTATTGCTCGACCTAATACGAGGTGTCTACAATAGAACACGATAGAACACGGCCGAGCAAACCCGTCCTGAAAATCACTCAGGTAGGTTGCCATAACTGCCCGAAAACGTTCTTCATCCACGAGAATGATGAGACGATCGACGACGCTCATAAGTGTCCATTCTGCGGAGAGTCTGCTCTCTATCCAGTTCTGGACATCATCACGAGGTGACCACGATAGGCGACGAACAAATCGGCGACATGAGGCGGTTCAGCACCGCAGTAGAGGACGCAGGAAATTTGGCTGATGCGGCCGCCCGACGTCTTGGACTAACCAAGGAGCTCGTCGAAACCTCCCAGGAAGCGCTGGAGGACCACGAGGATGTGGTTGAGAAGGATTTGGAGCAGGCCCGGCGGTCGCTGATCATGGCGAAGAGTCGGGTGGAGCACGCGATGCAGGAACGGGATCGGGTTCTGGAGGATGCGGACGGAGGCGGGTCGTAGATGGGGTTATGCCACGAGTGCGGCCGCGTGGTAGACCACACGAGGAAGGGCGGCCAAATTTGTGGAAAATGTGCAGGAGGCGGGTCTGCGGAATGAGTGAAACAATAACATTGACAATTGAGGTTACGAATCTTTTGAGAGCAATTTTATGGGGCGGTCTGTTCGGCGTCACATTAGCATTTGCTCAGGGGCTGGGCAAGGCTGTATTCGATACTTTATTTGGTGTGGAGGAATCGGACGGAGGCGGGTCTGCGGAATGAAGCCTGCTGATGTGGGTCTGCGGACGGCATGGGTACAGGCGGAAGAGGAAAAACTGGTGGTTCACATCGGGACTCTGACCATCGTTGTTGAGAAGAACGCAGAGGACGGCCCCCTTGCATACGGTGACGGGAAGAATCACGGGATAACGATGTGGGAGCAGGAATATCAGAAATCGGACGGAGAGGGTATCACGTTCGGGGGTGGGAGCCTTTTGGCTCATACGGAGATGATGGAATCGGAATCTGAGGAGATTCGGGACCGATTATTGGATCCAAGTATTCTGGACGATTATGACGGAGGCGGGTCGTGATGCGTGAGGAGAATCCTTCGCCGAAGGGACGGGGGGGGGAGAAATGCCCTTCCTGCGGAACCGTTTGCGGAGACCACTCTACCCTGCTCCAGCACAGGCGGAAGGTTCACGGATACACGCCTCCGGGCGAGGAGACTATGGACGAGTTCGGGCTGGAGATGCCAGGATTGGAAAGGCGGGAAAATACGGAGGAACGAAAGGAGACCCGTCAGAGTCAGTTAGGAGAGGCGTCCTCGGGTTCGTAACCTACGGATGCATTCAACTGGTCCGGTGGAAAAACGGTCCGTCCCGGTGAGAGGCAGGTAGAATCTGCCTTTCAGACCCCTATGTTGAAGTTCCGGGTT
>CAZEKI010000006.1:0-7923 GCA_964512895.1 uncultured archaeon
TAAAAACAGGTTACTGGTGCTTGGTGTAACCGCACTTGCCGCAGCTTTTCCGGTCACCGTGGTCGGCGAGGAACGAGCTGCACCGGGGGCATTTCTCGCCCTCGTAATTACCGTCTTCGTCGTACTTCTCATGTCGCGAAACCTTTGCGTGCTTTCCCATTTTACTCTACCTACTTTCGAGCCAGTCGGTGAATGTGGTGCGGTTTTTGTTGTCTTTTTCTGCTTCTAGTGCGGCTTCATAGTCTGGTTCGTCGAGTTCTCCGAGCGCGTCTTTTGCGTCTGAAATCGTTCCTGAAACTATCTCTTCATAGTCGACTTCATCGTCTCCTGTTTCTTCATCTTCGGTCTCTGCCTCGTCTTCAGTCTCTTCTGCTTCCTCATCGGCTTCAGACTCTTCGTCTTCTCCGGTCTCTTCTTCATCGGTTTCGGCCTCTGGTTCTTCGCCGCTTTCCTCGAAGTCTTCGAAGGCCTCTCTGACTTCCTGCTTCGAGATGTCGTCGGCCTCTACCTCGAGTTCTTCAATAGCTCTCTCGATTTCGGCGGAGGTCATGTTCTCCGCCTCTGCAAGTATCTTTTCGAGTCTGGTCTCCTTCGGCTCCTGCTCTCCATGCTCTACGGTCTGGTGCAGGATTTCTTCGTCAACGTCAACGTCCCGGTGCTTGAACTCCGGCATCTGCTTCATGATTCTTACCTTGACACCGATAGCGCCAGGCTTGGTCCGTGCGAGAGAGTACGATTCTTCGACGTTTTCCTTGGAGGTGTTGCCGCATCTCTTTACGTAGCCGTACGAGAACTTTTCGGTTCTTCCACGGTTTCCTGACAGCTTGCCCGCGATTTCGATTTCTGCGCCTATAACTCCTGCTTCCTTTATACGTCTCAGATACGTGTATCCTACCCTCTTGGGCTGTCCGCCTTTCTCGAGCCAGGAGGCCATGCTTTTCGCAAGCACATCTGCATCTGCGTCCGGCTCTTCTATTTCGTTGACCTCTATCTGAGGGTTCTCGAAGTTGAACTCCTTTTCGAGGTCGTCTGTAAGCTCGCGGATTCTCGAACCGCCGCGGCCGATGACAAGTCCTGGCCGCTGGGCGTAGATAACTATCTTTGTGGAAGTCGGGGTCCTCACCACGTCGGAGTGGGAGTATCCTGCGCCTTCCAGCTCTTCTTCTAGGTATTCGTGGAGTCTTACGTTCCTGGCTCCTTTCTCGATGAATTGTTTCTCTTGCATTTTTAGCGCTCTCCTACGATTATGTTTATATGGGCTGATTTGATTTTCCGACCTCTAAGTCTGGAAGGTGTCACGTAACGCGAACCCTGGTTGGTTATGACTTCCTGGACCTCGAGTTCGTCGGTGTTGAGGCCTTCGTTTTCGGCGTTGGACTCTGCTTCCTTCAGCACACGGAGCACTTCTTCTGCAGCCTTGACAGGGTATCTTGCTTCTCCCTGACCAGACTTGTGTCCGGCGCCGGAGAACTTCGTGAAGGGAACTGCGAGGTCCTTTTCGACGACTCTTTCAAGCTTGTTGATAGCTTTCTCGACCGAGTCGCCCTTGATGAAGCGGCCGATTTCGGTCGTGTCCTTCCATGAAACCCGCAGGTTCTTTCCTACCGCCTTTGCCTGGTGTGGCTCTGTCTCGACTGCCATCTAAATCACTTGAGCGGCACGTGCTGTGAGGACCGGGTTGCTCCGAGTCCTGGTGCACTGTGTGATACTTCCTTCCGGGTTTTGGTGAACTCTCCCAGGTAGTGCCCGAGCATCTCGGGCTCGATCTCTACCGGGACAAAGTCCTGTCCGTTGTATATCTCGATGGTCTTGCCGACCATCTTGGGTACTACTATCATCGACCTTTCGTGCGTCCTTATCTGGTCGCTTTCTTCCAGGTCTTCAAGCATCTTTTTCTCGTTCTGTCTGAGCCCGCGCTCGATTTTGCGCCTGCCTCTGGCATCGAGAAGCTCTGCAAACTTTTCGAGACTCATTTCTCGCAGCTCTTCCATCGTCTTTCCTCTGTATGTGAAGTCGTCGTCTGAATCACTCATTTCATATCACCTATTCGCTGTCCTTCTTGTTCCCAGTCTTCCGCGCCGATACGCTGCCAACCTTGCTACCCGGCGAGGCATGGCGTGAGACCGTCTTTGGCTGTCCTGGTTTTGCGGAACCACCGAACGGGTGGTCTACAGCGTTCATGGCTACTGCGGAAACTGTCGGGTACTTCTTTCCACGGGCCTTTGCGGCCTTCGACTTGTTTCCAGCCTTTACGAAAGGCTTCTCCTTTCTTCCACCTGCTGCGACTTTTCCTACGGTGGCGCGGCATCTAGTATCGAGTTTCTTGAACTTCTTGCTTGGAAGCCTGATCCGGGTGCCGTCTCTCTCGTGTGTGACGACGAAAGCATACGTCCCGCTGGCCCTTACAAGTTCTCCGCCGCCGTTTGGCTGGGTCTCGATGTTATGAATCGGAACTCCTTCGGGTATTTCTCCAATCGGCAGTACGTTACCGGGCTCGATTTCTGCGGATACTCCTATCTCTATCTCGTCTCCTGTACCCAGGTTCTCAGGGGCCAGTATGTTCCGGGTCTCTCCGTCCTCGAACTCCACCACTGCTACGGGTGCTGTCCGGGCCGGGTCGTGGATGATATCCACTACTTCTCCCGTGAGCTCGGCGTTCTTGTGTTCAACGTCTCCTCTGCCCCTGTGGGAGTTGGACCTGTAGGTGCTGGACCCTTTTCCTCTTCTCTGCTGTTTAATCGGAGTTCCCATCTTGTATCACCTTACATCATTCCGAGCTTGGTCGCGATGTCCATCGCGTCGTCCGACTCGGATAGCCGGACAAAGGCCTTTTTCTTGGCCTGTGGTGTGATAGCGGTGTTTACTTTTTTAACCGTAACATCGAACAGTTCTTCGACCGCGTCCTTGACCTGTTTCTTGCTTGCGTCGATGTCAACTATTATTACTAGAGTGTTGTCTTCGTCGACCTGATCCATCGATTTCTCGGTCAGATGCGGGTTCTCGATTACACTCCAGGCCTTTTCTGTATCCATCTCTATCACCTGAACAGCTCTTCATCCCCGAGCTTTTCAAGGGCTTTTTCTGTCCAGACTGTCAGGCGTCCCGGCTCTGCGCCAGGCGCCAGCAGCTCTGCGTTAAGGTTTTCGACTCTTACCGCTTCCACTCCTGGAACGTTGGCTGCAGCGTTGAAAAGTCCGTTGTCTTCCGCCGCAACCAGAAGCGGCCCGACCTTTCTCTTGTACTTCCGGCCCCGGTTGCTTCCTCTCCCGGCTCTTACCTTCTTCTCGCTGACTCTTTCAAGCTCGTCTTCAAGCCCGAGGTCTTCCAGCTCTTCCCGGAGCTCTGACGTTTTTTCTATGTCTTCGAGTTCTGCGACAATAGGGAGTTCGCCGTCGTATTCGTGTCTTTCCTGGACAAGTTCAAGGTCGTTTGTAGCGGCGATACCGGAGCGGATGGCCTTCCTGCGCTCCTTGTCGTTGATGTCTTCCCCAAACTCTTTCTCTGCCTTAGGTGGGTGTGCGCGTCTACCGCCTCGAGTGTTCGGAGCCTCGGCTCCTATCCAGTAGAACTGGGAGCCTCTGGCGAGCAGCCGCTTCTTGGGTGTGCGGGACATGCCTCGACCTTTCTGTCCTCTGTATGCGTTGTTCCTCTTCTTGAGGTATGTTACATGTTTCTTGCCGGCGCGTTTGTCGCTTCCATATGCCTGCCGGTTCTTCGACTGGATGGAAAGCACCGCGCGCTTGATTATGTCAGGTCTTACGCGTTCATTGAACTGGTCTGGTAGCTCTGCTGCCATTTATCCTCACTTCTCCACGTGTGTTATCTCGGGTTTTCCGGGGTTTTCATCTGTGCGTAGAGCGGTTCTCAGCCGTACCAGCCGGTTGGTGGAGCCTGGTACTGAACCGCTTACAAGTATGTAGCTGGAGTTGATTTCGCCGTAGTTCTTGAAGCCGCCGTCTCTCTGGACTTCTTCAGGGTTGTCTCCGTATCCTATCAGGCGCTTGTTGAACTCGGTCCTGTTGTTGAATCCCTGCTGTCCAGGAAGAGGAATCTTCCAGGAGAGCGTGTCGGGGTGCCACGGTCCAACGTTACCGGCCTTTCTCCGCTTCTTCTGCGTTTTATGTCCCAGTTTCTTGATTCCGTACCGCTTTACTGGACCTTCCATTCCTTTTCCTTTAGTCACTGCTATAACGTCTGCGTACTCTCCCTCGTCGAAGACGTCTGCGTACTCAATTTCCTTGCCTATCATCTCTTCCGCGTACTCCAGTTTTTCTTCGACCGTTCCGCCGAGTCCGATTTCAAAGTTCTCCGGCGTCTTCTTCGAGATACCGGCTTCTGATGGCTGTGTGTGGACGAGAAGTCTCACGTCTGTCAGCCTTTCGCTGTTTTCCTTTGCTTCCTCAAGGTTCTCCAGGTTGCCGTCCTTTGGTATGTCGAGGGCGCGCTGGAGTTCCGGGCTCGGTGAGTCAGTCCAGGCTTCTGTGAACACTTGCTTGCCCGAGTTCGGGTCTTCCGTGAAGAACCGTGCGCCGTAGACCCTGAGAGGTGGCGCCTCAAGTATAGTTACTGGTCTGGCGACTTCCTGTCCTCTGGTCGCTCCTTCCGTATCGTCGACCATCAGGACTCTTGTCATGCCTACCTTGTATCCTGCGAATCCTAGCGGTTTCTGCTCGTCGGTTTCTTTCCAGGTATTTACCTCTGGATACATGCGCTGTGCGCGTACCTTGGGCTTGAACCCTAGCGAACCGCTTCTTGACCTGTTCTTCTTCACCATCTAATGTCACCTTGAGTTGAGAGCCACGCCCGCGAGGGAGCAGACTCTGTCAGTTTAGCTATCAGTCCATTGACCTCCTTGCGGAGGTTTGTCCCCCAGAGAATCAATCTCGAGGGTAAGAAAACAGTCGGAACCAACTTTTATAAATAGAGTGCCGGCGGTGATTGTGACTAAGAGGTCTTTAGCCCATCGGAATCTTGTCGAGCACGGCCTCGGCAAACTCTTCAAACTCATCGTCTTCAAGGTCGTGTATCTCCTCCCTGACTTCTTCGCGTGTCATGCTGTCCAGCATGTCCTCGATTTCTTCGTGAACCTTGGATTCTATCTCGTCGTCAGGCTCCCTTGTATACTCGTAGTCGCGCTGCAGCTCTTCCAGACCCATAGACGATTATTGTTCTCCTAGCCTTTTATGTTTGCAATCGGCTGCATACGTGCTACTTTCTCGCCTATACCTAGCTCATCGCTGACCTTGATGACCTCGTCAACGTCCTTGTATGCTCCGGGCGCCTCTTCTGCGACGGTCGAGCCTGAGCGAGCCTTGACGACTATGCCTTCCCGCTTCAGCTCTTTCTGGACATCTTCTCCCCAGTAGTCCTTCTTGGCCTGGGTCCGGGACATCAGACGGCCAGCACCGTGCGCAGTCGAGCCGAAAGAAAGTTCCAGCGAGCCCTCTCCGCCGCTCAGTATGTAGCTTGAGGTTCCCATGGTTCCCGGGATGAGAACGGGCTGGCCGACATCGCTGTATGCTTCAGGTACCTCTGGGCGCCCGGCAGGCATCGCTCTGGTCGCGCCTTTCCGGTGCACCAGCAGCTCTTTTTCTTCCCCGTCTACGGTGTGCATCTCCTTCTTGGCGATGTTGTGGCACACGTCGTATACCAGGTCGACTGCCACGTCATCGAACAACGTGTTGAAGCTGTCGCGTATAGCGGCGGTCATGCCCTGTCTGTTGGCCCAGGCGAAGTTTGCCGCTGCGTTCATCGCTTTCCAGTAGTCCTGTCCTGCCTGCTCGTCCAGAGGTGCGTAGATCAGCTCCTTGTCCGGTATGGCTTCGACTATCTCGGGGTACTCCCGCTCAAATCTCCGGAGATACTCGGTGCATGTCTGGTGTCCGAGTCCACGGGAGCCCGAGTGTATCATCACGACTACCTGTCCTTCCTCCAGTCCGTAGGCATCGGCGGTCTCTTCGTCGTAGATATCGGTCACGTGCTGGACTTCGAGGAAATGGTTGCCGGAGCCAAGAGAGCCTACCTGGTTGATTCCACGGTCCATCGCCTCGTCCGGGACCTTGCGAGGGTCGCCTGCCAGCCTTCCGTTCTCCTCGCAGTGTTCGAGGTCTTCTTCTCTCGCGTATCCCTGCTCTAGCATCCACGCCATTCCTTTCTCCAGTATCTCCCGGAGGTCTTCCCGGTCTGTTTCTATGTATCCGCCCTTCCCGAGGCCGCAGGGAATCCTGTCATAGAGTATGTTGGCTATCTGCTCTTCCCTGCCTTTCACATCCTCGTAGCTCAGGTCGGTGCGGAGGACGCGGACGCCACAGTTGATGTCGTAGCCGATTCCGCCAGGACTGATGACTCCTTTTTCTGCGTCTACAGCTGCGACTCCTCCGATAGGGAAGCCATAGCCCTGGTGGCCATCAGGGAGCACTATAGAGTACTTCTGGATACCCGGGAGTGTGGCGACATTCCTTACCTGTTCAAGAGTGTCGTCCTGCTTTATGTCGTCGAGCAGCTCCTCTGAGGCATATACTCGGCCCGGCACGTTCATGTCTCCGCTTTTCGGTATCTCGTAGATGTTCTTCGACACTTTCTCGAATTCCATGGCCCAATCTTGTTTGCCAAGGTTTAAACAAGCGATGGTTTTGTAATACAGAAGTCCGATTAAAACCAGTATAAAGTTAAAATGTATTACATTATACGTCCAGGACTGTCTCGATGACCCAGCCCTTCCCGCGCTCGTAGTCCACCTTCATCTCGCTGTATGTCGGACCTTTGATGTCGAGGCCGGTCATACCCGAGGTTATGGGGTCGACGAGGATAGTGGCGGCCAGCCGGAAGCCTTCTTCAGTATCCTCGATTTCGAGTTCTTCGGCATGCGACACGAGGACGCCCTCTGAGTCCTGGAGGAATATCAGCTCATCTAGGAAGTCAAACAGCAGCGCCTCCAGGTTTTCCGACTCCACCTCTATGTCGTGGTGGTACTCTCCGCCCCCGCCGCCTACGACTTCCGAGAAAGCTCTTACAGTCTCGGAAAACGCCTCTTCCAGGTCATCGCCGACTGCTCTGAACTTCTCGTCGGCCGTGTGTTCAAGTATCTCGTAGCTCATGTCCTATCCTCCGAGACGGTCCGGGAAACGCTGTTCCAAGATTTCGTCCACGACCTGGTTTTGCTCTTCGATGTTCAAATCAGTGTTGTCGACCACCAGGTCGAAGAGGTCGATTTCATGGGTGTCAATGCCGTAGTAGTCGCTGTACCGCCTGTGGTTGTCCCTATCCCGTTTCTCGACCAGCTCCTCGGCTTTTTCCTGAGTTATATTTTCGGTCTTTGCAAGCCGTCTGGCCCGTGCCTCCAGGTCTGCAGTTAGATAGATGGAGAAGTCAACGTAGTCGCCGAGCACCCAGGCCGCTATCCTGGAATCGATGGAGCAGGACTCGGAAAGCGCAGTTTCAAGTATCCGGCGGTCGACTTCCATGTCGGTCTCCTTGTCAGCCTCACTGGACAGCTCCTCTACAGTCATCTCTCTATCCGCGGCTATCTCCCGGAAGATGTCGCCAGCGGACAGGTGCTTCACGTTCATCCTGTCGGCTACATGGGATGCGAGAGTACTTTTGCCGGATTTCGAGGGGCCGCCGACCACTATTATCAGCTCTGCCTGTTTCTCATGATTTCCCTTGAACTCGTCGACATAGCTTTCCATGTGGAAAGATGCTGCGGAAGCCGTTTTATTCGTTTTCTTCCACAAACTTTTTCGCCCGGTCGATCATCTCGTTCTTCAGGCCTATGAAGACTCCGCCGTTCTTACCGCCGACAAAGCTGTTCTCCCCGGGCTCTATGATTTCGTTCAGGTCGGGGTGCTCGACATCAATGTGAAGCACCTGGGAGCCCGAGGCCTCGTCCTTCTTGTGGACATAAACTTTCGCGCCTTCCAGTTC
>CAZEKI010000006.1:7933-8757 GCA_964512895.1 uncultured archaeon
ACACGGAGCCGGGAGAAAGGATTATTTAGCTTTCAGGCCGAAGTACTGGTAAGGATGTTCGATAGAGACCAGGTCTTCAGATATCTTGAGGAGATGGATGACTCCGCAGTTGAAAGATATGAGGATCTAGGTCTTGTAACCCGGCACTTCATCTTTGAAGACGGCAGCATGGAGGAGACCTATGCACTCACAGAACCAGGTAGAGAATACTTTCTGGGATAGTAAACGCAGGTCGCTGGGCTGTGTTCTAAACTGAACGGCAGGTGTTCTGTTCGAGCGGGCTTTTGGGGAATTAGAGTACTTTGGCTCCAACCTTTTGGAAAGGTTGGGTTCGCCGGGGCTGGGATTTGAACCCAGGAGGGCCGTTTAAGGCCCACCAGCTTTCCAGGCTGGCACAATCGGCCAGACTCTGTCACCCCGGCTTGGGTTACGCTCCAAGTTGCAGCAGACATGCAAGACGAGTCTGCGAACTCATGAGGCATTCTATGAATGCCTCTCGGAGCTTTAGAATTGAGTGCTGTTAGAAGTTTTAAATTAGGAAAGGATAGTTATTCGGTCAGCTCGATTTCGATGTCGACGCCTTCCGGTACGTGGACACGCATGACCTGCCGGAGTGCACGTTCGCTCTCCATGATGTCTATTAAACGGTTGTGGACGTGCATCTCGTACCGTTCAATAGTCTCGCTCCCCTCTCCGTCCGGGGCTTTCCGTGTCGGTATCTTTAGCGTGTCGGTTGGGAGCGGCACCGGTCCAGAAACCTTTGCGTTGTACTCTTCTCCTATCTCGATTATCTCTTCCGCCAGCGCGTCAACTTTCGCCTTGCG
>CAZEKI010000006.1:8767-24349 GCA_964512895.1 uncultured archaeon
GCTGCGCATATTCACGCGTCCCTCCTGCATACCATATACCGGGCAGTTAAATCTTATAAATGGTTTTAGGAGGAGTCACTCTTGGCCGTAGCGGCCCTCGGAATACCCGTCTTTGAACTCGTCTACAGCCTCTCCGATACTGTCAACCAGTCTATTTGTACGGGAGTAGTCGTCGCCGATGTAGTCTGCACCGCCAGCCAGGGTTAGCGCCAGAGCCCCTACCGCCGCCGAACCTGTGAGAAGTACAGTGGAGCCGCCTATCGCGGTTGTCGTGGCAACTGCTTTCTTGCCGAAGTAGGGGTCGCTTGTATCCAGATATCGGAGGGTAGCGTCTATGGCTCTATCTGTTATACTGTCTTCCTCAAGCGCTTCAGCTGCTTCAGGAAGTGATTCCCGTCCATCGAGTATGCTCATAGTTATCGCCTGTGTTGGGTAAGTTGTTCTCTAGCTGTGGTTGTATGTGTCCTTGTAGGTTGTTCGGTGGTATAAAGACGCTTACAGTGGGAAATAATAGATAAAGAGAAAGGGTAAGGGAGGGGAAGAAGCTTTTACTGCTTCTCCTCGACGCTCAGTGCCATTCCGGCGCCGACCGTCTGTCCCATGTCCCTGATTGCGAAGCGGGCGAGCTGCGGGATGTCGTCGTTCTCCTCGATGACAAGTGGCTGCTGAGGAGTGATTTCGACGATTGCTGCCTGTCCCTGCTTGATGTAGTCAGGGTCTTCTTCGATCGTCTCTCCCGTCTTGGGGTTCATGGTCTTCTTCAGGTCGGTGAAGGTACACGATACCTGTGCCGTGTTAACGTGGAATACGGGCGTGTAGCCTTCGCTGATGACGTTCGGGTGGTTGAGGACGATGACCTGTGCCTCGAACGAGTCGACTACTGTCGGTGGGTTGTCAGCAGGACCGGCAACGTCTCCTTTCTTGATGTCGTCCTGTCCTACGCCTCTTGTGTTCCATCCGATGTTGTCGCCAGGTTCTGCGGCGTCAACTTCCTCGTGGTGCATCTCGATTGTCTTGACCTCTCCGCCTACGTCAGCAGGCATGAAGTGGACATTGTCTCCCTGGCTGATTTCGCCTGTTTCGACACGTCCTACCGATACTGCGCCGATACCGGAGATGTTGTAAACGTCCTGTACCGGGATTCTAAGCGGCAGGTCGACTGCTTTCTCAGGCTCCTCGAACTCGTCGAGTGCTCCCATGAGATTCGGTCCGTCGTACCATCCCATCTCGTCGCTGTCAGATGCGACTCCTTCGCCTTCGAAGGAGGAAACAGGTACAAAGTTGATGGCCGATGTGTCGTATCCGACGCCCTGAAGCATCTCGGATACTTCGTCCTTGATATCGTTGAACGAGTCCTCGCTGTAGTCCTCGAGGTCCATCTTGTTGACCGCGACGACCAGCTGGTCGATTCCCAGCGTCTTTGCAAGGTATGCGTGCTCCCTGGTCTGCGGCTGGATGCCGTCGTCTGCAGCTACTACGAGTACTGCTGCGTCAGCCTGGGAAGCACCTGTAATCATGTTCTTGATGAAGTCACGGTGTCCTGGAGCGTCGATAATCGTGAAGTAGTAATTATCAGAGTTGAACTCCTGGTGGGCGAGGTCGATTGTAACGCCTCTTTCACGTTCTTCCTGGAGGTTGTCCATTGCAAACGCGAAGGAGAAGGTCTCCTTACCTGCTTCTTCTGCTGCCTCCTCTAGCTTCCTCATTTCTTCTTCTGGCAGGTTTTCAGTCTCCCACAGGAGTCTTCCGATAGTGGTGGACTTCCCGTGGTCTACGTGTCCGATGAATACTAGGTTAATGTGTGGTTTGTCAGCCATATTTTGTCACCTGAATGCGTATATATCCCGATAAGACGCTTAAACTTTAAAAAGGGTTTCGTGTTTTTTACCGGTTTAATCAGTTTCAACCGTTCTTTTCTTCCTTTTCCAGAGATGCCGGCAACTGGCCTGTATATCCCGGTCTTCTTCCGATTCTAGCGGGGCACCTTCGGCTTCCATGCTGACACCGTACTTCTCTGCTATGGTCGGGGCGATATCTATGGTTGAGACCGGATACTCGACGCGGCCTGAGCTACCGCCCCTTACTACTAGCGGGACCTCTATGAGTTCGTCTCTAAGGTGTCGCCGGTGTTCGTAGTTACCGTCTTCTCCGAGCGATTCGCCGTGGTCTGCGACTATGAAGACGTTGACATCGTCGGGAATCCGAGAGAAGAGGTCTTCCATAGTATCGTCAAAGCATCTTACAGAGTTGTCGTATGCGTCGATCAGGATTTCCTGCTCTTTCTCGGTCAGTGAGAGCGGGAAGTGCTTCGCCTTTCGGAATATGAACTGTAGCTTCCGGCGGGAGATCTTTTCACCCCACCGCCATTTCTCAAACTTGTTGTACGGCTGGTGGACGTCCATGTAGTGAGCCCAGGTAAACGTCTCTTCAGACTGCGTGACTGCCTCGGCGACTTTCTGGTTCATTGGTAGCCCGGTGCTGTAGTGCCGGTCCCTCGCGGCCTTGTAGAGGTATTCGAGGTTCATGGTGACGTTGCTTCGGCCGAACCTGTAGTCTGAGTAGAACCTGTCGAAGCCGCGGTGGTAGCCGTTGGCCCGGATAAGGTAGGGCGCGGTCAAGAATGCGGTTGTTGTGACTCCGTTCTCCTGCAGCTTCTCTGCTACTGTCTCGGTCTTCAGCCCGTACCGTTTCAGACAGTTCTCTGGGCGTTTTCCGGTAAGTATCGGTGGCATCGCTTCCCTGGTGTGGCAGCTGGCGGAGTAGCACTCCTCGAAAGCCAGGTGGTTCTCGGCAAGCGAGTCTAGAAAAGGGGTGGTATCCCGGTCGTAGCCGTAGTATCCGACGTGGTCCTGCCTCAACGAGTCTACTGTTACCAGAAGCGTCTTCATGCCTATCGACTATTCTTCAGGTTCTGGCATCTCCTGCTTCATGCCTTTTCTCTCCCGTATCTCCATTATCTTCTCTTCCTGGAGGTTCATCGGCAGCGGCTCGAATATCAGGTCTATAAGTGAGAAGAAGCCTTTGCCGTTGGTAGCCGACTTGAGAGCGGCTTCGAACCCGAACAGCTCCTCGACAGGTAGCTTGCACTTGATGACCGCGGAGTCACCTTCCTCTTCCATGTCGATGATGTCGCCTCTGCGGTTGTTGACCTCTGTCATCGCGTCTCCCATCGTGTCGCTGGGCGTGTCGATTCGGAGAATCTGCTTTGGCTCGATGAGTCGTGGAGTAGCATTCAGGAAGCCGTTCCTCATTGCGCCCTTTGTGGCAGGAATCATCTGTGCCGGTCCACGGTGGATGGCGTCTTCGTGGAGCTGTGCGTCGTGGAGCTTGACCTTGAGCCCGATGACAGGCTCGGCTGCAAGCGGCCCCTCGTCGCAGAACTCGTGGAAAGCGTCTACCAGGTACTCCTTGATTTCGCGGAGGTTCTTGATACCTCTGGAGGCGTTGATAAATAGGTTCTCTTCGTAGACCTCCATGATGTTGTCTGCCTCGTCCTTGTCCATGCCTGCTTCGACAAGCGCGTCCCGTACTTCTGTCTCGTCGCCGGCCTGCATCTGGACTTCCTGGTACTCTTCTTTCAGGAACTTTCTCAGCTCTTCGTCGATGGGTTCGACGGACATCTCCAGCTTGTTGTGGCGGTTCGGGGACTTGCCCATGAGGTTCGGCGATTCGTCGTCGATTCCTTCCCTGAACACTACGATAGGCTCGGAGACTTCGATGTCGATTCCCTGCTCGTCGAGGTAGCGCTCGACCTTGGCCTCGATGTGTAGCTCTCCGAGGCCTGAGACAAGTGTCTCACCTGTCTCCTCGTCGATGTCCACCTTGATAGTATTGTCTTCTTTCGCTCGCTTTCTCAGTGCTTCAATCAGCTTCGGCAGGTCGGAGGTTCGCTTTGGCTCGATGGACTTGGTGACGACCGGCTCGAAGACGTGCTCTATCTGCTCGAACGGCCGAATCTCGTCCTCGCCCTCGCGGATGAATGTCTCACCTGTGGAAAAGTCGGGTCCCGTGATTGCGACGATGTTGCCCGCAGGCACTTCGTCTGTCATCAGTTTTCTCGGTCCGGAGTAGATACCTACCTGCTGGGCTCTCTCGGTTTTCTTGGAGCCGATGCCGTATAGCTCGTCTCCTTCTTCTATAGTGCCGGAGAACAGTCTTGCGGTCGCGATTGTTCCTGCGTGCGGGTCGTCTTCAACGTTTGTGACGACTCCTACGAGAGGGCCGTCAGCGTCCTGGCTGGCCATCGCCTTTCCGACTTCGCTGTCGGCGTCTCCCGGCCAGACAGCGGGTATGCGTCTTTCTGCTGCTTCCTGAGGGTTGACGAGGTGTTTCACTACCATGTCGAGGACGACTTCTTCTATAGGTGCGTCCTGTGCGAGTCCTTCGTGGTCGCCCTCGTTGACCCGTTCGATTATGTCTCCGAAAGAGATGCCGGTCTCCTTCATGTAGGGTACCGAGATAGCCCAGTTCTTTAGAGCCGAGCCAAAAGCAACAGTTCCGTCGTTGACCGCCATCTTCCATTCTTCGGCAGTTTCCTCGTCAGCGTACTTTCTCAGCGCGGTGTTGACCTCTCTTATGATTTCGGTGAACCTTTCCTGCATCTCCTCGGGCGTTAACTGCATCTCTTCGATTAGCCGGTCGACCTTGTTGATGAAAAGCACAGGTTTAACGCCTTCGTTCAGGGCCTGTTTCATGACGGTCTCTGTCTGGGGCATCACACCGTCAACCGCGTCGACAAGAACTACTACACCGTCTACGGCGCGCATAGCTCGTGTAACGTCTCCGCCGAAGTCAACGTGGCCAGGTGTGTCAATAAGGTTGATGAGATACTTCTGGTCGTCGAACTCGTGGACCATGGATATGTTGGCAGAGTAAATCGTGATTCCTCGTTCAGCCTCCTGCTCGTCGAAGTCCATGAACCGCTGTTCGCCTGCGAGTGCATCCGATATCATGCCCGCCCGGGCGAGAAGGTTGTCCGTAAGCGTGGTCTTTCCGTGGTCGATGTGTGCCGCGATAGCGATGTTTCGGATATGTTCTGGGTCATTGATTACCTCTTTAATCGCACTGAGTTCTTTGTCTTCTGCCATTTTGTTCTACCTCGAATATATGGAAGAAAGCAGTTACAAGATTTAAAAGGGCATCGAGGCTTTGGCCGTTGCGGTGTCAGCTATCTGAACGTTTCCGCTCCAGATGATTAATCGCGTCTACCAGTGATTCAACGCTAGCGACGGTTATGTCGTCGCTGGAAGACTGGGCGTTCGCGGTGTTTCCTTCAGCGTCCTCTATGCCGACGCGGACGTTGCCGACGGCGTCGCTTCCGCCGGTTATGGCGTCGATATGGAACTCTGTTATGTCGAACTCTTCGCCGTCCATAAGCGAGGTGACTGCGTTCATCGCCGCATCTACCGGGCCGACTCCTACTGCTGCGTCGGTCTTTTCCTCGCCGCGTACAGTAGCACTTATCGATGCCATCGGTGTCGTGTTGTTGCCGGAGAGTACGTTGACGTTCTGGAGGTCGATGACTTTCTCTGATTCCGGTACGCTCGACATCACGCTGTCCGCCACTGCGAACAGGTCTGCATCGGTCACCTTTTTGCCGCTACTGCCGATGTCCTTGACCCTCCTTGTAATCGTCCTGACTTCTTCATCGGTGGGCTCGTAGCCGGCGTCTTCAAGCGCCTGCCTGACAGAATGGGTGCCGGTGTGCTTGCCTATCACCAGTTTCCGGCGGTGGCCGACCATGTCGGGTGTCATTATGCCGGGTTCGAAGGTTGAGGAGTCTTCTATTACTCCGGCGGCGTGTATGCCAGACTCGTGGGAGAAAGCGTTGTCGCCGACGATCGGCTTGTTGCCTGGGAGCGGGACGTCCGAGAGTCGTTCCACGAGCTTTGATAGCTCGTAAATCTTCCGGGTTTCTATTCCCGTGTCGACGCCGTAGATAGATTCTAGAGACATCACGAGTTCTTCGATTGAGGCGTTTCCTGCACGCTCCCCTATACCGTTGACCGATACCTGGGCCTGGACCGCGCCTCCTTCTATGCCAGCGAGTGCGTTGGCAACTGCCAGCCCAAAGTCGTCGTGGGTGTGGACATCGTACGGCACGTCGACCTCTTCGCGCAACCGAGATATCAGCTCTTTCATGGCGGCGGGATGCATCACGCCTACAGTATCAGGTATGTTGACGATGTCCGCTCCTGCTTCCCTCGCAGCCTCGATGACTTCTGCCAGGTAGTTGAACTCGGTTCTTGTCGCATCCATCGGCGAGAACATACACCTGACGTTCTCACCTGCTATCTGCCTGACTGAGTCCTGGGTCATCTCAAGCACTTCTTCCCGAGTGGAATCGAGGCTGTTCTGTATCTGGATATCCGAGGTCGAGACAAAGGTATGTACCATGTCAACGCCGGCGTCCAGTGCTTCGTCTATGTCTTTCTCCTTCACCCTTGCAAGGCCGCATACAGTGGTATCTACGGAGTCCGATATCTTCCTGACCGCCTCTTTTTCCCCCTCGCCGTTTATGGGGAACCCTGCTTCTATGACATGGATTCCGAGTTCGTCAAGTTTCTCGGCTATCCTGAGTTTATCCTCGAGTGAGAAAGAGGTTCCCGGTGTCTGCTCGCCGTCTCTCAGCGTGGTGTCGAAGATGGAGACTTCATGGTCTACATCGGCTCCGAACTTTTCGTGGACCTTGCCGGTCATACCAGAGATGTTGGCCCTGAACTAGAAAAAGCTGTTGATTAGCGCGGGCAGGCTTCACCAGTCTTCGGTGTAGTTCTGGTATCCTCCTGATTCGTCGAACATCTGTTTCGGGTTCCAGTAGTCGAAGACGGATTCAGTGTATTCTTCAGTGGTGTAAAGCTTGTCCGGCGGCCAGAGGTCGATCAGGAACCGTTCTCCGTCGAACTTTGCCTCGGCAACCATGTGGCCGGCGGTTTCATCATAGTTCAGGCCGCCGCCTCTGACCTCTCCGATGACGCACTTGGCAGGTATCTCTTTTGACCTCAGGATAGATACCATTGTGAGGGAGAAATCCTCGCAGTCACCCCGGCCGTGTTCAAGGTATTCACGTGGGAAAAGCCAGCGCTCATCCTTATCGAACTGTTCTTTGTCTGTTACGTACTCGAACTCGGTTCCTTCTGGTATGCCTACGCTCTGGATTCTGGGATCGAACTCGAATTCTCTGGCATAGGTCTGGACTACAGAATCGTCAGGTGTGACGTATTTACTCGGGTTGTCGGGATGAAGACCTTTATCCTGCGAAGACTGAGATACCGCGATACCGATTGCAGACCCGGCTACAGGGGCCATGGCCAGTTTGGTCAGAACGCCGCGACGGTCGATGTCAAACTTCATACTATAGCTTGTTAGCTCAGGTTAAAGAACACTGACAGACTAGGCTAAAAAGTGCTGGCCTTTACCGGGCGCCTTCTGCTTCTCTTTCCCGTCTCTCCTTCTCACGTACAGCACGTACATCTGATTCTCCTTCTGCTGCCTTCATGATTTCTGCGGCGAGCGTCTCGGCAGCAGTATCGGACTCGGTGAGCCGGTTCTCGTAGGAGCCCTGCACGAGTAGCCTGAGTGCGAGGTCTACGCGTCTCTGTGGCGCTACAAGTACTGCCTTTCTGGCCCGGACTCCACCTCTCTGGTATGTAACCACTTCTTCCTTCGGCGAGGACTGCTCGATAGCGTCTACAAGCACCTGGATTGGATTCTCGCCGGTCTCGTCTTCGATTATCTCGAAGGCGTCTTCGATTACTTTCCAGAGCTTCTGTGAGCTTCCGGTGTTGCGGCCGGACGTGATTAGATGCTTCTTGCCGCGGTGTCCTGCGACGTACATCCTGTCGAGAAGCCTCTCAACTATCGGGACATCGGCCTTGTAGAACTGTTTCTCGACGTGTCTTCCGCGGGAACGAGGCGCACGGATATTTTCAAGGTTGATGTATCTGAGAAGTCCGTCGTCGTTTACTTCTACCTCGGAGGCATCCCATCTTCCGAAAGTCTTCATCTCTTCGTCTACTTCTATCGCTGCGGGATTGTCTGTCATCTGATACTACCTCGTCGGTTTCTCTGCGCGTCCCTCGACCAGTTCTTCCAGGCTTACGCCGTTGACCTTGACTACCTGGTACCGGACCGTCGGGATGTCTCCTTTAGGCCCGCCCTTGGCACCGCCGATGCCCTCGATAAGGACTTCGTCGTGCTCGTCGATGTAGTCGATGGCCTGGTCGCCCGGGACGAACGCTGTCAACTGTTTACCGTTTTTGATTAGCTGCACGCGGACACATTTCCTGAGCGCGGAGTTCGGCTGCTTCGCCTCGATAACACGTTTTTCGAGTACGATACCTCGGCCCTGTGGGGAACCTTCCAGCGGGTCAGATTTCTCTTTCAGGTTCTCCATCCTCCGCTTGTAGTCGATGTCGCTCCAGCGGAACTCCTGCCGCTTCTTGCGTACCTTGCGTGCGTTGTATAGACCCATACGGAGAACCGAGAAGTTAAGCTTTTTATACCACTTGGCCATTCAGAAACGCCGGAGCAGTAGCACCGCCGCTACAAGCTCTACAGCGGCTATCAGTGCGACCGTTTTGCTTGGCAGCGAGTCCATCAGTAGTAGCGAGGAGCCGACTATCAGTGCGGCGACCGTCAGCTCTTCACGGTTGTCGCTTCCGTTCTCTATCTTGATGGTGCGCTCCTGTTTCTCCGATAGCCTGTTCAGCTTGCTCGGAAGCCGGGTTATCAGGTCCTGGTTCTCGGCCAGGTCTATCATGAAAGACCGTGCCAGGTCGTCAGGCTGGTTGAGGTCGACCAGCAGGTCTTCGACGGTGTCGCTGAACTCGTTCTGGGGCTCGAAGTCCGGGTATATGGCGAGCCCTATACCTTCCATGGTGACGAGCGCTTTCCCGACTATCATCAGTGATGAAGGCATGTAGATGCCGTGGTCGGCGGCAGCGACGGTCAGGTCTATCAGGGCCTTGCTTATGCTCTGCTCCTCTATAGTACTGTTCTTCAGACGGAGCGAGATTCTCTCGACTTCCTGTTTCAGTCCTTCCAAGTCAGGCTCTTCCTCAACGTATCCGATGTTCTGGATGGTTTCCACCATCCCATCTACGTCCTCGTCGTAGGCGTGGAGTATCAGGAGGGCGATGTTCCGGCGCATATCCTTGCTGAACTTGCCAACCATCCCGAAATCGAGATAGACTAGCTGGCCGTCTTCATTTACCAGAAAGTTGGACGGGTGAGGGTCCGCATGGAAGAAGCCGTCCCTTATTATCTGTTTTAACGCGGACCGGATGCCGGTGAGCGCGATTTCCTTGGTGCTGACATTCATTTCCCGGATAGCCTCTGCGTCGTTAGCCTTGACGCCGCTGACCTTTTCCATCACAAGGACTTTCTCGGTTGAATGTTCTAGGTAGGGATGCGGTATCTTGATACGGTCCTCGTCGCCGAGGTTTTCTCCCATGATTTTGGCGTTTCTACCTTCCTTCTTGAGGTCTAGCTCTTCCTTTGTCCACTCCGAGAACTCTTTGATGTCCTGGTAGGCCATGCCTCTTGCCATGTTGGAGTGTTTGTCGAACTCTTTAGCCAGGAAAAGCAGTATATCCAGGTCTTTACGCATCTGTTCCTCGATTCCGGGCCGCCGCACCTTGACCACTACTTCATCGCCGTTCTGGAGTGTGGCTTCGTGCACCTGGGCTATCGAGGCCGCCGCTATAGGCTCCTCCGAGAACTCCTTGAAAGTTTCCATACCGATTTCTTCGTCTATAATGTTCCTGGCCTTCTCAGAGTCGAATGCCGGGACCGAGTCCTCGAGTTTCTCGAGTTCTTCTGCGTAGCTTTGGGGTATGACATCAGGTCTCTGTGCGAGTATCTGGCCGAACTTGATGAACGTTGGACCAAGCCGTTCAAAGGTTTCTCTTGCCCGTTCTGGCCCCGGTTTTTTCTTCCGCGGTTTCTTGACCCGTTTCACGAGCGGTATCCGGTGCAGCAGGTCAAGCCTGTCCAGCAGGAACCCGAAGCCTTCCTCGAAAAGGATGACTAGGATGTCCTCAAACCTTTCCAGGTCCTCGACATCGCTTTTGACACGGTTCATGGGTTTGATTTGTCGCGGCTTCAAATAAGTATAATGTAGAGTAGGTAGAGTCCGAGAACAGGTATAGCGATATACAGTAGGTAGCGGAGGTAGGCTCTACCGAACCCGATATCGAACTGTGGATACTCCTCGTCCGGTTCAAAGTCGATCTCTTCCGCTTCTATGTCTTCTGGTTCGCCCTCGGGCATCATTCCGGTGTAGCCGCATTCGTTGCAGCTCCAGGTATTCGGGTTTCCACCGGCCTCTGCGACGTAGGCTGCGTTGCTGGTGTCCGGTTCTACGTTCTCGGAGCCGCAGTTGGGGCAGAAACGTTTCTCCGGCATAGGTTTAAATGGTGCTCGAGCTTAATCAGTCTGGTTGATGGATTAGAGAAATAGGTTATTCGACCGTAACTTTGTCGACGTTGTGGGTCCGTTCAAGTATCTCGCGGATGGAGTCTATCTTCTTGCCGTTCTTGCCTACAACGCGGCCCTTGTTTTCCCGGGAGACGGATATCTCGACTTCTTTCTGGTCTCCTTCGTCCTCTATGTCGACCTGTCTTATATCCGCAGGCACGATGTTGTTGAGGAACTTGCCGATGTTGTCGGTGTACTCGTAGATCTTGATGTTCTTGCCGAGCTTGTCCTGGACTTTCTGGACTACCTTGCCGCCTTTCCCTATCGCCATACCTGCCTTTCCTTCCGGCACGACGAAGTAGGCGGTGTCTTCCTTGATGATGGCTTCTATGACATCAACGCCGGTCACCGATTCAAACATGTTGATGGTCCGGAGCGTTTCTGTGTCGTATGTAACTTTTGGCATAAATGTAGACCTCAGAAGCTGTTTTTCTAGTCTGTATGAGTACAAGCGTTCGTTGCTTTTATAAAGGGTTTGTTCATTCTTCGCCGAACCCTGCCTTCAGGTCGATTATGCCTGTACCAACGGGTACAGCCTGTCCGACCATGATATTCTCCACTACTCCTTCAAGCGGGTCGGTTTCGCCCCTGAGGCAGCCCTGTGTCAGGTGTTTCTTGGTCTCCTCAAATGCGGAACGCGCCAGAATTGAATCCTTGTTGCCGACTATGCCGTACCGGGTCGTTCCATTCAGTTCGCCTTCTTTTGTCATCATGTCGGCCAAAAGCATGATGTGGCGGTCGTCGACCCCGATTCCCTGGGCTTCCAGCGTCTGGTTGGTCTCGTCGATTATGCGCTGTCGAAGCGCCTCGACTCCGAGAACCTTCTTGACCTCATAGAGGTCGTTGGAGATTGTGCGGGTTTCGTCGACCTCCTCGATTTTCAGGGTCTTTCTCAGCGAGGTGCCTCCTGTCTGGAGCTGCCACTCGCCGTCTTCTTCCTGTATAACTACCTGGTCGATGCCTTTGAGTCCCTTGATACGGGAGTCTTCAGCCTTGTTCTTCAGGTCTTTCAGGTCTCTGAGGTCGGAGTCTTCTTCTGAGGATTCGAGCGTCAGGGTGTTACCGTCGATTTCTATCTTGGTCTTCTTCGTGGATTCCTGGATGCGGGACTTGACGTCCTCCATGTCGACGTCGTAGTCCTCCATCAGGTCAGAGTTGAGCTCGTACTCGACCTCGAGCTGCATGATGTCGATAGTATCCTTTCTGACAAGGTCGCTGAATGTGACTTCCCGGAGCTTTCTCGCCACCTTCTTGGCGTCTTCCCTGCTGTTGTAGTCCTCGTGGAGATAGACATCCATCGATGGAGTCTTTGGATTTCTCCGGGCATCAACTACCTCGATGAGTCTTGGGAGTCCTGCGGTAAGAGATACCTGTGCGGCTCCTGCGGCGTGGTACGTCTCCATCGTCAGCTGTGTCGCCGGCTCTGAGAGAGACTGTGCCGCGACAAGTCCGATGGCTTCGCCGGGTTCGTACTGCATCTTTTCGTAGCGTTCCTCGATTTTCTCCTTTTCCTCTCCGTTAAGGTCGTCTCCGTCATACCGTGGTGGTAGCTGCTGGATGCGTTCTTTCCAGTCAAGTCTTTCTGCCATCGTTAATCACCTCAAGTCTCAATGTCGGTTGATATTATTCCTCTGTCGGATTTTTGTGGGTCGACGCCGTCCTCTCCTGCCCGGAACTGGATAATCTCGTCCTGTGCGTTCCTGACGGTCTGGTCGTACTCTACTGTCAGGTCCTGGAGCGAGTTGGAGACACGGCGATACATGTATCCCGATGTCTTCGTTCTCAGTGACTTGTCCATCAGTGCTTTACGCTGCGACATCTGGTGGAAGAACATCTCCTGGGCGTCAAGGCCCTCGAGTATGCTGGATGAGACGAATCCTCTTGCCTTCGGTGAGAGCTCATCTCTCTTGAAATGGGAGGTTGTCCGTCCCTTGTATCCTCTGTTGATACGCTGCTCCCTGACAGCGTTCTGTCCGAGGAGCCCTGCCATGGTGGTAACGTTCTGCATAGAGCCTCTTGCACCAGAGTCTGCCATGACCAGTGCGCTTGACTCCGGGTCGATGTTGTCTTCTATTATCTGTCCGATGTCGGTGAAGACCTCGTTGAGTGTCTTGGTTATCTGGATTTCACGGGTTTCTTCTAGGGTCTTCCCTGTTATGGCTTCCATTTCGCCTTCATGGTAGTCTTCAACAACTTCTTCTGCTTTCTCCACTGTCTCCTCGACCAGTTCGTTGATTTCCTCTGTCGCCTCGTCGGGTATTTCAAGGTCTTCAAGTCCTATGGAGAAGCCGCGCCGGGTCAGGTAGACCGCGCCGATTCTTGATACGCGGTTCAGGAACTCTGCGACTTTTTCAGGCCCGTACTCAATGTCGAGTTGCTGTATGATTTCTCCGCCGTAGTCTCCGAGTGCGTCCTCGTCGAGGACGCCTTCCTGTAGCTGACCATTCTCTATGATGACTTCGTTCTTCTCTCCCTCGTTGATGGTCAGCGAGATATCCTCAGGGATGAAGATTGAGACAAGGTCTTCACCTGTGATAGTATCTCCTTCAGGCAGTTCGGCCTCGTGTTCCCCTGCTTCCGCAAGCAGGTTGAACGCCTTTTCCCGGGAGAGCTCGGTGTCTCCCTTGGTCAGCAGGTAGAGGCCTGATATGTAGTCCTGAAGCATGCCGATTATAGGTCCGCCGGTTTTTGGTGATTTAACGTGGTTCTGTACCTTGAGGAGTTCACGCGCCTCGGCTCTCGCCTCTTCTGTCTGTGGTACGTGGACGTTCATCTCGTCTCCGTCGAAGTCTGCGTTGTACGGTGCACAGACGTTTGGGTTGATTCTGAACGTACGGTACGGCAGTACGCGGACTTCGTGGGCCATGATAGACATCCGGTGGAGCGATGGCTGCCGGTTGAAGAGTACTATATCTCCGTCTCCGAGGTGTCTCTCGACCTTCCAGCCCTGGTCTGGTTCCAGTGCTTCGAGTATGTCTTCCTTGTTTTCTTCCGTTATCTTCCGCCGCTTTCCGTCGGGCTGGAAGACGTAGTTCGCACCTGGGTGCTCGTTCGGTCCGTTCTCTATTGCTTCTGCCAGCCTTTCGTGGTTTCTTTCCTGAACTTTTTCCGTGATAGTCAGCTTGCTGGCGACTATCTTGGGTATACCGACCTCGTTGATGCTGATGTTCGGGTCCGGCGAAATAACAGTTCTCGCGGAGTAGTTGACCCGTTTCCCTATCAGGTTCTGGCGGAACCGTCCTTCCTTGCCCTGGACGCGCTCGATGAGTGACTTGAGCGACCGCCCGCTTCTGTGTCTTGCGGGTGGTACGCCTGAAAGGTCGTTGTAGAACAGTGTTGATTCGTGGTACTGGAGCAGCTCCCTGAGATCGTCTATGATGAATTCCGGGGCCTCAATTTCTATGTTGTTCTGCAGTCTCTTGTTTATCCTGATAACGTCGACCAGCTTGTGCGTGATGTCGTCCTCGCTCCTCTCACCTGTTTCCAGGGTGATGGATGGACGCATGGTTACAGGCGGTACAGGGATGTGTGTGAGTATAAGGTCTTCTGGTCTCCCGCCTTCTACTCCGAGTTCGGCTGCGTTCTCTTCAGGTATCTGTGCCAGTCTTTCCCGAATTTCGTCGGGCTTGATTTCGCTCCCGTCTTCATAGTATGTGTACGGCTTGTCCAGCTTGACGTCTTCCACGTCTGCCTCGCATTCCGGGCATTCGGTCATCATGTTGGACTTCCTGAGCGATTTGTCAGAATCCTTGACGAGTAGCGCGTTGCATTCTTTACAGGTGAACCTGAGAAGATTCCTTACTTTCTTGGCGTGGAGCACGTGTACGACTGGTCGGGAAAGCTCGATTATGCCGAAGTGGCCTTTGCATTCTCTGATGCGGCCGCCGCATGTCTGGCAGGTCATGCCCGGGTCGATGACTCCCAGTGCCGGGTCCATGACCCCTCCTTCTACAGGGAATCCGTCGGCGTCGTATACTTCTGCCTGTGTGATTTCCTTTACTGCGATTTCCTGTAGTTTTTCCGCGCTGAGTATTCCGAAGTCAAGTCTTTCTATCTGTTTCATTGTCAAAATCTCCTCTATTCCTCCTCTAGCTTGAGCTCAGTGTCTATCATCATGGATTTTAGCTCGTTGAGCAGTAGCAGGAATGCGTGTGGCACCTCTGCCTCGTCGAGGTCCCCTGCGTCACATGAAGGACAGTAAGTCCTGTTCTCCTGTCTGTCTTCAACGCCTATCTCGCCGCAGTTCTCGCAGACATTTATCTGCGTGGAGTCTGCGCCGAACCGCTCCTTCAGCAGCAGGGATGCGCCGTGTCCGACGAAGACGTCTTTTTCCATCTCCCCCAGCCGGAGGCCTCCCTCCTGGGAACGTCCCTCAGTCGGCTGCTTGGTGAGGAGCGTGACCGGTCCTCTCGCCCTCGCGTGAATCTTGTCGCCGACCTGGTGGTCGAGTTTGAGGTAGTATCCCGGCCCTATCATGATTTCCGCGTCGAGTTCTTCACCCGTTATGCCGTTGTACATTGTTTCCTTTCCGGAGCGCTCGAACCCGAGTTCTTCCAGCTGGTCCCGTAGCTCGTCCTTGTCCTCGCTGTGGAACGCGGTTCCGTCGACAGGCTCTCCTCGCAGGGCGCCAATCTTGCCCGCTAGGAGTTCGATCAGCTGTGACACGGTCATACGGCTTGGTACTGCATGCGTTGAAAGGATTATATCCGGGGTTATGCCCTGTTTGGTGAACGGCATGTCTTCTTCGGGGAGAATCATTCCGATAACTCCCTTCTGTCCGTGCCGGGTCGCGAACTTGTCTCCAAGCTCCGGTATCCTGTATTCTCGTAGCTTCAGTTTGATGAGCTTGTCGCCGTCGCCGGTCTCTGACACCATAATGGTGTCAACCTTGCCTTGTTCTCCGTGTCTTACGGAGAGCGAGGTCTCTCTTCTATCTGCGAGCCCCATCTTGACCTCTTCGCCCCCTCCCGATCCGAGGAACTTCGGCGGCGAGGTCTTCCCGACCAGTACCGCGTCGGAGTCAACTGTGGTTTCGGGGTTGATTATACCGTCTTCGTCGAGGTGTGCGTATGCGTCCTCGTTTCTGTATCCACGGACGTCCTT
>CAZEKI010000007.1:0-21051 GCA_964512895.1 uncultured archaeon
ACTTCTTGCCGGTACTCTGATTCCTCGAACTCAGGGTGTTCCGGGTCGTGGTACTTCCAGAACCAGTGGGATACGCGGTCGCCGACAGTGAAGACCGGCATGAAGACGTCCGGGTCGCGCTCCTCAAGGAGACGTTTCGCGGAGTTCTTCCTGACATCAAGAGTATCATAGCACTGTTTCAGCAGCCTGTCCTCGTTCGAGCCGTTGTACGTCCCTGGAACCTCGATGCGGTAGCCTTCTTCCTCCAGTATCTCGCGGACTTCGTCGTCGTTCGTTGCCTTCTCGAGCGACGGCGACATCATGCCGCCGACCATGAAGCCGTTAACGTCCCGGGGCGGATACGTTGCGGGTATGTTCAGCGTCCCAACGGTGTAGTCTCGGGACAGTATGTCGAAGATGGTATCGTCCTCCACATCCCGGAAGCTCACGACTTCAAGGCCTTTCGGTGTCACCCGAGTAAAGTCGAATATGCCGTGTTTGCCCGGGTTCTTACCGGTCATAAACGAAGTCCATGCGCTCGGCGTGATAGGTATCTGTGTCGATCCAAGCTCTCCGTAGACACCAGAATCCATCAGCGATTTGATGTTCGGAAGCTTTCCTTCTTCGACAAGCTGCGTCATAAGCTCGTAGTCGGCGCCGTCGAAACCGATTATCAGGAGCTCCATCACCGGAGTATTTGTGAGTTATTTATTAAACTCTGAACAATCCAAAGATGCCGGCCATGAGAGACGAAATCATCAGAATCAGCCAGATAGGCGTTCTTGCGCTCTCGGTTCTGTTCATCGGCTATACTGTTTACCAGGGCTGGGAAACAATACTCGAATACGCCGCCAGGACCGACCCTGTGCTTTTCGCCGCCGGTATGGCAGTTATACCTCTCCAGATGCTGCTGAAGAGATTTGCATGGACCCGCGTTATGGAACACCTTGGCGAGGAGATACCGTTCTACAAGGCGATGAGCCTGATTTCGATGTTCCAGGTCGGCTCCTACATCCCGGGCGGCATCTGGCACTTCATCGGCATCTCCTACTGGGGCGAACGCGAAGGCCTGGAGAAAAAGAAAACCTTCTATGGAGCCGCGGTGAACGCTCTAATTAACCTCGCGGTCGGCCTGACAGTCTTCGTCGTCTTTGGATTGACGTTCTTCGAAAAGCTGAGCATCCTGCATTATGGGCTCGGCATAGCAGCGGTTGCCGGGCTCGCTGTCTTTCTGAACGCAGGAGTCTACTTCAGGGCCATCAACTTCATACTCGACAGGTTTGGGAAGCAAAGGATGGAGAAGCGGATGGACACACTTGAACTCATCGAAACCGCTTTCATCCACCTAGTCGCAAGAGTCATAGAAGGCGCCGCAGTATTCCTTCTGGTCAGCGCCGTACATCCGCTCAGCATCGACCTGCTTCTACCGGTTATCGCGATGGCGGCCGGTGCCTGGGCGCTTGGATTCCTGGTTTTCTTCATGCCTTCAGGCGCGGGCGTCAAAGAGGTCTCGCTGATATACATGCTCGGGCTTGTCATTCCAGGCTCTGTGGCAGCGCTGATAGCCGTTGCCCTACGCGTCGTGTACGTCTTCTGGGAAACGTTGATAGCCGCTGTATTCGTCTACCTTGACCGCGGCAACCTCCGGTTCGAGTAGTTAAACGTCTATATCGAGGGAGTCGGTAGCCCGGGTCTCGATTTGCTGTTCCTCTTCGAAGGCTTCGGTGACGACTTCTCCGTCCATGTCGTCGGGCACGGGAATATCCATCAGGTGTAGAACCGTCGGCGCGACATCCATTATGTTCGCGTCTTCCAGGGTCTCGCCTTGCTTGATTCCTGGCCCGTCTATGAAGAAGATTCCGTGCATCTTGTGGTGTCCTGTCCTCAGCGGGTGGGGCTTGACCACCTGTTTGGCGCCGAACTCGAAGTGGCGGCCTGGCATGTACTCCAGACCCTTTGAGAGGAAAAGCATGTCGGGTCCTCGGTCGATGCGGTGGCCATAGTACATCTCGTCGCGGGTCTTGACCTCCTCGATTATTTTCTCGCCGGTCTCCGGGTCTTCGACCGAGTAGAACAGTTCTTTGACGCGGTCGATGACTTCCTCACGTTCTTCCTCATCAAGCTCCTGGTTGAGGAACACCTGGCCAAAGTTGCCTTTAACGTACGCCTTCGTCCTGTCCCAGTCGACATCGTCGTCAGACAGGAATATTAGGTCCTTCAAGCGGCCGAGGACTCCCTTGTCGCCCGACTTCATCGCTGTCTTCCTGACGTACTTCTTCAGGCCGAGCCGCTGTATGATGTGGTGTGCGAAGTCCATTGTGAAGCCTGCCTTGAACAACGCGCGCCGGAAGAGCGTTCCTGGCGTCCTCTTGAACCTGAGCAATCCCTTGTCGGCTAGAACGTTGTTGAGGTAGAGGTTCTTGCGGACCGCTCCGTGACCGTGGTCGGACATCACTATCAGGTAGTCGTCCTCATCCATCCTATCCCGGAACTCGCCGAGAATCTCATCCATTTTGACATAGACGCGTTTGAGGCAGTCCTCGTAGTTCTTGTCCTCAGGATGGTCGGGATGGGTCTCGTCTATGTACTTCCACATCCAGTGGGCCATAGAATCCGTGTTCTGGAAGACCGATATCGAAAAGTCGAGGTCGTGGCTGTCGAGCAGCGAGAGCGACACCTTCCTGAACTGGTCTATCTGTTCCAGGTGCGACTCGACGTACTCTTCCTCGTTGTCGCCTTTGTACTCCTTCGGGTAGAGGTCCAGTCCGCCCATGTCTTCGATGTCGTTCCAGAGTTCGCCCGGGTAGACCGTCGATTCGTTAAGCTCAGGTACGGGTATTCCGGAAAGCATGAAGCCGTCGACCTTTCTCGGCGGGTAAGTCATCGGGACGCCGAAGGAGCCGACCTTCTTGCCCTCCCTGTTCATTATATCGTATATAGTGTCGCTGCCGACCGTGTCGAGCGTCGCGACGTCGAACTCATTGTCCTCATTCATAACCGAGAAGTCGAATATGCCGTGTTTGCCCGGGTTCTTGCCGGTCATGAAAGAAGTCCAGGCTGCCGGCGTTACGGGCGGGAAGATGGTTTCTAAATCGCCGTAGACCGCGTTTTCCTTCAGGGCGCGAAAGTTCGGCATGTCGCCGTCTTCGATATATTCTTTCAGAAGCACCGGGCTGGCCCCATCGAGCCCGAGGATGTAGACGGTCATAGAACCGGGTGCGTACTGATAATTTATATGGCTTGTAACCGGTCTAGAAGTCGCCCGGAACGTCGCTCCCTGTGAGGCCGAGCCTCTCCTTCACTATATCGATAGCCTCGCCGTCCGCCTCGAAATCAAGCCCGAACAGTTCGGCTATCGTCGGCGCCACATCGTAGAGAACTCTCTCGTCTCTTTCATCTCTCGATTCGAAGTTTTCACCTGTCGCCGCCAGGAACCCTTTCCGACCGTGGTGGTTGACCTTGTTGTCGGAGGTCACGCGGCCGTAGATGGCGCGGGAGATACGGTACTCATCCTCGCGGAAAATTATGTCCGGAGCCTCCTCAAAGCGTTTGCCGGAGTAGACTTCTTCCCGGGTAAGAGGATTCATGTAGTCAGGCAGCTGTTCGATGATTTCGTCTCTCAGCGCCTCACTGTCCTCCACTACGCCCTCAAACCGTTCGTCGTTGATGTAGATACCTCTGATTCCGGAGCTCGGGCAGAAAGCCTCGGAGCGCTCCATGTCGATGCCGTCGCTGAGCGCCGCGTTCAATCTGACCTTCACGTTTTCCGGGAGCGGTAGAACAGGTTCGAGTGCGGTGTAGATTTCTCTGGCGGCTTTCCTGGTTGTACGGTTGCCGGACACCAGTTCCAGAAACAGGTTGACCAGAGAGCTGTCGCTCCAGTTCGACTTCATGGCGCCCGATGTTTCGAGATAGCCTTCACGCTTTAGCCATTCGTTGACGTAGAAGACGCCGTCGAACGCCTTGAAGCCGTGGTCCGAGAGAAACATGACGTTATCTGACCGTTCAAGTACGGTTTCTATACAGTCGTCGATAATCCCGAATACCTGGAAAGCATCATCGTTCTCTCCTTCCGCCATCTCCCGGTAGTGGTTGTGCATTATCCAGTCCGGCGCCGAGAACAGCGCGTAGAAGAAATCCTGGTCGTCGAGCAGCGCATCTATCAACCGGTTCTTATCGGAGGCGGTTCCTTCTGCGGCTTTGATGACACGGAAGCTTTTGTCCGCCGCCGAAATCGACTTGCGGTATCGGGAAAAATCAAACTTTTCCTCCAGGCTCTTCGGCCGTACGTAGTCGTCTTCCGGTGCCAGAAAACTTCCGACGAACTCGCCGTCGAATCTCGGCGGATACGACATAGGCAGGTTGATGACTGTGACCTCTCCTTCCTCAGCTATCCTCTCGTATATGGTCTCCGAGTCGATGTCATTGGAGCTGTAGGGGCGGCCGCCTTGGATATGGTCAACGAAGTCGAATATCCCGTGCTCCGCTGGATTGTCGCCTGTTACTATGGAGGTCCATGCCGGCCCGGTGACCGAGGGATAGGTGGTCTCGAGTTCGGCCGTGTACGAACCATCGAGGGCCGATTCAAGGTTGGGCATCAGCCCTTTCTCTACCGCTAGCTCAAGAATCCTCCAGTTGACGCCGTCAAGACCTATAACCGAGAGTTTGGGCACAGGAAAAAATCGCTCTCTGAGCTTTAATAGAGTTCTGCAGAAGGGATTATGACGATTCCTCGTGCTCCAGCCGTTCCTCCTCTCTTTCCTCGGCGTAAGGGTCCTCTATCCTGACTATGTCCTCGGGTATGTAGGGGAAGGATATCTCAAGTACTTCAGCAACTTCGCCACTTATGTTCTGGAGCTGGTGTTTCTCACCAGACCGTATCACGATAGCGGAGCCAGGTTCCAGGTCTTCCATCTTGTCTTCACGCCGGAGGACTATGCTCCCTTTCTCCAGGTATATTATGTCGGCCTGTTCCTCGTGGTAGGCGTAGGAGGTCATCTCTTCCGCGTTAAGTGCAAGCCGTCGGATTCCGAGCATGCCTACACGGTCGCCTACATCTACCTGTGTGGAGAGTATATGTTCCTCGTAGCCCCAGGGCTTTTCGATTCTTCCCATGTCTGGCAGATGAATTCCAAACTTCTTATACGTGATTATTGTAGTACTCCACAGTTCTGCTGAGGCCTTCTTTAAACGCGTATTCAGGTGAGTAGCCGAGCTTTTCCCGGGCCTCCGAGATATCTGCCTTGGTCCGTTCGACGTAGTTGTCTATAGGATTGTCGACGTACTCCGGTTCTATGTTCTTTCCCAGGGCCTCGTTGAGAGCCTCGACGACCTCGTTAAACGAAGTTTCCGTCCCGGTTCCGATATTGAAGTATTCGCCGTCTATGTCCTCGCTGCGTTCGGCTGCCAGGATGTTCGCGTCTACAACGTCTGCGACATATGTGAAGTCCCGGGTTTGCGTCCCGTCTCCAAATATGACCGGCGACTCGCCTTTCTTCATCTTCCAGAGGAACTGTGTCACGACGTTTGCGAATTTGCCCTTCGAACGTTCATGCGGGCCGTAAACCGAGAAGTAGCGGAGCCCGGTGAACTGTAGGTTTGATATCTTGGAGTAGACGTTCGCGTACAGCTCGCGGGACATCTTTGTGGCGGTATAGCGGTTGGTCGGTTCTTCTCCGGCGTCCTCGCTATGAGGTGGTTCGACACTTCCATACATCGAACTTGTGGAAGCATAGACCACCTTTTCAACACCAGCTTCTCTCGCCGCCTCTACTGTGTTTATGAAACCCCCTATGTTTACCTCTGCACCTTCCACGGGCGCCTCTTTGTGCATAGGGGCGCTTGAACGGGCTGCCTGGTGGAAAACAGTGTCGCATCCTTCAACCGCGTCCTCAACAGTTTCGCGGTCGGTCACAGAGCCGTTGATGAACTCGATGTCGTCCATCACTTCTTCCAGGTTATCTCTAGAGCCCAGATAGAGGTCATCAAGAACTACAACATCTACTCCTCTATCTACCAGGCCTTCGACAATGTTCGAGCCGATAAATCCTGCGCCGCCTGTGACCAGTGCTTTCTCCATGTATAACCTCCGGCTACGAAGTCTTTTTATTCTAACTCGGATCTGTAGGGCAAGGCCTCCATGGCGCCCTTCGAGGTAACCGAACGCGACGCCGCCTTTACCGCCTTCTGTAACGCCTTCTTTCTGCCCTCGTCGCGGAAAGCCAGGTAAGCCCCTGTAAGCGCGTCTCCTGCGCCGGTGGTGTCGACCACGTCAACATCGGGCGCATCCACCTGGAAGCTTTCGGCCCCGTTACAGAGTTCGGCGCCTTTCTCGCCCTTCGTCACAACAAGTTCATCCACACTTGAGAGAACTTCTTGCTTGCCGCCGAAGAAATCGATCTCATCCTCTGCAGCTATCATCACGTCTACATGGTCTACGATGTTCTGCATGGACTTCCTGTAGTGGGTGTTCATCACGTCTTCCCGGAGGTTAGGGTCGAAGCTGATAGTGGATTCATGGCCCTCTATGAACTCTATCAGGTTTCTGGCGGTCTTGGGGTGTGAGAAAGGTAGAGAACCCAGGTGAACTATATCAGAGTCCGTTCCGTTGAGCTGTTCTCTTGTTATTACCTCGTCTGCGCCGCGGTAGAACATGAAATGTGGTCTGGCTTCCTCGTCAAGCGCGGCGTGAGCCAGTGTAGTGTTGAGCCTGGAGCGCCTGATGTTTGTGGTGTCAATGCCTTCGTTCTCCAGTCTTTCGACAAGGAACTCGCCGAACTCGTCCTCGCCCACAGTCGCAACCATAGATGTCTCTGCTCCAAGCCGGGAGGCTGCCACAGCTGCGTTAGCTGGAGCCCCGCCTGCTCTTTTCGAGAACCCCGAGTTATGTTTGAGGCTCTTTCTTTCCTCTCCTATCAGATCCACGAGTAGTTCGCCAATAGATACTATATGTACGATGGATCGACACCTATGTTGTAGGAGGCCTCTTCAGCAAGTTTTTGGCGTTTTTCATCGGCCATCTCCCCTATTATCACCTCTCCCGATATATCGAACCCGTACTCGTCTCTCAGCTCTTCAGGTGTCAGCCTGTGTTCTGGAGGATGGCCGAGTTCGTTGACGAGCGCCGCAGCTGTATAATGGGGTTCCTCGTCGGCGACGTAGAGGGTTGCCTCGTCCACGCTTTCCGTCACCTGGCCGGGTTCCTGGCCTACTGCGATGCCAAAACCACCTAGCTGGTGAGCCAGTCTTATCCCGTTTATGTCGCCGTTGCTGTCACCAAGGTATATCATAGGCATATTCTCCAGGTCCATGTCGTCGAGTACCTGGCGCATGTTCTCGTCTTTCTCGCCCTGGCCGTTGTAGAACGGTGTCTCTGGCCCTGCAAAGCCTGCAATCTTCCTGTCAAAATATCCGTTTGTAGTGGTGTGGATAACTGGCAAGTGACCGGCGGACGAGGCTATATTCGGCATTTCTTTCTCGCTTCTGTAGCCAGCCATCTTGTTAAGACCGTCTCTCGGCTCTACTTCTACGTCGGAGACGTAGCTGTGCAGGTGGTGGAAAAGCCCTGGCTGGTACCTGAGCGCGGCATCCAGAAACGTCACCAGCTGGTTGCTGTGGCCTCTGGGGGCTGCCTCGTCGACCATGTCCATTATCTCGTCGTACTGCTCTCTGGAGTCCACCAGGCCGGCTTCCCGAAACCATCTGAAACCTGAATCGTCAGGTATGAATGTAAAGTCTATGTCCATACCTACGGGAAGACCTTCAGGCTTGCTTCCGTTTTTTTCTCCTATAAGCCGGAGATATATGTCATCGTCAAAATCGGTTTCTTCATTTTCTGTCCGTGAACTCATTTGTTCTCACCTTGTCTCTCCCTCTATCCCTACACCAGACCATAGTATTACGATGTATTACTTCTTGTTTTTAAAGGTTCAGTCTGTGTGTTTTTTATCCCAGCGTCCCGAGGTTTGCTACATGCGGAAGGACCTGCTCCGGGCCATACTAGTGTCTGAATCCCGGGCCTACGGCTTCACCATCGCCTTCTGGGGCTCCGGCATCCTGCTGATAGACCGGTACGGCATGCCCGGGCTGCCCGAGATACTGAGCTATGGCATAGGCGCGGTCCTCGGATTCGGACTTCTGACACTGTGGGCCTACAGAGGCACC
Source organism: uncultured archaeon (assembly GCA_964512895.1). Taxonomy (GTDB): domain Archaea; phylum Nanohalarchaeota; class Nanosalinia; order Nanosalinales; family Nanosalinaceae; genus JBDGRD01. The sequence continues at coordinate 8,143 of CAZEKI010000007.1, forward strand.
TTCAAGACCGTAGAGAGCCAGGACACACAGTACCTAGTATTCGGGATGGTGCACTACCTCGCCGCTATTGCGCCGGTGCTGGCGACCTACTTCCTCTCAAGCCTCGAACCCAGCATACTCGGCTTCGCTCTTTCAGGCGCGGCTGTTTCGATATTCTACAACCTGGCCATGCTTGTAGAAGAGTTCATATCGGAAGAGGCGAGAATGCTCGAGAAAAAGATGGATTCCGTGGTCTAGCGTTCCCCGGCGTCCACCCATTTACCGCCGTATATGTATCCGGCGAGTTCGCCTGCCTGGGAAAGATCTTCAAATACTTCCTCCAGATCATCTACGTCGAGACGAGAAAAAATATCGGGCTCCATGATATATGTGCCGGCGTTGATAAGCCGCGATGGCTCCTCTCCGGCCTCTGGTTTCTCCTCAAATCCAAGAATCTGCCGCCCCTTTAGCCGCGCGACACCGTATTTTGAAGGGTTCTCGACCGTGGTCAGCGCCATAGTTGCAACCGCGTTCTCGTCGTTGTGGACCTCCAGCATATCACGGAGGTCTACATCCGTCACGACGTGGCCATTCAGCGCCACAAAAGTATCGTCTATCTTGTCGCCAACTTTCTCCAGTGCCGCAGCTGTACCGCTCGGCTTCTCCTCGGAGACGTACTCTAGCGCAAGTCCGCTGTACTTCGACCCGTAGTTGGACTCGATTTCATCTCTGTTGTGGCCAGCAAGCAGGAAAACCCGGGAGATACCTTCCTCCGAAAGATGGTCGAGGATATGGCTGAGCACCGGCTTGCCCTGGTACAGGTTCATGGTCTGGTTTTCATCGTCACCGCAGAACACTACAGCGGTGTCAACACCCTTCTGCTGGAAATAGCTCTCTACTATGTCCTCCATCATCTGCGAACGGTTCACATCCGCCCGCTTCGCCTTGTTATCTATCTTCTCGACAAGCTTCTCTTCAAGCGTCAACGAAACCCTCTTTTTGGCCATGTAACATGATGTGTTACTCAGATTTTAATTAGTCGGCCCCGAAAACCTGTCATATGATAGCAGTAACCGGTGGAGCAGGATTCATAGGCTCATACCTTGTCGAAGAACTCGTGGACGGACACGAAGTAATCGTGGTGGACAACCTTTCCTCGGGAAAGCGGAAGAACGTGCCGGAGAACGCCGAGCTGGTCGAACATGACATTAAGAATTCAGAAGGCCTGGCCGCAATACTGGAGGATGTTGATACAGTATTCCACTTTGCTGCCAATCCAAAAGTCAACACCTTTCCCGGAGACCGGGAGAAAGACTTCGACGAGAACCTTGAAGGCACCAAGAACGTGCTGGATGCCTGCGTCGATGCAGAGGTGGAGCAGATAGTCTTTGCCTCTTCTTCAGTCGTCTACGGCGAGGACGCGGAAATCCCGACGCCGGAAACAGCACGACTCGATCCGATTTCGATGTACGGCGCCACCAAGGCTGGCGGAGAACACATGTGCCAGGTTTACTCGCAGATATTCGATATCGAACTCGCTATAGTCAGGCTCGCCAACATAGTTGGGGGCAGGAACCAGAAAGGCGTGATATACGACTTCATCCACAAGCTGAAAGACAGTCCGGAAGAGCTCGAAATCCTCGGGAACGGGAAGCAGAGGAAGTCCTACCTCCACGTAGAAGACACCGTAGCCGGCATACTCGCGGCATGGAAGTCAGGCGGCGTCTACAACGTCGGCAGCGAGGACTCGATTTCCGTCGACGGAATCGCAGATATAGTCGCGGACGAGATGGGTCTCGACCCAGAATACTCCTACACCGGCGGCGAGAAAGGCTGGAAAGGCGACGTTCCGGAAATGCGGCTCGACATATCGAAGCTGAGAAACGAGGGCTGGGAACCAGAGAGAAACTCGGCAGAGTCAGTCCGGAAAACGGTCCGGGAACTTCTGGGATAAAAAAAGTGAAGGGAACCGGCTTACATGTAGCCGAGTTCCCGTAGCTTGTTCATGATTTCCTTGTCGTCCTTGTTCTGGGCTCTTCCTGCGCGCTCCTTGGTGTTTTCGACGTCCTGGAGCCAGGCCGGGTCTTCCTCGGTCCTGTCGGTCGAGACCTCGCTTCCCAGCGAACGGAAGCCTTCCCAGTACTTCGGCGAAATCGGGATATCGTCCATCGAAACACCTTCAGGAAGATCGTCCGGCGATTCCGGGTAGTCGTCCTGGCGCTCGAATCCTTCTACCGTATCAGGGACAAGGTGGTGCCAGGTGGCGTCCCAGACATCTCTCTCGTCGAACTGGAGGATGGGATGGACGCGCATATGCTCCGGATTGTCCCGCGGACTGTAGAACTCTTCGTCGCCTCGCGACTCGTGTTCGTCCCAGCGAACGCCGTTGATGACCGCGTCGATGCCGTGGTTCTCGAGCAGCTCGTTCATCGGCACAGTCTTCAGCAGGTGGTTGCCGGCCTCTGTATCCATCAGCCAGGGAACTTCCTCGTAGTCGCCGACGCGTTCAGCCTCCTGCTGGTTCCTCTCGTTTAACTCGGCGACCGGGACCTTGTCGCCCGGGTTATCGGCCTTTCCTATCAGGTCGTCGTTTCTCGCAACCATGATGTCGAACCCCCAGTCGTCGCTGATTCGCTCTAGGTAATCCTCGATCTCGTCGAAGTGCTGGCCGTGGTCGACGAACATGAACCGTGGCTTCTCGAAGCCTTCCTCCTCGCATACCTGTTTAACCAGCCATGCGGTCAGTGTGGAGTCCTTGCCACCGGTGAAACCTATGACGGTATTTTCAGAACCGTACTCTTCGAGGGCGCGTTTCACCACGTCTTTTCCGGCTTTTATCTTTGCTTTTAGAGGTGCGTTTTCGATTTCTTCGCGTGTTACAGGTGCTTCGGGCATTGTGTCTTCACGTATGAGTTTTCGGATCTTTTCGAGGTAGATAGGCATTTTTCCGTAGTATGATTTCAGACCGAGACATCGTCGAGCTCGGTTGAGCGATACTCTGGTTTTGAATCAGAAACAAGATTCTCCGGCAGCTCGCCGTCGAGGTCTTCCGGAATCGGTTCTTCCAGCAGCGCGTATATCAGCGGTGCGACATCGTAGATTTCCAGCTCTTCCTCCGCTGCTTCATCGATACCCGGCCCTAGAGCGAAGAACACCCCGTTCTCATCATGGGTGAAGGAGTCGGTCTTGCTGAACATCTTGTTCGAGGGCGCGGTCTCTGCTATGAACTCTGGTGTAGTCCTGAAGACAACATCCGGCCGCCTGTCTGCATCCGGGTAAAGCTCTTCTCCCCGCCAGACCTCTTCGATTACAGATTTCCTGTTTTTCTCCAGTTCGCGGAGATCGTTCTCCAGCCTAGAGATTATCTTCTCTCTTTCGTCTTCATCGACGTGGCCGTGAGGCATGTCTTGAGTGTGAATCTTTAATGCACAGTCCCGGCCGAGGCCGAAGTGGTAGGGCAGTACTTTCGAACTCTTCTCGATAGAGGCGAGCGCGTCGTTTCCGGCGTCAAGGCTAGAGCCTGTCAGGCTCTGGTAGCGGTCGTGCAGGTACTTCAGATACGGTTTGAGCGGCGTGTCGAACAGTGGTTCTGCGAGCCGGTAAATTAGGGATGGTTGGCCGCCGTCCGCAAACTCAACGAGGTCTCGTTTTTCCAGGAACTTCTGGATGTTGAACTTCTTCTTCGAGTTCAGGAAGCCGTGGTCCGAGACCACTATCAGGTCGGCGTCCTCGCGTTCGGCCCGATCGAGAGCCTTGCCTACCGCCTCGTCGGCCTCGGCGTAGCACTCGAGCACCTGTGACTCCGACTCGGCGAAATGCGACGCCTGGTCGGTCATGCGTATCACCGAGACGAAGACATCCGGGTTCTTCGACGCGATCTCCGCCGCGATCTTTCCCTCGACCTCGTAGTTCTCAAGCTCGGCGGCAATCTTGGCCCGGGAGTGAGTATAGCTGTGGGAATCCTTCCTCTCCAGGTCGTCGAACTCTTCTCCGAGCTCTTCAGGATAGAACTCGAAGTCTGTGGGGGAAGGAAAACCTCCGCGCATCCAGCCGTTGACAGGGTAGACAGGCGATGTCCCTGGTACGTAGTGGAGCCCAACTTCTGCATCTATCCGCTCCCAGAAGCAGAGGTTCCGGAACTTTGAGGAGTCTGGGAACGTCATCTTCCATTCCTCGAAGTCCGGGTCGTTGAGATGGTAGACCTCGAACTTTCCAGGTCTGTAGCCAGAGAACATCGAAATCCAGGCCGGAATCGTCACCGCGGGAACAGTGCTCGGCAGCTCGGAATAGAACGCCTCTTTCTTTAATCGTTCCCAGTTCGGCATCTCGTGCTTCTCCATCGCCTTTTCCAAGTACTGCGGGTCCACCCCGTCAACACCGAGCACTATCAGATCCATCTTCTTTCCCGTTACTCCTGATAGTAATCAAGGATAGCCTTTCCGACGTCTTCCGGGTCGTCTATCTCGTAGTCAAGGTTTTTCGTAAGCAGTATCGCGTCCTCGTGGTGGTCGCCTTTGAGTTCGCCCGCTGGCGTCTCCTCGGGCAGGGTCTGGACACGTCCCTCTCCGAACTCTGCGAAGCCGTGGTCGCTCAGGACTATCAGCGGTTCGTCAGAGTCAAAATCGTAGTACTCGAGCAAATCTCCGAGGACGTCGTCCATCTTCTTGTACCATTCAAGCACAAGCTCTTCGTCGTCCCAGTAGAAGTGGGAGACCTTGTCGAGCTGCATGAAGACCACTATGAACAGCTCCGGGTCGGTCTCCAGGATTTCGATAGACTTCTTGCGGAGTTTTTCCATGTCTTCGTCAAGCTCTTCAAGGTCCGAGGTCACGCCGTAGCCGACCGGCTCGTACTCGACGTTCCAGTTTATCTGCGGATAGACTGCCGGAACCTGGAGTACTTTGACGTCAACTGTCGAGTCAAGCTCCTCCCAGACAAAAGCGGCGTCGATATCCTCCCGTTTCTGGAGCTCGTCGTTCACAATGAAGTCCTCGTGGCCGTGCTCGGCCTGTGAGAGACCGGTGAAGATCGAGGTCCAGACCGGCGCGCTCTTCGGCTTCTCGTCAACCGTCAGCGTCTTGTGGTCGCATTCCTCCATCAGCCGGTCAAAGTTCGGCAGCTCGTCTCTATGCGGTTTTATGATGTCCCATGTCGCGGCGTCTACGCCTATAACTTTCATTTTTGAGTCGTCACCTGTAGCATCTATTTCAGTCCCCAGCCTATGTTGTTCCAGAGCCTCTCCCAGAAGTAGTAGAGGAAGGTTTTGGCCACCGCAGCTGTGCCGCCTATCTTGGCGGACGAGGCCAGTTTACCGGTGTATAGGAATGCGACCGTAAAGACCGTCAGGGTCGCGAACATCCTGTAGCTCACTGCCTTCGTTATGGTCCGGCGATGTTTCTCCATTAATATCGCCTATTCAACATATCCCAGTTCCTTGAGTTTCTGGCCGATTTTCCGGGCCTCTTCCTCGGACAGCTGGTCTATAGAAGCATCGGGGCCCTCAGCCTCGGTCAGCTCTCTGAGCTTGTCCTGGACAAAACGGGAGAGATTGATGTGGTTCTCATCCACGTACTCTGCCAGCTCGTCAGGCAGAGAAATCGTCTTCCTTTGCATAACATGCATAAAGTGAGTATGTTATTTAAAAGCCTATACCTCGATGTCCGATACCTCGGAAACTTCCTTCGGTGCGAAGTCGTCACTGAAAACATCGCGCATTACTTCTCCGTCGCACTCCAGCTCCTGGCCAAGGTAGTACGCGAGCGTCGGCGCCACATCGACTATGTCCCGCTTCTCAAGCTCTCCTTCAGAAAAGCTCTCGCCCCACCCGCCTACCACACCCGTCCGGGAATGGACGTGGGTGTCGGTCTTCAGAAGGTGCTTCGGGAACAGTGGCGGTCCCACACCAACATCTTCAGCGGTCTCGAACATCAGGTCGGGCATGTTCTCCGGCTCGTCGTATATTTCTTCCCGGGTCCAGACGTTGGCGACAAAATCCTCCTGCTCAAGCTTTTCCCTGATTTCGTCGGCGAGCTCTTCCCTGTTCTCGACGAAGCCTTTCGACCACCGCGGCGTATTGATGTTTATATCGCCGAAGTTGGCGGTCGACTTGACGTACGAGAACGCCCGCGTTTGCTCAAAGTCGATGTCCTCCAGGAAGCTGGATTTGGGGGCGAAGTCGACGCCAGCTCTTGACGCCAGCAGGTCGTTCGCCAGCTTGAAAAACGGCCTCAGCGGCGACTCTATCAGAGGCGCCATGACGCGCTGGATTCGGTGCTTCCAGGTATTGCCTTCGCCCTTCTTCTCCACGAGATATCCCTTCTGCTTCAGCCAGGTATTGACATAGAAGTACCGGTCAACGTGCGTGAAGCCGTGGTCCGACACCAGCAGTATATCATCGTACTCCTCCATACGCTCGCCGAGAACCTCGTCAACTTTTTCGTAGGCCTCCAGCACCTGTTCAAAGTTCCTCGAGCGGTGGGCATTAGTATCTGTCAGCTGGTAGATCTCGATACGTACGTCGCAGTCTCGGTCTATCTTCGGGAAGCCCTGTCTCCTGAGCTCGAAGTTTTCGTGGTACGCCTGTCTCCTGCCTTCTCTCGTAGAACGGTCGCCTGACTGGACGAACTCCATATCAGGCAGCTCGTCGATTAAGTCTGTCGGGTAGACGTTCGGGTCCTCCACCATCGGGAAACCCTCGACCATGAATCCGTTTATAGCCCATACAGGCGAAGTCCCAGGTACATTTATGACACCGAACTCGCCGTCTACCCTGTCCCAGAGAAGCATTCCGCGCCATTTCTCCGAGTTCCTCAGCTCGATTTCATAGTCTTCGTTAAGATTGGTGTGGTGCACTGTGTCGAACTTGTCAGGTTCGTACCCGGAAAACATCGAGACCCATGCCGGAATCGTTACCGGCGGAATCGTCGAGTCCATGTCGCCGGAGCAGCCTTCTTCTATGAAGCGTTCAGTGTTCGGCATCAGACCGCGGTCTATGGCCTCGTCTATGTACTTCCTTACCGCGCCGTCCATCCCGAAAACAAGTAGAGTCATTCTATCTTCCTCACTGATTATATCTCTATTTCGTCAAGTGTTTGCTCGGCCTTCTCGTAGTCCAGCTTCTCGAGGCACCGGAAAAGCAGCTCAGTTATCCTGGCATCTTCTCCGATGTCGGCGTTGGTAGAGTAGAACGCCTGGTCCCGGTGTCCACCCATTTCGCCGATGCCGTGGTCGGAGCAGAATACTACAAGCGTGTCATCGTCGACGCGTTCAAGTATCTCGCCGGCAAGTTCGTCCATCTTCTCGTAGAGTTCGCGGTCTTTCTCCTCGTCGTTGAAGAACAGGTGCTGGTGCCAGTCCGGATAGTGGAAGTGCTGCATCACAAGCTTGTGTTCACCGATGTTGTCAAACAGCTGTTTCTTCCTGTACCCGTGCTCTGCCTCTGCGTCGCGCAGTACACGCTCCTTCGAGACCGGCGGATGCTTCCTGTGGGTTTTGGCCACAAAGCTCTTGCCCGCGATGTACGGGTACTCCGAGTATCCGGGAACATCAAGCGCCACGGAGTCCGCGACTTTCTCGAATATCGAGTCGACCTCCATGAAATCTCTGTCAGGAACGAATATGCTGGAGTCGAACAGGTAGTAGTAGAGCATCTTCCGGAGATGCATCCCGCTCATACCGAACAGGTTGAAGAACCCGAGCACGTAGCGGTCAATCTTCCTGACTTTTTCGCCCCGGAACGTCAGCATCGTGTCGATGCCGTGGACTTCCGGCATCTCCCCTGTAATCATCGAGGCCCAGAGAGGCGGCGTCATAAGCGGCAAGTCTTCAAGGTCAATTCTGCCGAAGGTGTCGAGAACCAGGTTGTCGCAGCCGTGCTTCTTTATCTTCTCGTAGTCAAGGCCGTCGAAGCCTACTACCAGCATCTTTTCGAACTCCGCCATGTAGAACAGGTTTCGGTCGAAGCTTTTAATTGGCGACGCCCGGTAAAATAAAGCCCCGGCACTAAAACAGTTGTATGTCTGCCAGAGAAGCCTTGAACACCTTTGCCAAGGGCGCCGGCATAGTGGCTATAGGCCTGGTAGCTTCGAAGTTCTTCACTTACCTCTACCGGCTGGTGGTCGCCAGGTTTATCGGGCCTGAAGCCTATGGACAGCTTTCTCTCGGCCTGACAGTTATGAGCCTCGCAGGAACGGTCTCGCTGCTGGCGGTGAACCAGGCAATCAACAAGTACGTCGCCGAGTACAACGCAGAGGGAGACTGGGCGTCGATACGCGGCGTCGTGCTCTCCTCGGTCGAGGTGACTGTGCCGATCTCTATACTTATGGGTGCGGCCGTCTACTTCTCGGCAGAGTTCATCTCGTACCAGGTGTTCAACAGCCCAGAGCTTGTGCCGGTTCTCAGGGTTTTCGCCTTCGTCATACCGGTCGCAACTGTCTCAAAGATAGGCACCGCGACGATGACCGCGTTCAAGGAGATGAAGTACCGGGTGATAACCAACCAGTTCGTCCAGAACATCGTGCAGCTCGCCGCAACTGTCGGCCTGATAATTCTCGGCTACGGCGTCGTCGGAGCCGCGCTTGGATGGCTGCTGGGTGTCGTGCTCTCGACTGTGCTGGCGTTCTACTATGTCGAGGTCAAGATAGGTCCGATACTGACGCGGAAAGTGAAGCCCGACAGGCACTACCGCCAGTTAATCCGGTTCTCGTCGCCTCTGCTGCTGTCGGCCACTATAGCAACGGTTCTGGGATGGGCGGACACCGCCTTCCTCGGCTACTTCACGACGGACGCGGCGGTAGGTTTCTACAATGCAGCGTTCCCGACCGCTCTTCTCATCCTGCTGCCGTACAGGGCTTTCCAGAGCCTGGCGCTTCCTTCGCTTTCCGAGATACGGCAGGAGGACGAACGCGAGCTTCCAGAGGTGCTGAAGACGCTGACGCGGTGGACGATATCCATCAGCTTCCCCGCTTTCATCGTGATGGTGCTTTTCTCGGAGCAGCTCCTCCACCTGCTGTTCGGCAGCCAGTACACAGTGGCGGCGACCGCTCTCGTGATACTTGCGTTCGGCCAACTGTTTAACACCGCCACCGGCTACCTGGCAGAAGTGGTCAAATCCGCCTCGCGTACGGACATAATACTCAAGAACACCGTCGGCAAGCTCGTCATAAACATCGCCCTCAACGTCTATCTCATCGGCGTACTTGAGATGGGCATAGTAGGTGCGGCCATCGCAACCTCGGCCTCGCTGATACTGATAAACGCCCTGCTCGTAGTCGAGACATACTACATGGAAGGTCTGGTACCCTTCGACAGGCAGAGCCTCAGACCGGTTCTGGCCTCGCTGCCCGCGCTCGGCGTCGTATATATCGGTCTCCACACGGTCTTCGATACTGTTCCTCTCTGGAGCCTCTTCGTAGGTGGCGGAGTCTTCGGCGTCATCTACCTTGTAACTCTCGTGCTGATAGGTGGTGTCAGGGAAGAGGACAGAGACATCATCGTCGGCGTCGGGAGAAGGCTAGAGATAGAGGAAGAAGCCCGCGGGCTGGCAGATATCGTCATACGGTAGCGTCCACCGTTTAATATCTGGAGCACCAAAACCGGTCTATGAAGAACATTTTCGTCTTCGTGGCCGACGCCCTCAGATACGACCACGTGCCGGAATCGATCGTGGAAGAAGGCGGTGGCGCTATACCGACCCTGGCGCCCGCAGGCTATACCCCTATCTCCTTTCCCTCGATGCTGACAGGGCTTGACCCGAGAAACCACTCGGTACGGTCGTTCTACGACACACTGGAAGAACAGACCGTTCTAGACCGGTTCGAGAACCATTCTTTCTACGACCATCCCGAGGACGCGCTCTGCCAGAACATCTTCCGGAACTACGAAACATCAAAGGAGCTGTCGGAGCTCGAAGAGCCTTTTGTATACGTCGAGCGGGCGCTCGACACTCACTCGCCATACGGAAAGATAGGTCACGGAAACCACATACCGGCGGACCCGGACGAGCCAGGTCCTTTTGAGGAGCGGTACCAGGAGGGCGTAGAATCGGTGGAGCAGCACTTCTGGAGCCATGTCGAGGAACTGGAGGAACGCGGCATACTCGAAGACACCCTGGTGATTTTTACCTCGGACCACGGGGAGCTGCTCGGGGAACAGATACTTTTCAGAAAGAGGTACGACCACAACAAGCCGGTATGCCCGGAGCTGAACGTCGTGCCCACAGTCTTTCTAAACCACAGGCTGGACGCCAGCCATATGAGAACCATCGACATCGTCCCCACCGCGTTATCCATACTCGGGAAAGAACCGATGGGCGACGGCCTCGATGTACGGGAGCACTTGCCTGAGACCGGATATACGATGCTCCAGGTCAACACCTCGCCCCTGATAGTAACCGGCTGCAGCTGGCGTTACCAGGATGGATGGACGCCCGGCGTTTCCAGACTGAAGACCGACATGGCAACTCTAGCCATAGACGTGATTGACCCTCTAAGAGACAGGCTGAGAGATACTTTTCTGGCGGATATTTTACGGCCCAAGGACACTGAGCAGCGCGACTTCCACAGGAGCGAGGACGAGTTGGAGGATCTGGACTTCTGACCGCTAGTCGAGGTAGCCGAGGCCTCGTAGGCGCTCCTTGACCTTCTCCTCTTCCTCTTCAGTATAGCTTGATTCCTGCTGCTCCTTTTCGCGCTTGATCTTCTCCACTACCTGTTCGAGAAGGTAGTGGACGTACTCTTCTGTTGTGTCAAAGTCTTTTTCCTCTGCGCGGGCTTCAAGAACGCCGTAGATGTCGTCGTCTATCTCAACGTTTGCCATCTGGTATCACGTCGAAAGTTTGTCAGGCGAAAGTTATTATGTTTGCCGCCGTGCATTTCTAGAAGTCTAGGTCTTCAACTTCTCCAGAGAATCTTTCAGGTTCGCGTTTGCCTGGCTCCGAGCCTTCAGCGAATATTCCGAGAACGTCTCCATCCATCTCCTCCGGGACCGCGTTACCAAAGTAGTGTAGAACCGTAGGCGCTAGGTCGATAAGTTCGGCGCTTTCGACATCCGAGAAAACGTCTCCATGCGTCGCGATGTAGCCGTCGCGGCGGTGCATGTAGCTCGATATCTTCCCTGTTACGCTCGGCTTGATGTCGGAATCGTTCTTCACTTTCCCGCCCAGCACCGCGACAAGGTCGGGGAATGTCTCCGCGTCAACCGCGAACGCTTCCTCCTTCGTCAGCACGCGCTCGACTAGTTCGTGTTTCTCCATCTCCTGCTTTATCTCCTGTTTCTTGGCCTCTCTGTCTTCTACCGCGCCGTTTGAAAACCTGTCGTCGTTTACCCAGATGCCAGAGTACCGGCAGACACCAGTCATGTAGGAGAATGCTTCAGTTCGGGACCAGTCCACGGTGTCAAGGTCGAGGTTCCTGTCGACGAACTCTTCGCCCGCGACGTCGCGGTAGCGTTCGTTGGCCCAGACCAGGTAGTCCCGGAAGCCGAACCGCTCTGCGAACTCCGCGGCTCTGAGCGCGAGGTTTTTCAGCCGCGACCGGTTTTCCCCGGCTTTCTGCTCCAGGAAACCGTTTTCCTGCAGCCAGGTGTTGACCGAGAAACGTCTCGTCGCCTTTACCGCGCCATGGTCGGAAACCACCAGCATGTCGACATCTCGTTCTTTCAGCTCCGACACCATCTCGTCGCACTTTTTATACGCTTCCAGCATCTGCCGGTCGTTGGAGCAGTGGTGCATCATCGTATCGGGCAGACGGAAGACTGTAAAGTAGACGTCCGCATCCCGGCTGTCTAGCAGCCAGTAAAGCATGTCTTTCCTGCGCTCGAAGAAGCTGAAAGCGGCCTCCCGGCGCTCCTTCTCGGTATCGTAGTTCTCCAGGCCTTCTATCTGGATATCGCCCAGCTCTTCCTCCATCTCGTTCACCAATTCAGGCGGATGCGAAGAGTCTTCAGATACATCGAACAGTCCCGCCATCATCCAGCCATCGATTTCACGCAAATCCGCGCCAGGAACATCGGCGATAGCCGCCTTACCATCCATGTAGCTCCAGAACTCTTTGCCGAAGAAACCGGTGTGCGGCTCCGGGGTGAAATCGTAGGAGTCGAAGTCGATAACCTGGAAGTCAAACCTGTCCAGCTTTTCCGGCTTTCTTCCAGTGAAGCTCGATGCCCACGCCGGCACAGTTATCGGCGGCAGCGTCGACTCAAGAACAGAACCGCCCGCGAGATGCGGCAGCTCCTCTCGATGCTCCTCCACAAAGTACGGGTCAAGCCCGTCAAGGCCAAGGATTAGGAGTTTTGTCATATTTTATACCGGCATCAGATTATCTTTTATCTTTACTCTCCATTATTCCGATTTCCTTGTACTTCTTCCAGAAATAGTCGTTCCTCCTCGCGAAATCTTCAAATGCGGAATGCCTATCCGTGTCATCACTAACAATAACGCCCTCAGGATTCTTGTCCCTGAATCGCTGATACTCAACCGTCATATTGTCATATGAATGCAGACTATCATGCAGAAAAATTTCCGGTTCCTTGGTTTTCTCCAGTAGCCGGGGAAGTACGACCGCACTCCGACCCTCTTCTAAAACCCAGCGATCCCTCAGCTCTTCAGGTATCATCCAGCCGATCTCCTTTGACGGAGGTAGCTGCATACCAGATGTCTCTAAGTCAAGAGAATATAGTCGGCCGTTCGAGTTCTCCTCCATAGCCCCCAGAATAAACGTGGTGCCAAATCCGTCGAAAACCCCTGTTTCGACCATCTCACCAGGTTTCTTGTATCGCACTATGGCATAAATTAGGCGCCTGTAACCTATCTCTTCGGGGAATTCTCGGTATTTAGATGAATCCGCATTCTGTTTCAGCTGCCCGTACCAGTCCTTATCTTCTATCTCAGTGAAGTAGTCAAGAAACAAAGACTGGTCTTCCTGGAAAAACCGG
>CAZEKI010000008.1:0-14605 GCA_964512895.1 uncultured archaeon
TCACGTTCACAACTATAGCGGTCTCCGCGGCCTGGGCGGTCGCAAGATGGCTGTCCGACGTTTACAGGGGAACATCTCTCGTCACCTCCCACGACCTGTTGATGTGGGAGTTCGCCGGAGCCACCCTCGCCGGCATAGTCGCGGGCAAAGCCCTGGGCATCTATCTCGGCCGCAGAGAGGTGAGGGTATGAAGATAAGGGAACAACTCGGGATATCAGAGGCCAGGCAGGAACAAGTTTCCCGGTTGATGCAGCTGTCGCTGGTCTTGATAGCAGGATACGGCCTCTACCAGGGCTCGACCGGTATAATAGTCAACGCAGCCGTAGGTCTCATCGTTACGTTCCTGCCCGGCATACTTGAACGCGACTACCAGGTATCGATGGACCCGGGACTCGTGCTCTGGATAACGTCCGCAGTCTTCCTCCACGCCCTCGGCACTCTCGGACCCTACAGCTACTTCAGCTGGTGGGACCACATGACGCACGCGCTCTCCGCGTCGGTTGTTGCGGCGGCGGGCTACACCGCTTTGAGAGCGGTAGACGAGTACAGCGAGCAACTCGAGTTCCCGCCCAAACTGTTCTTCGTCTTCATCCTGGTCTTCGTGCTGGCGTTCGGAGTCATCTGGGAGCTGCTCGAGTTCGGGCTCGGAGGTCTTTCCAGTCTTACAGGGGGCAACATACTGACCCAGCACGGCCTCGACGACACCATGAAAGACCTGGTGTTCGACACTCTCGGAGGCATAGTAATCGCGGTCTTCGGCGAAGCCTACCTGCTCGGCGTAGCCAACCAGCTAGTCGAGAAGGCGTCAGAGAGAACTAGTCGTTCTCGGTTATCAGGAAGGTGAGGACATACTCCCTGGAGATGCGGTCCGCTAAATCGATTATCTGGTCTCCCGGGTCTGCGTAAAGATGCAGCGACTCCATCTCAACCACTTCCCGCGTGTCGTAGTGGAGTCCATCGATCTCCCGGACACGCTGCCGTATCTCGTAGACCTCGGCCTTGTAGTCGTCGGTCCCGGTCTTCGGTATCACCACCATCAGCTGGTTCCGGTAATCGGAATCGGTCACAGCGAGACGGTACCGGACATCGTGTCTTACGACCTCGTCAACATCGTTTATCAGCCGGGAAATCCGCTTCTGTTCCTCGGGCGGTACCGAGCCACCCATCAGCTGGAGCGAGTCAAGCTTGCCGGCTAACTGGTCGATGACTTCCATGGAGGAAGATGCTGGTTACACGGTTTTATCTTTTCACAGCTGCACAAAAACTCTTCAAAGAGCAGGCACCAATTGTTTACATGGCATTCTTCGAGGACTTCCTTGAGTTCCTGAAAGAGTACGAGGTCGCCGGACTAGCGGTAGCTTTCGTCATGGGGCTCGCGGTCAAAGACCTCGTCTCCTCCACCGTCGACAACCTCATCATGCCGGTGGTCGACGCCCTCCTGCTGGGCGGCGACTGGGAGACCACTAACTGGATAATCCTTAACGTCGAGTTCGGTGTCGGCCAGTTCTTCTCCGCACTGCTCGACTTCGTGATTATCGCGTTGCTGGTGTACTGGTTCGTCCGGTACATACTCAGGAAAGAAGAAGTCGGGAAGATATGATTTCCAGAATCTTTAATGGCGGGGAGAGCGACTATAGATTATTGGTGAACAGACTATGGTTGAAACTATATCTCTCGACGAACTGGAGCAGAAGCTCAAAAACGATGACGACTTCGTGTTTATCGACGTCCTTAGTGAAGACCACTTCGAGGACGAGCACATCCCTGGCGCCATCAACATACCGCTCGACCAGCTGGCGCACGAAGTCCTCGACCGCTTCGACAAGGACGAGGAAGTAGTGGTCTACTGCGGCTCCGAGTCCTGCGGCGCATCGCCAAAGGCCGCGGAGAAGCTGGAGAAGCTCGGCTACGAGAACGTGAAGGACTTCGAAGTCGGGCTCAAGGGCTGGAAAGACGCCGGCAACGAGGTCGAGAGCGGGGCCTGACCCTTCCTCCTTTTCTCCTTTCAGAAGTACTGGTCTACCATTATATCCCATTCGCCGTCCCGGAACACAGCTACAGGCAGTTCTTCCGTAAACCCTTTCTTGTTAATCTCCACCTGGGCGACGTACTCTGCATCCCCGTATCCATCGCCTGCCTCCTCTATAGTCGGTCCGGTCTGGTAGGTGGCGCGGAGCGCATTTCTCAGCTGGCTGAGCTCGGAGTGGAGTTCTTTATCTCGATGTAGAAGTCGTGCGGCGTCTTCAAGAGTCGTCTTGCTTCTAAGTCCGAACACTTCAGGTCTATTTGTGGCGACACGCCTAAATCTTTTTCGGTCATATAAGGTCTTCCTGGCGCCGGAACTCGAGTTCTTCCTCTATATCATCCCCGACTTCGGGCGTGTAGCCATTCTTCTCGTACATGCCTACACCACCGATTATGTGGCCGCCGTTGTGTATCACGGGTTCCTCCGAGTCTTCAAGCGCCCGGAGAACCCGGCTTACCGTTGTCCTTCCTGGTTCGCCGTCGAGCGCTCTGGCAACTTCAGTGTCGGAGAACTCTTCGCCGACCGCTTCAAGCCCTTCACGCACCTGGGAGAAGTAGCCGCTAAGGTATACAAGGTCTCTCGTTGACATACCTCGGGTGTATTCTATCCTGGCCACGACCTATTGATTGGTGCTGGACCATATATATGGCTTCCGCCCGGTAACGTCAGCTACTCGTACCTTAGGGCATCGGCGGGCTGGAGCTTCGCCGCCTTTCTCGCCGGGAGCACACCTGATACCGTTCCGACCAGGAACGAGAACAGCAGCGCACCTGCCACGAGTTCAGGGCCGAGGAACGCGTTGATCTCTATCTGCGTGAACTGGGTAGCCAAGTTGGCAGCGCCGACCGCCAGCAGGACACCTGTTATCAGGCCGATGGCGCCTCCTACAAGACCTATTATGCCTGATTCTATCAGGAACAGGGTCATCACCTGCCTGTTGGTCGCTCCTATAGCCTTCATAACACCTATCTCCCGGGTTCGTTCAGTGACGGAGGTGTACATCGTGTTCATGATACCGACTCCTCCGACAAGAAGAGAAATAGACGCGATGCCTATTACTACACCTCTGACCACGTTGAGTATGTTTTCGAACGACTCCAGCAGGTCTTCCTGGGTCGAGACCGTGAAGTCTTCCTCGCCCTCGTCGACACCGCGCTCGTTTCTCAGCGACTTCTCGATATCCTGCTTGGCTTCTTCCGGCGTGTAACCTGGCTGGGTGCTCGCGAATATCCAGTCGTAGGTTCCGTCCTCACGTTCAAGCACGTCCCTTGCCGACGTTATGGGCATCGTGACCGCCGCATCTATTCCCGGGTCGCCAGTGGGCTCCATGATGCCTACCACCTGGAAACGAGAACCATCAATTTCTATCCTGCTCCTTATACCGGGCTGCTCCTCGAACCGGCCGTCGGCTATCTCGCTGCCTATCACGATGTTAGACGTATCAGTCGAGCGGAGGCTTCTGCCGGTTTCCAGGGTTATAGCCCAGCTGGTCTCGACCAGCGACTGTCCCTCGCCGGTCGGCATGCCTATAACCGTCAGGAAGGCCTGGTCGTCCTGGAAACGCGCGGTTGTGGACGAGAACAGGGCTCCCGCGGCCTCGTCGACCGACTGGGTGTTCCTCACCGCCTCCAGGTCGTCGTCGGTTAACGTGCCCGAGGTTATCTGTCCCTGTGACTGGTCGCCACCAGGGTTGATGAACACCTTGTCGCTGCCTATCTGCTCGAACTCTCTCTGGACCGAGTTCTCAAGTCCCTGGCCCAGCGATATCAGTGCGACGACCGCGGTTATACCGATAAAGATGCCGACCACCGTGAGCCATGAACGCCTCCTCCTGTGCCGGATGCTGGTGAACGCGAGTTCGAAGAAGTCTCGTATCATTTGCCGTACCTCAGTGCTTCAGCTGGCTGGAGTTTTGAAGCCTCTCTCGCTGGAAGACCGCCTGAGGCCGCGCCCACGGTGAAGGCGAACAGTAGCGCGCCGATGACAAGCTCTGGAGAGACGTATGCCGATATAGCAACGCCGAACTGCTGCGTTATGATTTCCGCCGCCACCACACTCAGTCCAAGGCCGAGCACCACCCCTATAACGCCGCCGGCAAGACCGACAATTCCTGACTCTATCAGGAACAGCAACAGTATCTGTCTCTCAGAGGCGCCGATGGCTTTCATAACACCTATCTCCCGAGTTCTCTCGGTGACGGACGTGAACATGGTGTTCATGATACCGACGCCGCCTACTATCAGGGAGATAGCTCCGATGCCGACCAGGACGGCCTGGACGATGGCGAACTGGTTCTGGAACGACCGTATGATATCGTCCGCTGTCCGTGTAGTAAAGTCCTCCTCGTCCTCTTCCACGTTACGGGAGTTCCTCAGGTTGTCGGCGATGTTTTCCTCCACCTCGGCCGGCGTGAAGCCAGGTCTTACCTCGGCGACTATGGCGTCGTAGCTATCCGGTTTCTCCAGGAGGTCGCGGGCGGTATCTATCTGCATCAGTATGCCGCTGTCAACAACCGGGTTGCCCGCGCTCTCTGCGATACCTATCACGCGGTGTTCGCTCCCCGATATCCTGAGCTTGGTTCTCAGTACTATTTCGTCCTCAAATATTTCCGAGGCGGTGTTCGAGCCCACGACTACACCAGAGGAGTCAGTATCGAGCAGGTACCTGCCCTGGTCCATCTCGATGTTGAGCGACTCCCTGACGAGGTCGGAGTCAGTGGTTATGCCGACTACTGTCACGAACCGGCTGTCGCCCTTGTAGCTGACACGGACGTTACCGTTTATCCTCCCTGCGACCCTGTCGACGCCGCGCGTCCTTTCGATAACGGCTATGTCATCGTCTGTCAGCTTGACATCGGTGCCCGAGAACTGCTGTTCGAAGCTCGCGCCTCCAGGCGTGACGAACACTTTGTCGCCTCCAAGCTCCTCGAACTCCTGCTGTATAGAGCCCTGGAGGCCCTGGCCTATCGAGACAAGCGCCACTACAGCGGTGATACCTATGAGAACGCCTATAACGGTGAGCCAGGAGCGTTTGCCTCTATGCCAGATGTTCCGGAACGCCAGCCTGAAGAATTCCGTGTACATTATTCATTCCTTTTCCGCCTTCTCCAGTAGTAAGCCCCGCCAACGACCGCCAGCAGTACGACGATAACTGGAAGCAGGCTGCCGCCCTGGGTCAGTCCGAGCGACCTGAGCTCGCCCGAGGAGTAGACCGTGGCCTGGACTTCCTGTGTCTCTGTCCGGGTGCCGTTTTCAGTCCTGTACTCAAGCTCAACCGGTATGCTGAGCTGTCCGGGCTCCCCGCTGACATGGACCTGGTACTCCGCGGTCTGGAAGTCGTCAGGGTCCATGTCGCCTATGTAGGTCGTCGGTGGCGATAGAACTCTTATGTTCTCGGTGTCTTTCACAGTCATCTCTGTGAACCTGGCTCTTCCCTCGCCCTGGTTGACTATCCTGAAAGTCACGGTATCCGTGGTGCCGGGCGAGAGCTGGTTCTCGCTGTTGATACCGGTTTCAAGCTGTGGAACTCCTCCCACAACTATACCTATATCGGTCTCCCTCTCGAACTCTGTACCGGCCTCGTTCTCGTACTCCAGCGTGAGCGGAAGGGTGTAGACCCCGTTCTGGGCGGTTTCATCGGCGCTGAGCTGGTACGTGATTTCCGCTGTGCCCGAGGCATCGATTTTCTCCAGGCTCTTGGTGGAGGCTCCGGTCGCAACAACAGGTGTATCACCCGGTATGTCAAGGCTGGCCTGGACGTTCTTCAGCTGGGCGTCTGCCATGTTCTCAAGTGTAAGCGTCATTTCCTCGCTGGTTCCAGGCCCTATATGTTCCGGGAACTCGACGTCCGCGACCGATAGTATGTTGTTGTCCGCCCTGACCTCGATGTCAAGACTCTGGGTGTAGGTCAGCGACGGGGTGGTTACTGTGAAGTCGAGGCTGTTGTTGCCCTGTACCGCGTTCTCGTCCACCCGGACTTCGAGCCTCATGACGTATTCTTCGCCCGGCGATAACGTGCCGAGGTCCCAGCTGTTCCTGTTGCCCCGGACCACTTCAAACGGGTAGTTCTCGTCGAAAGTTACCTCGACATCGGTGTCAGCTCCACCCGTGTTGGTGGCCTCGACCCAGACTGTTCCGTACTCCGAACTCTGGAGCGGTATCGGCTCGGTCTTCTGGACCTCGAGCTGTACGTTTGAAGAAGACTGTGCAGTTACAGTGGTAGCGAGCAGAACAAGTGCCAGTGTCAGTAAAGTTTTCCTCATATCTAGTCGTCCTGTTTAAGTTTTTCTTGCCGGTCTTTTTTGAGTTTCTCCCCTGTGACGCCGTCAACTATCTCCACTATGCGGTCTGCGTACTCGGCATCGTTTGGGTCGTGCGTCACCATTATGATGGTCTTGCCCCTGTCGTTCAGCTCTGTCAGCAGCTCCATTATCGACTCGCCGGTCTCAGTGTCAAGGTTGCCTGTCGGCTCGTCCGCCAGTATTATCTCCGGGTCGTTGGCGAGAGCTCTCGCAATCGAGACTCTCTGCCTCTGGCCGCCAGAAAGCTCTGAGGGCCGGAAGTCGATACGGTCGCCGAGCCCGACGCGTTCGAGGAGCTCGACCGCTCTCTGCTTCCTCTTTTTCTTGGATACGCCGCGGAATATCATCGGGAGCGCGACGTTCTGCCAGGTGTTCATCGAGTTGATCAGGTTGAACTCCTGGAAGACGAACCCGACTTTCTCGGAGCGGAGCGCCGCCAGCTGGTCCTCAGTCATCTCGGCTATCTCTCGGCCATCCATCTCGACGCTTCCTGAGGTCGGTCTGTCGAGCGCGCCGACCATGTTCATCAGCGTCGACTTTCCCGAGCCGGAAGGACCCATGATGGCGACGAACTCGCCCTCTTGGATTTCAACATCGCTACCTCTCAGAGCGTCGACAGTGGTCTCGCCCATCTGGTATGTCTTGTAAACATCTTCAAGGTCTATAAGCGGCATGAGAAGGTCTCGTATAGACTATTGCGGCCGCTGGTTAAAAACATCGATGGTTCTAGCTCCTTTTCACGCCTATCAGGCGGTGCTTCCGGCCGAACACGTCGCGTGTATAAGTCTCGATTTCTCCCTCGCGTTCAAGGGAGTTCAGGCAGCGGTGTACGTCGTCCTCGGTAAAATCGAGTTCCTGTGCGACACCTAGAGCGGAAGGTTTCCTGCCGGATTCTATAAGCTCTCGGGCCTTTTGCTTGACTTTTTCGGCGCGTTCCATAAAAACTGTTTAAACCAGCCAGAAGAAAAAGGTTGGTATGGGCGAAGAAGAGGAGATGCTGGAGAAGCTTTCTGAAGATGTCGAACAGATAGAGCAAGAGTTCGAGAAAGTATCGGACGAAAGCGGTGACCCGGAGCTTATGGAGAAGCAGCAGCGCGCCCAGGAAATCCTCGAAGAGATACACGACCAGCTGGACTTTCTGAAGGGTGTTGCGGAAGACGCAGGGCGAGATGGAAAAGGATAAAAGTTTTTATCGACATCAACAAAAACAGGTGACGCTACAATGGTAAGACGCATGCGAAGAGATTCGTTCGACGATATTTTCGACCAGATGCAAAAGATGTTCAACGAGTTCCAGGAAGCCGGTATCGACCTGGGACGAGAAGCGCTTGGCTCGCGCGTACCGGTCGACATAAGAGAAGAGGACGGACAGATAGTAGTCCGCGCCGACCTCCCAGGAGTCGAGAAAGAAGACATCAACCTGAAGGCTGACGAGAACTCAGTAGAAATCTCGGCGGAAGCCTCAGCAGAGGTCAAGGAAGAGAACGAGAAGTACTTCAGGCGTGAACGGTCCCGGCGCTCCTACCGCAGGACAGTCGCCTGGCCGCAGGAAGTAGACCCGGAAACCATCAGCGCGAGCTACGAGGACGGCGTCCTGGAGATAACTGCAGAACCTGCAGAAGACACCGGCAGAGACATAGAGGTCGAGTGATTCAGCGCAGGAACTCTTCCTGTCTTTCTTCTTCTACTAGGCCATCATAGTCAAGAGAGAACTCTGGGTTGGAGAGAAATGTTTCCCTCCAGTCCTGGTAGGTCGGGTCGTGTTTGAGACCTTCCATCTTGTCAGCAGTGGTGTAGAAGTCGCCGCGGTAACGTTTCGGGATACGGTAGTCGCTTCCGAGCTGGTCCATCAGGTCAAGGACATCCTGGGGCAGCATGTCTGTGGTCTCGACCTCTGTCTCCAGACCGAACTCCTGCTCGATGTTCCGGTGTGACTCCATCAGACGCTCCATCTGGTCGCTCTTGTCATGGTCCTCCTCATGGGTCTTGGCCTCGAAAGCGTCGACGAAGACGCTTCCGTCCTCGAAACTCACCAGTGCGAAATCTATGTCGCCCTTGTTCATACCGCCTCTATAGTAGATTTCGTCTTTATCCGGCGAGCTGTACGGTGTATGGTTGTAGTCTACCTCTCTCAGCATCAGGTCGTACTCGGACTCTTCAAAGAACTCCAGGTACCACTGGGTAAGGGCATCCACCATCCTCTGATGCCAGCTCCTTCTGTCGACACGGCGGAGAGCCATCATGTACTCTGGGACACCTACCTCTACCTGGTCAGGATTGAAAACAGCTATATCAGCAAGGTTAGCCGGGAGCGAACTGTTAAGCTCCTCCACCACACTCCAGTGCGTATCGACATGGAAACCCCACTCGGAACGTAGCTCCGAGAGAGGCTTCGACATTAGGCCACCAGCCTCCGAAGAAGATAGAAAGCAGAGCCTGAGAAGAACAAGTACTCTCTCCGTCCCCCGGTTTTACCCATCAACAAAAGATTCCACCAGCCCATATATAAATCTAAACCCGGCCTCCGCCGCGGTAGTCGTCGTTAAGACATTCTTCAGGATTTATCATGTCGTAGCCCGCATCCAATACGTCGTAGCCAAAGATATGGTTCAGGTCTTCCGCAGCTGAAGTAGACATCTTCCATTCGTCCTCCTCGCTGTAGAATATACGCCCCTTGATAGGAGTAGCGTCGCGGAGCCCGTCATCCACCTCCATAGGCAGCTTGTGTCCCGGCCTGTACCCCCAGTCGTCAAGCTCCTGAATCACATCTCTCAGGTAGTCGTTAACCCGGGTATCGTATCCTAAGATATCGACTTCGACCAGCCTGTTCTCGAAGTCTGCCACCAGAACATCAAACCAGTTATCGCTTCCCGGATCTCCGTAAGGAACTCCTTTGGCCAGGAAATCCCAGTTACCCTCGTCCCATGCCCGTAGCTTTCTGCAGGCTATACCGCTCTGAACCCGCCCCTCGAAAGTATTGAAACCGCTCACAGTCCCCTGGAGTATAGTTCGAGCTAAAAAGATAATAAACCCCTGTCAGTCGGCCCTGAGAACCGGTCTGCCAGAACTCTCGTCAAGCTCTACCGGCCTGTCGAACTTCTCCACGACACCGAGGCTGGTCTGTACGTGGTCCGTGACCTCGGGAATCGATACTTCTCCACCCATAATTGCGAGGAAGACTATCAGCTGGTCTGCCATGTACGGGTCGACCGCTGCGTCCGTCGCGTGGAAAGACCTGAAGTCCTGGACCGCCTGCTTCGCGACCTCCTCGGCCCGTTTCCCTTTTTCGCCCAGGGCGTCGAAACCTGCTATCGATTCCTCGTAGACCGCCTTGACTGTCAGCGACGAGCCGGTAGACGCGGTTTTCTCGTACCGGACATCTTTTTCCAGAGGCACCGATACGTGGGAGTTCTTGAGGATGCGTGCGGCTTCATCCGCCTGCCTGTCGGCGACGTTTCTCGACTCGAGTTCGCGCGAAGCCTTCGAGTAGATCTCGAACCTTTCAAGCTCGCCCCTCTCCACCAGCTCGATAGGCTGCATGGAAGACTCCTCTGTCTCCAGCACAGCCTCGCCGCCACCGGCAGGATAGAAACCCGATTCCACGGCGTCGACCTTTGCCTTCAGTCCATGCCAGTAGAGCAGAGGAAGCTTCACCTCGCGGAAGTACGCCAGCGTCGGCGACCACTTGACATCGGTGCCGCCTTTAGCTGTGAATCTGAAGCTCGATGAGAACTGGGTTGTGACTGGCAGAACCGTGTCGAACAGCAGTGTGATGGAGCCCGCGGTCCCGATGTTGGCGGTGAACGACTCGGACAGCAGCTTGCCAGGCTCGAACCTGAGCTTCTGAGACGATTCCCCATCGCCCGAGACATCAGCGTCGCAGAGCCTTGCAACGGAACGCACCGCTTCAAGATGCTGGCGCTTCAGTCCGGGATTCGGACGGGAACCCCTGATGTTCTCCATCGAAAACGCTTTTCCCGATATCGCGGAGAGGGAAAGAGCGGTTCTCAGCATCTGTCCTCCCCCTTTCCCGCCGTCGATCTCTATCATGTCTCTTTATTCGCGGCCGAACTGTTTAAGGCTCTCCCTCCCCAATCTTGAGGCATGAAAAAGCTCCTGATAGCCGCGGCCGTGCTATCCCTCGTATTCCTGGCTGCGGCCCAGGACCAGCAGATAGGCGACTCGCCCATAACAGGCGGTGACGATGACCGGCAGGAAGAGCCGGAGCAGACAGCCGATGCCTCCGAACAGCAAACTACAGGCAACCAGACATCAGGGCCTGGCATAGGCGAGCGCATCAAGAAGGGCGTACACGACTTCCTGGTCTCGGTCATAGCGGACGCGCTTAGAGAAGTTCTCCCGGTATGAAAAAGTCTTAAGTGTCGCGTTCCCGAGTTCTCGGTATGGACAACTACTTCGAACAGACTCCAGACGAACTTGAACAGTTCCTGGGCTTCATGGAGGACGACATCGAAAACGTGAGGCGCGTGATACGGTGCGTCGAGGAAAACAGTATAGACGCGGAGTTCATGGTGCACGCCAAGGCCGAAACCGTTGCAGAATCCGCCGAGAATACAGGAGTGGAAGAATCCGAGATAGTCAAGACCCTGGTCTTCATCGCGGGCGAACCAGTAGCAGTTCTCTGTCCAGGCCACACCAGTGTCAGCGAGTCAAAGCTGGAAGAGCTGACAGATTCGAGCGTGAGAATGGCGAACCCGGACGAAGTGGAAGACGCCACGGGCTACAAGGTCGGCGGTGTATCGCCTTTCGACCTGGACATCCCGGTCTATATGGAGGAATCGATTCTTGAGCGCGAGACAGTGAAACCAGCCGCAGGCAGCCGCGTAGTCGGCGTGACCCTTGACCCGGCAGAGCTGAGAGATGTCACAGGCGCCGAGCCGGTAGATGTCGGTCGCTAGGGAACAGAGATTTAAGTCTCGAAGAGAATCTTTTCCCTGCCAATGACAACTACAGGTGGACGTTTTTACCGCCGGCAAAGTTCAACGCCCCTCAAAACCTTCTGACAGATGTTTCTCTAGCTTCTTAAGTCTGCACCTCTCTTTCTAGTGATGTGGTGAAAATGGACAAGGATAGACGCAGAGAGCTTGTTCTCAGAAATACTGAGGAAGTCGTGACAGAGGAAGAGCTCAACGAGGTGCTGGAAAAAGATACTCCCCGGTGCTACGTCGGCTACGAGACCTCAGGGCCGGCGCACCTCGGCCACTGGATATCGGTTAGAAAGCTGCTCGACTTACAGAAAGCAGGTTTCCAGCCGGTCGTTCTCTGGGCCGATCTACACACCTATCTCAACAAGAAAGGTGAGGAAGGCTGGATAGAGTCGATGATAGACTACTGGCAGGCCACGTTCGAGGCGCTCGGGCTTGAAGCAGAGTATACGAAGGGACGGTACTTTGAGGAGAAGACAGAGTATTTCCACGACGTGCTGCAGATGGCGAAGGAGACCACTATAAACAGAGGTACGCGCGCCATGTCGGAGGTCGCGAGAGACGCCGACAACCCGTACATCTCGCAGATAATCTACCCGTTGATGCAGGCGCTCGACATCGAGTATCTGGACCTCGACCTCGCAGTCGCCGGAATCGACCAGCGGAAGATCCACATGCTCGCCCGCGAAAAACTACCGAAGCTCGGCTACAGGAAGCCGACGTGCCTCCACTGGCCGATGCTGGCCGCGCTATCGGACACCGGCGAGAAGATGAGTTCCTCGAAGAAAGAGACCATGTTCCCGCTCCACGCCGAGCCGTCGCATATCCGCGACGTTATAGAAAACGGCTACTGCCCCGCTGGCCAGGTCGAGGACAACCCAGTCCTCCAGATAGCCAAGTTCTTCGTGTTCGGCGCCGACAGAACTCTTGAAATCGAGCGCGACGAAGAGTACGGCGGCGACGTTGAATACTCGAGCTACGAGTCGCTGGCTGAAGACTTCGAGTCAGGCGAGTTACATCCTCTCGACCTGAAGCAGGCGGTGGCAGACGAAGTAATCGGCCGGCTTCAACCTGTGAGAGAACGGTTCAAGGAGGAACCGGAGCTGCTGGACCCGCTTGAGGAAATCGGGCACGAGAAGCCGGGCTACATCGGGTAGCGCGGCAGAATCTATTTATTTTTTCCCAGGAAACAAGTACCGTGTCTACGATGACAGCACTAACCAAGGGTGGACGCTTTTCTGGAGGCCGAACGCCTTCATCACCGCAGAACGTTTATCGCTAGAGTCAAAACCTTCTGTTATAAAATTCTGGCTCCCGGAGCTGTTACATATGTTGGATATTGAGCTTTTCCGGGAGGAACCGGACCGTATACGCGAATCCGAGGAACGCCGCGACAAAGACCCTGACAAGGTCGACCGTGTGGTCGAACTCGACCAAGAGTGGCGCGAAACAGTCCAGGAACTACAGGAACTACAGGAACGCCGTAACAAAGTCGGCGACAAGATAGCCGAGCTGAAGCAGTCAGGGGAAGACGCAGCCGACAAGATAGAGGAGATGCAGAAAGTAAAGGAGCGCATCTCCGAACTCGAAGATAGGGAGGAAGAACTCAAGGAAGAACGCGACGAACTCCGGTACCAGATAGGCAACATCCTCCACGAATCCGTTCCAGAAGGAGAAGACGAGGACGACAATAAAGAGATCGAGACCTGGGAGCCCGAGTCAGGAAAGGCCGAGGACGCCGAGCTCGCGGCCGATTTGATGGAGCAGAACGACCTCGTAGATACAGAGAAAGCAGTCGAGGTCGCTGGTGAACGCGCATATTATCTAAAGGGCGACCTTTTCCGGCTTAACCAGGCTTTGATACAGCTCTCGATGGACCTTCTCCGCGAAAAAGGCTTTACACCGATGCAGACGCCTTACATGCTCCAGAAGGAGTACATGGAGGCTGCGGCCGAGCTTGAGGACTTCCACGAACAGCTCTACAAGATGTCCCGTTCCGATAAATACCTGATAGCCACCTCGGAGCAGACCCTGGCCAACTACCACCACGACGAGATTATCGAGCCTGATGAGCTTCCGAAGAAGTACGCCGGTTTCTCCACCAATTTCCGCCGGGAAGCGGGCAAGCACGGGACTGAGACCCGCGGTATCTGGCGCGTCCACCAGTTCGAGAAGGTTGAGCAGTACGTCTTCTGCGAGCCGGAAGAGTCCTGGGACTGGCACGAGACACTTCTAGAAAACGCGGAGGAAGTGATGCAGGAGCTCGGGCTACCGTACCGCGTCGTCAACGTCTGCACCGGCGACATGAATGATAATGCGGCCAAGAAGTACGATATCGAGGTCTGGCGGCCGCCGCTGGGCGAGTACGGGGAGGTCGTCTCGTGCTCGAACTGCACCGACTACCAGGCCCGGAAAGTCGGCGCGAGAATCCGGCGGAGCGGAGACAACGAGACCGTGCACACCCTCAACGCGACCGCCTGCGCGACTTCCCGCGTCATCACTGCGATAGTCGAGAACAACCAGACTGAGGAAGGAATAGAAATTCCCGAGGCGCTCCAGGCCTACATGGGCGGCCAGGAACTCATCAAGACTAATTAAGCTCGGGCGTCAATCCTTTGATGGTGAACAGACTATGGCAGTAATGAGAGCTCTTTCAGAGCTGGTCGAGAGCGTTGTAGCCTTTGTAGTGATGATTCTGCTGGGAGTCATCTCCTTCTTCATCACGGTCTTCGTGGTGCAGGCAGGAGCAGGACTCGCAGGCTACAGCCCAAGCGCCGATTTCGTGGTGCTTTCAGCAGCTCTGCTGGTGTGCGCATCGATGCTTTCAGGCATCATGAACAAGTAATCCAACACCACTCCTTCTCTTTTTTCTTCTAAAACGGGAAAAATCAGGGTTCGAGCACCCTTTCATCCTCTCCCATGATGGCCTGAAAAGCGTCCGAGGAGCGCCTTAAAGCTTCTTCGTCATGGACGTGGTCGTCGTACTCTCCGGGTTTCCAGCCGGGCTCCGAGTGTGCCTGCGCATTTATATCGTTCGAGGTGTAGAGGCTGTCAGGAGCCGCCTCTCCGCGATAAACCCGTGTCGCAGGTCCTTCGACCATCAGGCTTCACCTCCTTTAGTTTCTCTCTGGGTTTTACGGTATGGTGTAGTGGTGGTGTGGTTGTGTCGTGTCATAGAGAATCACCTAGGAAGTATCAGAGAATCAGTGCACCACTGCCACTACTTCTGCGGCAGCGGAACTGGACACGGAAGTTGAAACTGTGTTAGAAGAGCCCGACATCTCACCGGAGAAGCCGGTGCACAAAGCGTCCACCCTTGGTTGTGGTCGGACC
>CAZEKI010000008.1:14615-18905 GCA_964512895.1 uncultured archaeon
CATAACTGCCGGTATTTAAAGTTCTCGTCGGGGAAAAGGACCCAGCTTTAAGAGTTTGCTGCCAAGTTGATACTAGTATCATGGAGACGACAGTGATGATAGGGGAGAAGCCGAAAGTAGCCTCCCGGATAGCTAATGCGCTCGGAAACTACGATATCAGGGAGAACCGGGGCGTCAAGAACTACGTTATAGAGACAGACGACCGCGAGGTCATAATCGCGCCAGCAGTCGGCCACATATTCAACCTGGACCAAGTCAGCGACGGCTGGGACTACCCTGTCTTCGACGTGGAATGGAAGCCGATCTTTGAGACCGAGGATGGCGCTGGCTACGTAAAGAAGTACTACAACAATCTGAAAGACCAGTTAGAAAAGGCGGACTCCTACATCAACGCCTGCGACTTCGACCTGGAAGGCTCGGTCATAGGTTTCAACGTCATCCACCAGATAGCCAACCCTGACGAGGAACGTATCGAGCGGATGAAGTTCTCAACTCTGACTCCGGGAGACCTCCAGGACGCGTTCGACGACCTGGAAAGCTTCGACCACGGCATGACAGAGGCCGGCATCACCCGGCACATAATGGATTACTACTACGGTATCAACGTTTCCCGGGCGCTGATGAAAGCCGTGCGAAAAAACGACAGGTACCAGACCCTCAGCACCGGCCGCGTCCAAGGACCCGCTTTAAAGGTGCTCGCCGACCGGGAACGGGAGATACAGGAGTTCGAGCCCGACCCTTACTGGGAGATTTTCCTGCACCACACCGAGTTCGAGGCGAAATGGGAGGATGAGGAAGACCGTATCTGGGACCAGGAAGTCGCAGAAAAAGTCTTCTCCGAGGTCGAAGGCGAGGAGAAAACGGTCGTTTCCAACATCAAGGTAAACAACTACAAGCACAACCCTCCGGTACCGTTCAACCTTACAGGGCTTCAAAGCGAGGCTTCATCCCAGTTCGGTATCTCGCCGAAGCAGACACAGTCAATCGCGCAGTCGCTCTACGAATCCGGGCTCATCTCGTACCCGAGAACCGAGTCGCAGAAGCTGCCTGCAAAACTGGGCTACAAGTCGCTACTCTCAAAGCTGAAAGGACAGAGCCAGTACAAAGACCTCGCGCAGAAAGTACTGGACAAAGACGAGGTATATCCCAGGCAGGGCGGAAAAGAAGACGACGCCCACCCGGCCATCTATCCGACGGGAGAGTCGCCCGGCGGCCAGCTGAACAAGATGGAGAAAAAAGTATACGACCTGATAGTCAAGCGGTTCTTCGCCGTCTTCGGCGACGCAGCGAAGCGCCAGTCATTGACGCTGACCCTCGAGGTCAACAGCCACGAGTTCAAGGCCAAGTCGAAGGTAACCAAGGAGCGTAACTGGTTCGACCTCTACGACCCCTACGTCCGCGTAGAAGAAGCCGAGCTGCCCGAGCTTGAGGAGGGCGAGGTGCTTGACATCGACGGGTTCGAACTTGAAGAGAAAGAGACACAGCCTCCGAACAGGTACAGCCAGTCCGGCATCGTATCAGAGCTTGAGAAGAAAGAGCTCGGAACCAAGGCTACCAGAGCCCAGATAGTCGACCGGCTGTACAACCGGGACTTCATCGAGAACGACCCTATCGAGGTCACCGACCTAGGACTCGCGGTAGTCGAGACTCTAGAGAAGCACTGCAAGGACGTGATATCTGAAGACCTGACACGCCGGTTCGAGGAGAAGATGGATGCCATCAGGAACGAGGACGAGACCCGTGACTCAGTGCTTGAAGAAGCCAGAGAGGAGCTTTCGGAGATACTGTCGACTTTCAAGGCCCAGGAGAAGGAGATCGGGGCCGAACTGGTCGAGACCATAGACGCGGAGAGGGAGAAACGGAGACAGCTCGGGCCGTGCGACCAGTGTGAAGACGGCACTCTCCGTATCGTCAAGGCCAACGGCAACCGTTTCGTCGGATGCTCCAACTACCCCGACTGCGAGAACACTTACCCTTTACCCGGCAGCGGCAAAATCGAGTCGCTCGACGAGGTCTGCGACGAGTGCAACACGCCGAAGATAAAGGTCAAGCGCAGAGAGAAACGGAGCTACGATATGTGTATCGACCCAGACTGCCCTACAAAAGACGACTGGTAGAGCCGGAATAGCTAAAAAAATTTGTTCCCCAACAGTTGTACATGACAGAGCTTTCTGTCCGGGAATGTATCCAGGGCTACGTTGAAGGTCTCGATGATTATACTTCTGAAATCGACGATGTAGAACCGCACCGCGTCCAGCCGGACGAGAACATGGCGCTGTTTGCACTCCAGAATCCGAGCCAGAAACTTGCCTATCTCTCGCAGCAGATGGAGGGACACGGCTACGAGGTGGTTGAAATGGAGAAAGGATGGTTGCAGACCGAGAAAGGTGATACAGAACTCGTATTCAAGGAAGAACGTCTGGGCGGCGAAACCGCAAACGTCGTCAATCTTGTCGTACCAGGGCTTTCGCTCGAAGAGCTGGCGGAACTCTACACCGACCATCCTGTAGAGGCCGAAAAGGAATACAACGTATCGGCGCCTAGCAGCACTTCGGCCAGATGGACACCAAATACCGTCGAGTCTACAGTAAGGATGAACGCCCGTGAGGCAGCTCAGGAACAGGTCGAGATAGAAGCGGCCGGTTACGAGGCCAGGGTAGAATATGAAGACGAGGACGAGATAATCGCCGCCCTGCAGATCGATTCAGACACGACCTTTTTCTACATACCCGACTGGAACGACGCCGTCGAAGAACTGCTTGACGACCTTGAAGAGCTCGGTATGGAGATATAGTCAAAGATTCTCCTCGATGATGTCAAACGCCTTCTCGACTTCTTCGACCGGGGTGGAGCCAAAACATATCCGGACTGATTCATCGCTTTCAGGCCCGAAAGGCTCGCCCGGCACCATGGCGACGCCTTCCTCTATCATCCTCATGCAGAAATCCCAGGAGTCCTCACCGACGTCGGGAAATGCGTAGATTGCTCCTTCCGGCTGGACAAAGTCCCAGCCGAGCTCGTTCATGCGCTTCACGGTCGCGTTGCGGCGTTTCTCATACTCGCGCCGCATCTCCTCGACATGGGAATCGTTCCTTAGAGCTTCAAGAGCGGCGTACTGGCTGACTCTCGGCGGGCAGGCGGTCATTCCACGGGAGGCTTTTGCGAAGTTCTCAATATATTCAGGATTCGCGACCGTCCAGCCTATCCTCCAGCCGGTCATGGCGTGGTTCTTCGAAGTCGAGCCTATAATAACAGGATTTTCGTGGAACTGTGCTGGCGAGACATGTTCGTGGTCGTATGTCAGCCGGTGGTAGACCTCGTCTGAGACCAGGAGAGCGCCCGAGTCATCCGCGACCTCGGCTATCTCCTTTGCCTCCGCTTTATCGAGAACACGGCCAGTAGGGTTGCTCGGAGTGTTGACCACCACAATTTTCGCGCCCTCTATAGCATTTCTTGCTTCCCCGGTCAGCGAGCCATCCTCGAAGTAACGGACCTGCCGCCACTGGTTCCCGTTGACCTCGGATATCAGCTTGTACGGCCCCCAGCACGGGTCGTTGAAGACCACGGTATCGTTGTTTCCCAGCACCGAGGCAAAGGTCGAGTAGATAGCCTCCATGCCGCCCGCGGTGACCATGATGTTCTCCGCCTCGACATCGACACCTTCTTTCAGAGATTCTTCCGCTGCGGCAGCCTCTCTCAGCTCGTCGAGACCGACCGTGGAAGTATAGCCCTGCTGTTCGTCCAGACCCTCTCTCGCCGCTTTTTTTACGTGTTCGGGCGTGTCGAAGCTGGGCTGGCCGATATCAAACCGGACGATTTCATCCTGCTTTCTGGCCTCCTCCGATATCTTCCGTATCGACAGCTGTATATTCTCCACGCGTTCGCGTATCATTTCACGCCACCTCTGCTGTAGGAGCCGAGGACGTTGACATCAGCATAGGTCTCAAGGCATCTCTCCGCCTTCTTGAAATCGCCGCTGGCCTGGTCGATCTCGGCCTCGACGAAGAAGTAGTACTCCCCCAGACCGTTTCTAGTGGGCCGGGACTGTATGTAGGACAGGTTTATGCCGTGGCCGGAGAAGCAGGAAAGCATCGAGTGAAGCAGCCCCGGACGGTCTTCACCGGGTTCAAGTACCAGCGCGGTCTTGTCGCCCTCGCGGGAGTCGCCGTTCAGCACCAGGAACCTTGTAGTATTCGTTTCGCGGTCCTGGATATCTTCGGCTAGAACGTTCAGGTCGTTCAGCTCGCCGGCAAGCCTTGAAGCGATAGCGGCCTCGCCCTCCTCGAGTTC
>CAZEKI010000009.1:0-15405 GCA_964512895.1 uncultured archaeon
GGTTCTCGGATCTGCGACTGATATAGGTTCTGAAGGAGAAGTCCAGCACAAAGGATACGGCAAGCGCTTGATGGAGGCTGCAGAGGAGAAAGCTAGGGAAATCGGCCGCGACACGATTGTTGTAATATCTGCGGTTGGAACACGAGAATACTACAGAAAGCTTGGTTACGAACTCGAAGGGCCTTATATGGTTAAAGAGCTAGACTAAGATTGTAATACAACATGCCTATTCTAGAACTCTAGAGCCAGTATTGTAATACAGTATTTTTTATGAGCTCGCTCGAACGGAGCAAATGCCGTTCGGTTCGAAAGAAAAAGACGGTGGTCCCCTCCCCAGAGGCTCACCGATGAATTTCTAGTTGGAATGAGTCTGCTTGAGTGTCTGCCACTTCTCTGAAAATTCGTCTTTCATGTGCTCGAGTGCTATCCGTTCCTCGTCTGTCAGCTCTTTTGACTCCACTATGTTCCTGTAAATCTTGTATGGGTGGGTTGGGACATCCTTGTTCATGTTCTTGCGGAATTCCTCCTCGAATTTTTCCCTGTGCTGCTCTACTTTGTCTTCAAGAACGCCTTCGTCCGCCCATTCATCGGCGAGCTTTTCTTTGGAACTCTTGCCGATATCCCACATGCTCGCCATATGGATTCATACCCCTTTAACTCTTATTAACATTGTGCTTATCCGAGACAAGGTTTCGCGCCCAGAGAGTTCTTTATTGTACCTAAGGCTCGATAACAACAACCCATAGAAATTTTTACTCGATAGCTAAATGTAACTGGATGATTAGACCTGGCTGCCACACTTAACAATCAGTCTCTCTAATACTCCAAGAGAGGTACGAATATTATGAATGTTTCGGGGAGACTCTCTCGGCTTAAAGATATCCTCGCCGGGAGCTTCCACCTGTTAAGAAAGAGACCAGTACTTTTCGTCCCGAAGCTGTTTTCTACCGGGCTGGGAGCCCTCTGGATTATAGGACTCCTGGAACAGGTAGGTTCGCCGTTCCTCTACCTGGCGTCGATGCCGCTTGTTGTGTTCCTTGGCGCCTTTGTATCTGTGATGGTGGCCGGGATGGTGAGGGAGGGAGAAGAACTTTCTCTCCGGCAGGGATTCATGACGACGATAGGTAGCATGCGCCAGGTACTGGGTGCGACCTTGCTTTTCCTTGTAATCAGCCTTGCAGTGGCGTTGCCTGCCTCTTTTGGGTACTACGAGTACCTTCTGAACGGCCGGGTTGCACCCCTTGTGGTAGGTGGCGCGGTCTCGGTACTGCTTACTTTTGGTGTGGCGTTCGTGTTCTACTTTTTCCCCATAACATTGCTGGAAGGTGGCTCGGTTATGGAGGGCTACCGGAGGTCGCGGAAGACATCGGCATCCAACTCGGTCGAGGTGGCGTCTCTGACTCTCTTGTCGTTCCTTCTCTTGGGCGTGGCTTTCCTTTCCCAGGGCCGGCTGGAGAGCTTGGGCTACCTG
The DNA here is from genome assembly GCA_964512895.1 of uncultured archaeon. GTDB lineage: Archaea > Nanohalarchaeota > Nanosalinia > Nanosalinales > Nanosalinaceae > JBDGRD01. The sequence goes on from CAZEKI010000009.1 coordinate 1,472, forward strand.
GGTTTCATAATCGGTAGGCTGACGTCAGGTGTAGTTACTACTTACATCCTCGTGGTCAGTCCGAAGTACTACCTTGAGAACTAGGCTCTCAATGTCCTGACAAGCTCTTCCGCCGCTTTCTCGGCCTTTCCTTCCCGGTTCTGGATGACCTGGAGATAGGCGCCGGTGTGGACTGCGCCAGCGGCTGCCATCTCGCGGGCGACCTGTCGGTAGAGCTCGACGTCTTCCACCGAGTCGTGTTCGCGTTCCCGATCGTCATCTCCCTGGCTTCTGGAAAAGATTGCCTCGGAATCGGCGTCTATTATTATCAGCTTGGACGGTTCCAGGTTCTCAAGCGTCCATCTCGGAAGCCCTGGTATAAAGCCGAAAGGGGTCTTGATGGCGGCGTGCGTGTCGACCAGTACGTCCTGTTCTTCCGCGTCTTCGACTATAGACTCTGCGGCGTCCATCTGGAGTTCCTTGTACGTCTCGGTGTCCAGTTGCTTCATCTCGTCCCGGTCGTCCACCAGGCCCTGTTCCCGGGCGGTTTCAAGCATCCGGTCCCCGTAGTTGATGACCTCGTAGTCTTTATCTGCGAGAAGCATGGCCTCTTCTATCACTGTAGATTTTCCTACTCCTGAGAGTCCGACGATTATGTTTACTTCACCCATCCTGGTTCACATGGAGTTTTTTGGCCAGGTGATTTAACCATCTTTCGTCGCCTTCAAGGGGGTCGACGAACCTGTAGTCCTCGAGTTTTTCCGCGACATGTTCCGGGATGCCCTTCTCCTGGAGCTCGTCCTCCAGAAAGTCCTGCAGCAGCTGTTTGGCGTCAGTGAATTCTCTCTCTACTTTAGCGTACAGTCGGTCGTCCCGGACAAATACGTTGTCGTACTTGCCTGTGAACTGCGCCAGATGGTCGGTGCCGTGGAAGACTTTGGGGCCTTCTTTCTCCTCGATAGAGGGCAGCTCACGGTCCAGTTCAAAGTATATCCTCGTTTTTTCTCCGGCGTGAAATCCAGAGCTGAACAGCCGGAAGTCTCTGTCCTCCAGTACCTGTTGAAGTCTCCGCAGTGATTTCCGCATCTGGGGGTAGACTATGTCTTCGACCTCGTCAACTTCGTCGAACTCAAGCACCAGGAAGTCCCCCCGATTATCTATCTCCTGCTGGAGGTCAAACTCTGTGTAGTCCAGTTCCTCTTCCTGGAAGAAGTTCAGTCCGGGCTCCTGGCGGAGCTGCCAGCACTGGTAGATAAATCTTGAGTAGTTCTCGCGGCTGAGGGCGGCCGCCACGTTTCTCTCAGGGTCTACCGGGTCGATAACTATCAGGTTGTCCTCCGAGAACTTTTCCTTGAGTTCTTCCGGGAGGCCGTTTTCGTGGTGATTTTCCGGGTCTATTACCTTGGTCTCGCTCCATTCCTGGGTGTCTCTGACAAGGTCCTGGAAGCCTCCGTACTCAGATACCAGTATCTCACACAGGTAGCCTGAGAAGCCGCGTACCTTCAGTGACGAGCCGTATATGCCGGCTGCGCGGAGGAAGACTTTGAGCAGGACAACCTGTTTCTTCTGTTCGTTATCGAGGTTCTGTTTAATCCATCGTGAATGATGGGGTGTCCGGTCGACGCTGCTCTTGATTCTCTCGGGTTCGACGTCGTAGCAGGGCACTATCTCGACCTCGTGGCCGTTGATCTCTCCCTTGGTGTATGGATGCTCTGCGAACTCTATTTCGTACTCTCCGCCGAACCTGTCAAACGTCTTCTTGCCTACTTCAAGCCCGTGGTCTTCAAGCTGTTTCTTGTCAGTGTCTTCAGGAAAAAGGATGAATATGTCGATGTCGCGGTCTCCTTTTATACAGGTTCCGCGGGCCGATGAACCGGCGAAATGTGTTTCGAGGCCGAACTCTGATTCTATGTACTCGGATACTTCCTGGTATTTCTTTCTGGTCCTGTCGAGTTCTTCCTCTCCGGGATAGTATTTTTCCAGTACTTTTTCCTCTAGACGGTTCCAGTTCACGTTACCTTGTTGTCGATGTAGTCGTTTTAATCCTTTCTTAAGCCGTTGATTTATCTACTGTAGGCTAAAAGAACTGCAGGATTCAAAACGTGTCTGGAAAATACGGAGGCTCAGCCTTTCAGGCCTTTGACGAGCTTCCGGTCGTCTATCTGCCAGAACTTTATCTCGTCTCCTTCATTCGCTCCGAGGTCTTCAGGAAGCTCCATCTCTTCCGTCTCGTAGGTGTCCATGTCCATGACCTGTGCTATGTTGCCGTCCTTCGAGACTATCTGTCCTACTTTCTTCTCGATGTCCGGGCTCATCATCATGGAGTCGCCAGGCTTGGTTATGTGACGGTCTTTCTCGTCGAATACTCCGCGCGCCTTAATCTTGCATTTGGCGGAGCCGTGCTTTCCCGGGCTGGATTTGGAAACGCTTCTTACTTCGCAGGGCTCTCCGTCGATTATGACGTAGCTCCCGCTCTTCAGTTTAGATGCTTCTACTTGTGATGCCATTAATTATCACTTAGTTGCCATTTCGATATCTTCTTTTTTCACTGTGTTTCTTCCGGCGTGGTCTGCCATCCGGATTGCCTCTCTTGCGATATCGGCGCCTGCATCTTCGACTGCGCCTCTAAGCTCCTCTATCGCGTCCTCGGATATCCGGTCGGCGCCTGCCTTCCTTATTATCCTCTCTATGGGTGCCTTTGGTAGACTCATATTATCACAATCAGGGATGGTAAATACAATTTTTAATAAGGGTGGGTGGGAGAGAAGCTTTTTGAGTCTGAATCCGTCTTTATGACGCATGCCTCCGGTTATCGACGCTAACGTTCTCATCCACGGCAGAGGAAAGTATCAGTTCGACACCGCCTATACCGTTCCTGAAGTGATGGAGGAGATGAAGTCGTCAGGTGCGAAGCTGAAGTTCGATACTAACGAGATCGATGTTCAGGAACCTTCTGGCCAGAGCCTGAAGAGAGTTCAGGAAAAGGCGGACGAGATTAATGCGGATACTTCTGAGGCCGACGAAAGGCTGGTTGCTCTGGCGCTGGAGCTTGAAGAGCAGGTCATAACCGACGACAAAGGCGTCCAGAACCTTGCCCTGCATCTTGAGGTGGAGTTCCGGCCGTTTATGCGCGAGCCTATCGAGGAGAAGAGACGCTGGATAACTGTATGCGAGAACTGCGGCGCTGAAGTTAGTGGGGACGAATGTAACAGGTGCGGCTCTAGCCAGCTTCGCCGGAAACCAGGTCAGTGTAGCTGAGTACGAACTCTTTCGTCAGTATGAGGATAAGCGGCCCTAGGACTATGCCTTTCAGTCCAAGTGTAAGCGGTCCTGCGATGAAGCCTGTGAATATTATTAGCGGGTGTTCGTCCATCTGTTTCGAGCCGATGTAAGGCCTTAGAAGCACCTCAGGCAGGATGTTCAGTATGAGGATTCCGAAGGTTATTATGAGCACTCCCTTCGTGGGTGCACCTGTTATTATGTAGTAGAGGCCTATCGGCGCGTAGAACATGAAGGCTGCTATAAGGGGTAGTAGGGCTGCTAGGCCTATCAGGAATGCCCATAGAGGTATAAGGGGCATCGGCGAGGTGACAAGAGAGATGGCGTAGAAGCCCAGTCCTGTAATGAGTCCTATTATGACGGCGACCAGTAGCTGTGTAACGAACACGCCTCTGAAAATCGAGTCGGCCGACCTTATGAGTGAACGGATTATCCGGCCCTCGTCCTCGGGCAGACTGTCAACTATCTCGAGAATCTTGCTCTCTATTTTCTTGCCGTCTTTGTAGAAGTAGATAGAGGTGACAAGATAAATGCCGAGGTCGATGAATGCGGAGGGTATGCCTGCGAATATGTCTATAAGTATGCTGTTCATGCGCTGGGAAAGCTCGTTGATAATCTGTACGACGTTCTGCTGGAATGTCTCGGGCAGGTTGAAGAACTCGATGACGTTGAGAAGTCCTTCTTGGAGGGAGCCTGTGAGGCTGTTAAGCCCGCTTATGATGCCGAAGAAGTTGTTGATGAAGAAGTATGTGCCGATAGAAAGGAACGCAAGTATGCCGGAGACCACTATTACAGAGGCCAGCAGGTCGTTCTCTAGCTTTGTGTTGAGTACTTTGTGTGCAAACCTGAGTATGTACGATGTTGCAACGGCGAGGATTATGGCGTCCAGGAATGGATAAAGTATGGCCAGACTCCCGAGTAAAAGCAGAATCGCGACCCCGAGAATCTCGCGCTTGAAACGCAGGTTTTCCTCAGCCATTACATGTTAAGAATGGGGTTAGGGCTATTTTATTAGCTGCGCTTCTTATCTGTTGTCACTGGAAGATAAATTATCTGCCCAAAAGGTATTTAAAAGTAAGGGTTAATAAGAATTGCTGTATCGGGGAGGGTGTATTTCTATAATGGCAGAAGAAGATACTATGGCAAACCAAGCACCTCAGAACGTTCCAAGACGTGAATTCGACGAGTATCAGGTGCCCGAGGAATGGGAAGAAGATGAAGAATCCGAAGAAGAGGCATCTGAATCTGAAGAAAAAGAAGAAAAAACCGTGGCCCAGGGAGAAGGCTACGAGGTAGTCCAGGAAGAAGCCGAAGAAGGCGATGTTGTCCTGACATGCCCAGAATGTGGCGCGCAGCGTTTCGAAGAAGACTCTGCTGAAGGCCAGCTGGTATGTGTAGAATGTGGACTGGTAGTCGACGAGAACCGTATCGACGAGTCCGCAGAATGGCGTGCGTTCAACGAACAGGAACGCGAGAAGAAGGCGAGAGCCGGACAGCCACTGACCTACACCAAGCACGACATGGGAGTCTCGACCGAGATCGGCAAGGGCTCCGGAGAGCTCTACAAGGTATCCGGAAACAAGCGTGCCCAGTACTACAGGCTAAGAAAGTGGCACAAGCGCCTGACGAAGTCCAAGGACCGCAACCTCGGCTTCGCCCTGAGCGAGCTCAACTCGATGGTCTCCAACCTGAACCTTCCCGAATCAGTCCACGAAGAAGTCGCCCGGCTTTACGAGAAAGCGGTCGACCAGGGACTTGTTCGAGGAAGATCGATGGAGTCTATCATCTCTGCGCTGCTCTACATCGTCGCTCGAAAGCAGGGAACCCCGAGAACTCTCGACGAGATTTCAGAAGCATCGGGCATAGAAAAGCGTGAAATCGGACGCGCTTACCGTTATGTCGCAAGAGAACTCGGTCTCAGGATTCTGCCTGCAAAGCCGCAGGACTACGTTCCCCGTTTCGCTGGGAAGCTACAGCTGTCCGGCGAGGTCCAGGCACGAGCCCGCCAGATTCTGAAGGAGGCTCGGGAGAAAGACCTTCTCTCAGGCAAAGGACCGACAGGTCTCGCGGCCGCTGCACTCTACATAGCAGCGGTGCTCGAAGGCGAGAAGAGAACCCAGAGAGAAGTCGCCGATGTAGTCGGCGTCACAGAGGTCACCATCAGAAACCGCTACAAAGAGCTGGCGGAGAAGCTCGACCTTGAAGACGAGCTAGAGGAAAAGAGCAATTAACCGCTAGCCGCGGTTTCCCCACATTTTCCTTCTATTTATTCTCTGAGGCTGGCTCCCTGATTAAAATATTTTTAGTACATTAGACTCTCAACATGGACGTCTACCCCGATTTGGAGCGTTTTAATCACGCTGCTGGCGCTGCGCTCCAGAATCTTGACGTGCTTGGTGTTGATGTGTCTTCTCCAAGCCGGATGATATTCGGTCACGTTCCCACTATCCATGAGGAAGGCTTCTCAGGTGCGGCGGGCATGTACAGTAGCGATGCTGACACCGCATTCATTTCTGCCAGGACTTCGATCGGTATCGAGGAGGACCCGAAGGAGGCTGTCATAATATCGGAGCACGAGATGATACACGCCGAGCAGCTTAACCGTTACCTTGGCCGACCACAAGGAGGCTTCATGGATTCTGTCCAGCGGTTCGAGGAAGAGGCGACAAGTGCCGCGCTCCAGCTTTTTGACAGGGATAATGACTTCGTAGACGCCTACGTCGACGATGGTTACCTCTCCACCTGCAGCCTCAAGAGGATGGCGGCCTCGCTTGTCGAGGACATGGAGATTCTGGAGAGTCTTTACAGCATATACAGGAAGAAACAGGACCGCATCGAGGAGGTTGAACGGCTGCATTCAAACGTCCAGGAGTCCGAGCAGTCCGATAAGATGTCTCCTGAAGAATATGCAGAGATGAAGGAAAATCTCCGTGATGCGGTGGTTCGGACAGGTCCTAACTACGGGGTTATGTCTGAGGTGGACGAGTACGTTGAGGATAACTGGGAACGGATAAGAGGAGACCCTGCTCTCGAGTTTATAGAGCCTGTCTTTTCGAGACATGAGCCTGATGTGAGAGACGATATACTTGAGGCACAGGCCCAGTTCTGGAGTCTTTTCCGTTATGGCGCCCTTGATGAGCTTCCTGCAGACGGCCATAATCTGGAACTGGAAGAATCTCTTGAAGAGATAGACAACTACTACACAGGACATGTGCTGTATGAATACGGCGAGAACGTCAGAAACATGACAGAGCTTTTAATCGATGAGTACCGGGAGCGTAGAGACACCGGGACCGACGGAGACCCGGATGCCGCGGCCCAGATATTAAACGAGGGGCTCGAGTACTGGGAAACTTCTACCCCGATTGCTCGCGAACCAGCTGTTTGATATCTTCTATCGGCGCATCGGTTCTGAAACCGTTCGGGCTGAAATGTGTTCTCGCGACCGGGTAGCCCTTCTCCCGTATCGCGTCTATCACTTCGTCGCGTTTCGGCACCTGGACTCCGAGCACAGAGCAAAGCTCGTGGAGGTCGTAGAACGGAGTAAGAATCTCTGCCTCTCCATGTACTAACTCCAAAAGCTCGCGCGATTCCTGCCATTCTTCCGGCGTTTCATTTAGCATCTCTTTAGTGAACCTGCGGTCGGCGAACTTGCCCGTCCAGAGAGGTCCAGCGATGTTCGTCTCGCTGCCGCATTCTGGGCATTCTTCCTCGCGCTCAAACTTCCGCCATCTGCATTCTGGGCAGAAGCTCAGGTAGCCTATGTTATCGAGAGAGCGGTTGGTTCTTCTCTTTGACTCTGTTACCCGGCCCATGACCCTCGCGTAGTGCCGTTCCTGGAAGCAGATTTTGGGATCGAAGCATTTGTCGTACCGGGCGAATGCCTCGAAAACTGTCTTGATATAGATACGGAGCGCTGTCTCGTGCATGAAGCTGTTCTTGAGCGGCCGGGAGGCGTAACGCCGTCTGCAGACCTCTGGGTAGGAGCCCGAGGGCGCGGCGTTATCCGTCGCTGTAAAACCGACGAAGCTCTGGTGGTTCGCAGCTCTCGCTGCTGAGTCAAGGTAGGGTGTGAAAGGGCCGAACGGATCCACGTCTATCAGGTGGAAGAAGTTTCTGTAATGTGATAGCAGAACGTTTGCGTCCTGGTTCTCGACCTCGGCGTCGATATCGTTGGCGTCGAGCCCGCGTTCTATGTTTTCGACCGCGGAAGGATTGGCGTCGTTAATCACAAGCTTGTCGGCAGTATCCGAGTACCTGTAACCGCGTATACCTGAGCCGGCGAGAGGGTCGCACGCCCTGAACTCGTCGGCGTCGATTTTTCCCCGGAAGACTCTGGCAGCGATCTCGGAAAGGTCACGGTTATGTAGCATCTTCTCGTTGAAGAACACCTCCGAATCCTTGTCAGGCTCGTCTTCATCCGGTGCGAAGATTCTGTAGCCGCGTTCTTCCATACCCGCAATTGAAAGGCGAAATGTTTTTAAAGGAAGCACCATTTTGACGGCTTCACAGACTTTATAAGTTTCTTCAGTTTAGCCCGTAATAACGGTGAGAAGAAGTGGCTAACGTTGTCCAAGAAGTGAAGAAGGCCGAAAAAGATGCGGATTCTATAATCGAAGATGCTGAAGAGAAGAGGCAGGAAATACTCGATGAAGCAAGAACTGAGGCCGACAGGATTGTGTCGGAGGCTGAGAAAGAGGAATATGAGAAGAAGAATGAGAAGCTGGAAAAGTTCCGCGACAGGATAGATGACGAACGAGAAGAGATAACAGAGGAAGGAGAAGAAGAGGCCGAAAAGATAGCCGAGAACGCATCTGAGAATCTTTCTGATGCCGTTGATTTTCTCAGGGATAAGTTTGACGACCAGTTCACGGGGTGAGATGTTATCAAGCCGGCAGACATGACCAAGATATCCGTAACTGGGCCCAAGCACCTTCTGCAGAGTGTTATCGATACACTGTACGACCTCAACCTTCTCCATATAGAAGACTACGAAGGCGAACTGGAGACCGGCGAATCATTTGAAGAAGGAGAGGAACTCTCCCAGATGCTAGTCGATGTGCGTGCGCTCCTATCAAAGCTTCCGGAGGTCGAAGAAGCCGAGGAAAAGGAGTTCTACCTGAACGAACTCCAGGACAGCCTGGAGGATGTGAGAGACCAGCTGGAGAGGGTCGAGGACAGAGAGGACGAGATAGGAGTCAGGATATCGCAGATAAATGAGGACATCGATACTCTTGAGAAGTTTGCCGGTATCGAGCTGGAGTACCAGGAGCTGGAGGCCTCCGAGACACTTGATGTCTACGCTGGCGAGTTCGACATCGAGGCCTTCGAACAGGAGGTCGATACGGATAGATACCAGGTTTTCCCGGCCGAGTCCGCGACCGTACTCTTCTACCACACCGAGAAGTCGGATGAGATCCAGTCGGCTCTACGTGAAATTGGAGCCAGAGAAATAGAGTTAGTTGATGTGGAGTACAGCGGAGAAGTCGAGGATATAATAGAAAGGCTTGAATCGGAGAAGGAAAGCCTTGAAGCCGAGAAAGAAGAGGTAAGACAGGAAAGACAGGAGATAGCTAGGGAATGGCGTTCAAGGCTTGAGCAGGCGGAGGAGTTCCTGACTGAAAAAGTTGAGAAGGCCCAGGCACCTCTCAGCTTCGCGACGACCGACAGTACGTTTATCGCCCAGGGCTGGATTCCCACAAGGAGATACGAGGAGGTAGAAGAGGAGCTTATAGATGTCACGGATGGCAAGATACACGTACAGCGAGAGGAAGGCGAGGAACCGCCGGTGAAGCACGAGAACTCTAGGCTGGTCCAGCCGTTCGAGTCGCTGACCGACCTTATAGCGATGCCAAGATACAACGAACTCGACCCGTCCTTTGTGATATTCCTGACTTTCCCGGCTATGTTCGGATTTATGATAGGGGACGCAGGATACGGTCTGACAACTCTACTGGTTTTCTATGCAGGCTACAGGATGTTCCCGGAGATAAAGAATATTTTCAAGTCGCTGATGTATGCATCTGTCGCCACTATAATATTCGGGCTGGCGTTCGGCGACGCCTTTGGATACGTGATTTTCGGCTCGCACTCGGAGCTGGCACACGTAACCGGCATACATCTCTTCGAGCAGATACCCATACTTTTCCACCGTGCCGAGCACCTGGGAGCTGTCTTTGAGGTCGCGGCTCTTTTCGGCATCTTACACGTGAACCTGGGGTACCTTCTGGGCTTCTACAACGAATACGTGGTTCACGGCCTTAGAGAGGCCTTCCTGGAGAAAGGTAGCTGGCTTGTGCTTGAACTCGGCGCTGCGCTCTGGTACTTTTTCGGGGCGACAGCAGGGGTGCCGGTGCTTGTACTCTCGATAGTCCTGCTCTACGTAGGCGAAGGGATAGAGGGCGTGGTGGAGATACCGTCGCTGCTCTCGAACGTGCTGTCGTACCTCAGGATATTCGGTGTGGCGGTGGCTGCGGTCGCCCTGGCAGGCGTCGTCAACGCGATGGCGGCACCGCTTTTCCAGATGGGAGGTCTAGCCGGCTTCGCCCTGGGTTTCACGGTACTGCTGGTCGGACATACGTTCAACACGTTCATAAAAATCATGGAAGGCTTCCTTCAGGGAATCAGGCTTCACTACGTGGAGCTGTTCACGAAGTTCTTTGAGGGGGGCGGTGTAAGATACTCTCCTTTCGGGTCTAAAAGATAATACTTGAGGTGAAAATCAACAAATGACACAAGAAAATCACAAGGTGATTTTTGAATGGCAGTAGAAGGAATGGCAGCAATCGGCGCAGGACTGGCCATCGGTCTTTCCGCGCTTGCAACCGGTTACGCCCAGGCAAAGGTAGGCGCAGCCGGTGTAGGAGCAATCGCGGAAGATGACAGCCTCTTCGGGCAGGCACTCATCCTGACAGTTATCCCGGAGACAGCAGTCATCTTCGGCCTGGTAGTTGCGCTGATCGCCACAGGCTTTATCTAAACCCGTGGGAGGCTTGCCTCCCCACTTTCATTCATTTATTCCAGAAAAGAGGTGACAAAAGAATACTATGGGACTCGAACAGGTCAAATCCGACATCCTTGCAGAAGCAGAGGAAAAAGCAGACGAGATAGTCGAAGAAGCGAAGAAGGAGAGAGAGCAGATAGTCTCCGAGGCAGAACAGGAGGCCGAGAAGATAAGAGAACAGGCAGAGCAAGAGATTGAGGAAAAGAAAGAATCCATCCGGAGAAAGGCTCTTTCGAATGCGAGGATGAAGGCAAAGGAAGAAAAACTAGAGGCAAAACAGGAGAAGCTGGACGAAGTATTTTCGCGTTTCAAGCAGGAACTCGTTGACCTTGAGGACGAGGAACGTGAAAGCTACGTCGAGAGCTGCCTCGACCAGGTCGGCTTCGAAGTCGGCAAGGTCATCGGCGGCTCCGAGTTTGAAGATGCTGTCGACGACCAGGGACACGACTTCGAGGAAGACGATGTCGAAGGCATCATAGTCGTGTCTGAAGACGGTGAGAGGCGCCAGGACTTCAGCTTCGATAAAATCATCGAACAGTACCGTGAAGAGTACCGCCAGGAGGTAGCGGACAGATTATTCGGCTGATAACATGAGCGAATACCCCTACATGTACGCCAGGATAAGCGCGAAGCGCGCCAAGCTGCTCGACAGCCAGGACTACGAGAAGCTGCTCAAGATGCAGCCCAACGAGATAGCGAGGTATCTTGAAGAAGGAGAGTACCGTGAGGATATAGACGAGCTGGGTGCGCGGCACGACGGAGTTGAGCTGGTTGAGCTCGCGCTCAACAGGAATCTCTCCAGGGTATTCACTCACATGTGCCAGATATCGCCGGAACCTCTTGAAAAGGTCATCAAGGCCTACCTGAGGAAGTACGACATAATGAGCCTGAAGCGGCTGCTCCGGTGGAAGAGGAGCGGCGAGGGCCAGAACGACATAGAAGACCTCCTCATACCAGTCGGAAGTCTGACGTTCGACGAACTGGAGCGGCTTTCAGACATGGAGTTCGACCAGATACTTGAGGAGATAAACTTTGCCGACTCTGAGATAAACTACCAGAACTACCTGGAAGACAGGGAAGACCTTCCAGAGATAGAGCGAGCTCTCGACCAGGCATACTACGACGAGCTGAGCATGCTGGCGGAAAAGGTTGATAGCCCACGATTCAGCCGTTTCATCAGGGAAGAGCTTGAGAATGAGAACCTCCGGACTGCGCTCCGGCTCAAGAAGTATGACTTTGAACCGGATGAGATACGGGAGTATCTGGCTGTCAGAAACGGTTCGGAGCTGGTAGAACAGGTTGTTAACGCGGACGACTTTGACGAGGCGATGGAGACAGTCAGAAACTCTGGGAAGGCCGGAGATATCGAAGACGGTCTGCTTGAGGACATAGAGCACGCGATGGATGCCCAGAGACTTGAAGGCGCTCTCACGATGCTACACGTCGAGCCGCTGGGAACCACGTCTATCCTCGGATATGTGATAGCCAAGATTATCGAGGTCAAGAACCTGAGGATGCTGATACGTGCAAAGGAGACGGGTATCCAAAACCGGGAGACGATAAGACGGAACCTGGTCTACAGCTGAGGTGTAACAGGATGGTCGACGACGAAAAGAAGAAACATATAGCGGTGATAGGAGACGAGGAGTTCACGCTCGGCTTCCGGCTCGCAGGGGTGCAGAAGACTTTCGGCAAGGAGAACTACCAGCAGAAACTCCAGGAACTGCTACAGAGGGACGACCTCGGCATAGTCATAGTAGAGGAAAGCGACCTGCAGGAGCTTCCGAAGAGGATAAGGGAGCAGGTGGACGAATCTGTTGACCCGGTGGTCGTCAGCCTATCAGAAGAAGCCGAGTCCGAGCGACTTAACGAGAAAATCAGGAAAGTTATCGGAGCAGACATAACGTAAACAGATACTATCAAAGGTGAAATCAAAAATGTCAGATGGCGAAATCTACAAGGTAACAGGCCCGGTCGTTGTCGCGACCGGCATGGACCCCCAGATGTACGACGTTGTACGCGTCGGCGACGAGGGTCTGATGGGAGAAGTTATCCAAATCGAAGGAGACAAAAGCTACATCCAGGTGTACGAGGACACCACTGGAGTCAAACCGGGTGAGCCGGTAGAAAACACCGAGCAACCCCTTTCAGTCGAACTCGGACCGGGACTGCTGGGCTCGATTTACGACGGCCTCCAGCGGCCTCTACCCGACCTCCAGGAGCAGTCAGGCGACTTCATCGAGAGAGGTGAAGACGCACCCGGAATCGACCCCGAGAAAAAGTACGACTTCGAACCCGCGGTAGAAGAAGGCGACGAAGTCGAGCCCGGCGACGTGCTCGGAACCGTTGAGGTACAGTACGGCGAGCACAAGGTGCTTATGCCGCCACGTGCAGAAGGCGGCGAAGTCGAGGAAATCAACGAAGGTGAACACACGGTTGAAGAAACAGTAGCGGTAGTCGCGGACGAAGAAATCTCGATGCGGCAGGAATGGCCTATCAGAGAGGAAAGGCCGGCTGCAGAAGACCTGCGACCCGAGATTCCGCTTGTCACCGGACAGAGAGTCCTCGACGGACTGTTCCCGATTGCGAAGGGAGGAACAGCAGCAGTACCTGGTGGATTCGGAACAGGTAAAACGGTTACACAGCAGTCGCTTGCGAAGTTCTCCGACGCCGACATCATCGTCTACATCGGATGCGGAGAACGTGGAAACGAGATGACAGAGGTGCTTGAAGAGTTCCCGGAACTCGAGGACCCGCAGACAGGCGACAAAATCATAAACAGAACAGTGCTTATCGCGAACACGTCGAACATGCCTGTAGCAGCGAGAGAGGCATCGATTTACACGGGAGTGACTATCGCAGAGTACTTCCGCGACATGGGACTCGACGTCGCACTGATGGCAGACTCGACATCCCGGTGGGCGGAAGCCATGCGTGAAGTTTCCGCTCGACTGGAAGAGATGCCTGGCGAGAGAGGCTATCCGGCATATCTTGCGTCAAGACTTGCAGAGTTCTACGAACGTGCAGGCCGGGTCGAACCTCTTGGACTCGAGGACCCGGGAAGCGTCTCCATCATCGGCGCGGTATCGCCGCCAGGAGGAGACTTCTCGGAGCCGGTTACCCAGAACACGCTCCGCGTTGTGAAAAACTTCTGGGCGCTCGACAAGGACCTGGCGGAGCGCAGACACTTCCCATCTATTTCATGGGATGACTCTTACTCCGGCTACTTCGACATGCTCTCAGACCACTTCGAAGAACAGACCGGAGACGACTGGAGCGAGAAGATTCAAGAAGCGAGAGACATCCTCCAGGAGGACTCCGAGCTACAGGAGACAGTACAGCTGGTCGGAAAGGACGCACTGCCTGACCGCGAGAGACTTACGCTTGAAATCGCGACGATGATCAAGCAGTTCTTCCTCCAGCAGAACGCGTTCCACGACGTTGACCAGTACTGTAGCCCGCAGAAAACCTACGACTTGCTGAACCTGGTGCTTGACTGGGGAGAGGGCGCGCAGAATGCGCTTGAAGAAGGAGCGATGGTCGAAGACATCATCTCTGTCAGCTCAAGGAACAGGATAAGCGAGATTAAAATCACCGAAGACTACCAGGACCTCGAAGAAGAAATCCGCGAGCAGATGCACGAGGAATTTGAAGAGGTCGTGAAGGAATAGAG
>CAZEKI010000009.1:15415-18337 GCA_964512895.1 uncultured archaeon
AGACAAGAGTACCAAACAATCAACCAGGTCAAAGGACCTCTCGTATTCGTCGAGAAGACGGAGGACATCGCCTATGGAGACATCGTTGAAATCGAGACTCCGGACGGCGAGGTCAAGAGAGGAGAAGTGCTTGAAACCTCTAAAGACGTTGTTGTCATCCAGGTCTACGAGGAGACCCAGGGAATCGGACAGGACGCACATGTCCGTTTCCTGGACCAGAACGTCAAGATGCCTGTCACCGACGACTTGCTCGGACGCATCCTTGACGGCACTGGCAACCCGATTGACTCGGGGCCTGAAATCATTCCTGAAGAGGAACGGGACATCGTGGGGGAAGCAATCAATCCTTACTCCCGTGAGCTGCCGGAGGACTTCATCCAGACCGGGATTTCGACAATCGACACTATGAACACGCTGGTCCGTGGCCAGAAGCTCCCGATTTTCTCGGGCTCTGGACTGCCGCACAACGAGATAGCTATGCAAATCGCCCGGCAGGCAGACGTTAAGGGCGAGGACGAAGAGTTCGCTGTAGTCTTCGCGGGCATGGGTATCACGGAGGAAGAAACCCAGGACTTCATCGAGGAGTTCCGGGACACCGGAGCGCTTGAACGTTCTGTGGTCTTCCTCAACAAGGCAAGCGACCCTGCGCCGGAGCGACTGATTACGCCACGACTTGCGCTGACGACAGCGGAGTACCTTGCGTACGACAAGGGCATGGAGGTTCTGGTCATCATGACCGACATGACCAACTACTGTAACGCGCTCAGAGAAGTATCCGCGGCGAGGGAAGAGGTACCGGGACGCAGGGGATACCCGGGATACATGTATACCGACCTCGCCGAACTCTACGAGCGCGCAGGCATCATCGACGGTCGCGAGGGCTCGGTTACACAGATTCCGATTCTGACGATGCCTAACGACGACATCACACACCCGATTCCCGACCTGACAGGGTACATCACAGAAGGCCAGATAGTCATCGGCAGAGACCTCGACAACAAGGGCGTGCGACCACCTATCAACGTGCTTCCCTCGCTTTCCCGACTGATGGATAACGGTATCGGGGAAGGATTTACGCGTGAAGACCACGCCGACGTCTCCGACCAGCTCTACGCGCTTTACGCAGAAGGACAGTCGCTCAGGGATTTGGTCGCGATAGTCGGAGAGGACGCGCTCAGCGATAAAGATGAACGAGTACTCGACTTCACACGGCAGTTCGAGAAACGGTTTGTCCAGCAGGGAGAGCGCGAGAACCGAAGCATCGAGGACTCGCTCGACCTTGCCTGGGATCTGCTCTCGATTCTACCTGAGGACGAACTTATCCGTATCGACCCTGAACTCAGGGAGAAATACCTTGAAACATCGGGCGAGGAAGAAGCCGGTGAAGAAGAGTAGGTGGTAGGATGGCCCAGGACGTAAAACCCACGAGGAGCGAGGAACTCCGTCTGAAGGAACGCATCGAACTTGCGGAGAATGGTCATGACATCCTGGAGAAGAAGCGTGACGGTCTCATCCATGAGTTCATGGAAGTAGTGGGGGAAGCCCGGGACGTCAACCAGGAGCTCGCCGACACCTATTCTCAGGCAAGGCTGAAGATGCTTCTCGCCAAGATTTACGACGGCGAGGATACTCTCCGGGCAAACGCATTATCCGCGACTGAGGAGCCAGAGGTCTCAAGTTCTGCGGAAAACATCATGGGCGTTGTGGTTCCCGAGATAGAGTCAGAGAAAGATATCCAGAAGCACATACTCGACCGTGAATACGGTATCACGTCTTCCACGTCGAGAATTGACTCTACCGCCGACAAGCACGAAGAACTGCTGGAGCACATAATAGACGCTGCGGAGACACAGACCAAGCTGCTCCGACTTCTCGACGAGATAGAGAAGACCAAGAGACGTGTCAACGCGCTGGAGCACAAAGTCATTCCCGAGATGAGCAACGCTCTAGACACTGTTCAACAGGTGCTTGAAGAAAGCGAGCGGGAGGAGACGTTCCGGATGAAGAAGATTAAAGACATGCAGGACGAGCGTTAAGCCTACTCCTTTACGTCGTCCAGTTCCTCTTCTTCGTCTTCCTCTTCGTCCATCTCTTCTTCTGCTTCTCTTTCGGCCTTTTCCTGCAGGTTAGGAACTACTTCCTCGGTTCCGGCGGCTTTCGAGATGGATGATGCGTCCATGTCGGGCGCCATCTCTTCGGCTTCGTCCTCTTTCATCTGCTGAAGGTCTTTTCCGACCTGTGAGACGAACTCTCTGGTGTCGTTCTTGAGCTCGTAGAGTTCTTTGTCATTGACCTCGTTAAGCTCCTTTTCTTTTATCTTTTCTACGACGTCTTCCCAGCGGTCGAACATCTCCTGGTGTTCTTCCCCGAGTTCCAGGTGTTCTTCGACAGCTGCCGGGAGCTCTTCCTTGTCCTCCGGAGGTTCGACGCCCTGCGACCTGAGCGCTGCGACGTTGGCCTTCAGGAACTTCTTGTAGTCATCTATTATGCCTTTAACCTTCTTTCTGGCGCCGAGCTGTGATACAAGTTCGTGCATCCTTCTGATGAAATCATCGGCCTTTTCCAGGTGTTCCTCGACGGCTTCTCCTGTTACGTTCTCCGGCTCTTTCTCGCCCATGTCGCCGAAGTCGTATATTTCCCGGGCCATCTCTATGTATTCTTCTTCCAGCATCTCCTTCTCTACAAACATCTCTTCAAGCGTGTCGGGCACTTTCTCCTTTGCAGGCGGCTGCTTCCCGACAAGCATGATGGGTGCCTGTCCGGCGCTTGCCATCGCCTGTTCCAGTTTGTGTGGGATAGAAGACTTGAAGTTCTTCTCCGCCTTCTTGTACCCTGCCGCGGCTGCTTTCAGCCTTTTCCGGACGGATTCAAAGGTGCCTGAAATCTTGCAGCGCTGCAGAAGTCTTTTGGCGGGCCTGAATA
>CAZEKI010000010.1:0-18182 GCA_964512895.1 uncultured archaeon
AGACGTTGAGGCGTTGGGAGTGGAGGATGGACGAGAATTTAACCAGGGATGAGGAGGCGCTGCTTGTGAAGGAGTCGATAGTTATGGAGTACGAGGAACGGATAGGTGATGTTTCTTGAACTCTGGAAACTTGGAGCCCGATAACCATTTGAAGGCGGTTGCTGTGGTCGAGCTAGAGATAGATGAACCCGACCCGGAGATAAAAGAAGAATGCGCCAGAAACTTCTTGGAACATAACCTTATAGAGTACGCCGGGGAGAACTCGATAGAGAATAATTCTATAATTGAGAAGCCGGTTATACGGTTAATCAACTGCGGAGGCGAAAGCTCCTCTTATGTTAAATGTAACAAACCAAATTGCCATAAAGAGGTAGGTGATTTGGAATACTGCGAAGAACACAAAAACGAAGGTAGGTGTGGGGAGCCGCCAATTCCTGAAGAAGCTATCAAGCCCGAGTACCGTGGTTTATCGGCGCGTGAAGTAGTGAAGAAGCTCCGGCGAGAGAACGCGGTGGATGATGAGGGTGGCCACGCTGGAAGTGAGGGAGAACTATTCGCTGACACGGAACAAATACAACCGGACGCCTGGCTTGTAGAAGGGAAAAGACACGGCTATACTGAGTTCCGTGTTAACCGGCCAGACGGCGAGAAATACGAAGATTGCGACAAGGAGCCGTTGTTCACCGAGTCGCGGATTCAGAAGCAAATATTCGAGATGTCGGAGTTCGCTTTAAAGCAGTGGAGTCCAAGCGGCGACCTGACGAAGCAGTACGGCGACGGTTATATCGATGCTTTAAGCGATTTCTGTAAACAGTTCTTCGGCATGGAATTATCGGAAGTAAGAGAGGTGTTCGACCAGCCACTAAGTAGTGGTTCTGGTAGTTCCAGCGAAGGTGGTAGTTCGTGAGTAAGAGCTGGATTAGAAAAGCTCAGGAAAGCGATTCTTGGTACCAAATCCCTATTGGCCGTGAATATACCAGTAGCTACGGGTTGTGGACAGGAATGGAGAGGTACGAAAGAATATTTTGGAGTCCGGTCTACCTAATCATAGTTCTTGGTATATGGTTCAAAGGCTGCTTTCTAGGCCAGGACTATATTTTTCTGAAAACTTACGAAAGTGAAGGTGATGCACCGTGACCAACAGTGTTGAATCCGGTGATTCTGAGAAGTGTCCGGAGTGCGGAGAACTACACGAACACCGGGATAATAATGACTGTGCTTGTTGCGGTAAAAGGTCGGTGGAGATAGGTGTTCATCGACCTGTTCTTTGCTGGGAGTGCAGTAAGGCTCTTTCGATAGTTAGGAAGGAGATAAACCCTTGCCCGAACTGCGGCAAAGGAGCTGGTCAATCCCAAGATGATGAAGGTTATAGATGCAGGAATAGGAACTGCCGTGTCAAGTATTTCAAGTCGGAAACTCAGGATAAGGTTTACACGAGAATTTTGGAGAAACGTCGTGAAAGTGGCGACCTTGAGTCGCCCGGACAAGCACCAGTCAAGGTGGGTGACGGCACGGAATGAACACGGACGGTGTTTCGGCTATTCTATGTAAGAGTTGTAGTAACGACTTGAATGTGAATACCTCTCCGGTAAGTTATGGTGTGGATTGGTTGAAGGTAATTTGTTCTAGCTGTGGTGAGGTAAACGAGTTCTCTCTAGTTCAAGAGGTGGCGAAACAGGAATGACTGATGTTGATTACCGGAGAGGCCGTTCTTGTCTTGACTGCGGTGAACGTCTTGTCGATACTGGTGAAACTTTTGACCAGGGCCCTATGCAGAAGTATGTATGCCCTGAATGTGGGGAAACTTTTCAGGTTGAAAGAGCTTACAAGGTGACAAGAAGAAAATGACTGACGGCTGTGACGAACACAACGAACTGGAGACCGTTGCCTTGCTTGTCGAGACAGATAACGATGGATTTCATCTATTCCACGACACAAGAGCATCCGACAGATATTATGAGAAGAAAAAGAGGGTAGCACAGCAATACGATAAACCCGAAGGATGGGAGCCTGATGAACTAAACAGGTGGGAACTTGTGAGGCGGGAAGACGCTCGCCGATATGCCTCAGAATGGCGTGTCAAAGGAATAGAGAAAGGACGGATAGACAAAGAAAAAGAGATTCTAAAGCGGCTGGATGAACGCATCGAGTACTGGAGAGAGAAGGTCGAGGACACCACCGGCCTTGACCAGGTATCGTTGAACGATGCGAAGGCACGCCGAGAAGAACTGGAAGACTTTAAACAAAGAATCGAGGATGCGGAATAAAGAAGGTATATCGTCTTTAGAAAGTTTTTTTATACAGAGGAAGGTAATCGTTCAAAGGTAAAAGAATGAAAGACGCGGAAACGGTTACTGGAAACACCCCTGGGGTCAAGGCTTCTGACTTACAACTGTTGTCCTGGTTCTACGATGAAATGAGTTCCGGGTTGTTAAGCCGTTCTTACAAGGGTATAGCGGATGAGAACGGTTTAAGCAAGAAAGGTGTTAAAGGTGCGGTGGAGAGACTGGAATCCGCCGGTTTTCTCCGTGTGGAGCGCGGCGCAACGCCTTTCGTGTATAAGAAGACGAGGCCGGGCCAAGCCGTCACAGAATTGGAGGGGGGTGTCGGAAACACTGGAAACGGTGTTGATGATGTAAGCACAGTGAAGTCGAATGTTCACGACCTTGGGGTGGAGTTCTATCTTTCGGATGAGTCTTTACTTATGGAGCGTGACCGGGAATCGTTACTGGGCACGTTTGATTTCCTGGGTTATGATGAGGATTCGGGTGAGTATTTTGGTGACTGGGATAGGTTCCATTTCCGTTTATCTGGTGACAAGGTGGTGGTGTATAGGCGTGGCGATGAGCAGGGTTTGTCGGCTACTTATGTGAAGGAGGAGGCGCTTCGGGATGTTGTGCGTTGCCGCGAGTTCCTGGAGGATGAGTTAAACCTGCGTTTCGAGGATGGTGTTGTGGTGGAGGCACGGGTTATCGGGCAGGATGTCAGTATCGAGGACCATCCACTGGTGATTGCGGCTCGTAAAGCCGGTGTCGATGTCAGCCCTGAACGCTTCCACAGTGTCGATGGTGATGGTAATGTGCGTTTGAAGCTGGATTTGTCGGGCGGGGTGAACGGGGAGCTCGAGGCTAGTATGCGCGGCCCGTTGTCAAGCGATGCGAGGATGGAGGAGTCAGATATTCAACGGGAGCTGGATGATATTTTGTGGCGTAAGGAGAACTGGAGTGAGTGGGAGCGTGTTAAGATGTACGGTGAGGACCGGGAGATTGTGATGGGTGCGCTCCAGTACCTGCTTATGAAGGAGATACAAGAGGAAAAAGGTACTACTAAGCAGGACGATGAAAGCGTTTTAGACGAGGAAGCTGGTAGAGACGCACCGGGTGATGCGAGAGAGAGAAGTATCACGGATGAACTCTCTGTGAGCAGTAAGTGGTTGGACTGTCACGGCAACTTGATGGGCTGGGTTGAGGAGTTGGAGCGTCCTATGAAGTTGGTGGATAAGGAGGATTTACCATAGAGTTAAAAACCGGCGGTTCGTTATTACTGTTTAAATGTGAGCTGGCTCCGGGAATCTGTTGCTGGAAAGTTTTTGGTGGTCGCGGCGACAGTTGTTTTAATATCGGCTACGGTTTCAGCGGTTTCTGATTCCGACCTCTGCCTTTTACAGCCTGTTGACCAGTGCCAGGGCAACCAGTTCGGAGAGCTAGGAAACACTGATGCTGATACGGATGGGAAACCGTTCTGGTTTGAAGGCGATGTCGATAATGCGCCTTCAGGCGGTGGTGACGCGGTTCTCCAGTACAAGGATTCGTCTTCGACTTCTTTCTCCGATACTGCGACAACTGATTTCACAGGAGAGATGGGCCCGGATAATAATGTTTTTTGGCAGGTTTCTGACAGTTTCTCGTTGAACGAGCAGGATTCTAATACTATTACTGCGGCTGGTGAGGAGCAGACGTTTGACGTTTTTGATGGTGGCATAGACGCTGATAACAACGAAGTGACTTTTGAGGTCAACGGTGTAAATTATGTTTCCAGGCAGCCAGGTTTCTCGCAGCTTCAGAACGATTTCTATTTCATGGTGAAGGAGGTTACTCAGGATGATGCGAGCCAGCAGATAAGCGACGGCGAGTTCTACAACTTCACGATTGACGGTAACAGCCACAGCATCTACCTTAACTCGGTGGTGGATTCCAACACTATCAGTTACAAAGTGGATGAAGGCGGTCTTGAAAACGATGATGAGGGCTACCAGTTCAACCTTGACGGTAAGACCGTGGAGATTTCCAACGTGATTTCCCTGGGTGGTGGCGACGGTACTGCGACGTTCACTGTTTATGAGAACGGCCCTGAATCCGTTACTTTTGAAGCCTATGAGCAGATTACGGCGCCGGAGGATTACAACGAGTACCGGATTAAATGGGTGGAGTCGGGTTCGCCGGTGGCTTACAGCGACTCCCTGTTTTTCTCAGTGGATTTAGGGAATAACCTGCCTGCTGATAGACAGGTAACGGTGAACGACCAGGCGGTGAACCAGCCGCGCACGTTGACAGGTGTGACGCCGAACTCGAACATTAATCTTACGACTTTCCAGGATGATGAGCTCGACCCTATGAACGTGACGTTGGTAACTTCTAACGGTACCGAGCTTTACACGTACAGCACGGGAAGTGATTACGGTGCTTTCAGGTCTATATACGATGATGTGAGCGACCGTTTACTGTCTGTTTTCAGGACGGGTGGGAACGATACTTTTGTTTTCCCGACGGGTAACAGTTTCTTCTTGAGCGAGCAAGGCACGACGTACAGCTTCCATTTCGAGATAATGGATAAGGCTGAGGCCGGGAACCCGGTGAGGACTACGAAAAGCTATACTGTTGAGACGTCGGGTACGGCTACGAACGTGGCGCCGAATTTAACGGTCGAGGTTTTCACGGCTTCACAGGGTTATGTCGCGCCGGAGAACGTCCCGTTCGGTGCTTCGAGCAACGCTATCCGTGTAAATGTGGACGACCCTGACAACCAGTATCATTCAGCTAACCTGTCTTTCAGGAATGTGCACGACGGTTTCACGGTGACGAACGGGAGTTATGACAGGAGTATCGGCGATAATCTTTACTGGGATTACAATACGAGCGACATCGACGGGAACTCGAATAACAGCGTTTTAAGTGATTCCGGGTTGTGGCGTATCAACGTGTCGGTGTCGGATGGTACGAATGTTAAAGAGAAATCCTTGAACTTCAGTTACCCGTTTACCGACCCGAAAATAGATGTTGATACGGACGGCGGAGTGGTGACGAGGTATACGACGTTCCAGCCGGATGTTATTGTGTGGTGCCCTCAGTACGAGTGCATCAACGAGGACGAGTCGATTAACTCTTACCTGGACCCTCAACCTGTTTTCGGAGGTGTGTTTTCGTGAGTAAATTTGTAGCGGTACTGCTGGCGGCCCTGGTTTTATCTGTTCCAGCGGTTTCGTTGTCGGAGTCTGAGTGGTTGTCCGAGCCTGAGTGGAATGACCGCCCGGCATACGTCGAAGACATCACGCTCTCGTATTCCGCTACTGATTTGGTGACTGAGAAAAATACGAGGCAGGTATGCACCAGTTACACGAACACCACAACGGAGAACGGCACCGTCAACCGGACGTGTGATTCTTTCGGCAACGAGTTCTACGAGGCCGGGAAAGTCGAGGTACTGGATTTCACGGCTGTAAACGAGGAGTACCTGGGTAACGGTGTTGTCAGGTCGAACCTGAGCATCGGTTCGACGGAAATTGTTTTAGAGGTTTTGAAGGCTGATACTTTCTTGTCGAGTGATCCCGAGTTCCGGTCCTGGTTCAACGAAAGGTATTATTACGGCGGCGGGAATATCACGGGTTCGCAGGTCGATGAGCTACGGTCGAAGGTGAAAAGTGCGGCTGTCGGCGATAACTCTCGTGTGTTGGCGGCACGGGTAAACGGTTTCAGCGTTGACTCTCTCGACCCTTTCACGGTGAGTGCTGATGTGACGGCTGTTATCCGTTTCGAGGATTATCGTTCCAGTGGTTTCACGGTCGCGGACTTGGTTTCTGTGGAGGTGGAGAGCGGTGCGGCTAATTAATGTTCGGTACTGGGTCGGGAAGTATTCGAGCGGTGTAGATGTTTTAATGTTTAAGACTTTCAGAATTTTGGATGCTACTATCGGTAGAGTAGACCGTTTTCTGATTGAGGAGGAGAGAGATTTCTGTAATAACTGCGGGTTCTGGAGTATCGAAAACAACGAATGTGGGCGTTGCGGTGCTGTAGGAGGTCGGTATGATGCGAATTAAGAAACTGTTGCTCGCGGCTGTCTTGGTTCTGGGTTTGATGGGAACGGTGTCGGCTCAGGAAGTTTGTGTGGAGTGCGGTATGCCTGTTGAAAATCTGGAGAGACATGGCTGCGAGTATTCAGGTATGGTGCCGGAGGCAGAACGATGAAGGTAAAAGTAGTTATACTATTTCTCTTTTCCGTATCTATGATGGGGTTGGTGTCGGCTGGTGATTTCACGCCGGACTCTAGTTGTCTCCGTGGTTTCCATTTCAACGAGTCCGGTAGTAATCCGACTGCTCTTGATTTCTGTGACGCGGGGAATGGAAACGGTTTGGACGGTGTTTCAGGCGGTGCTGCCGGCGTTGATTTGAATGATGGTTTGTCGTATGATTTCTCTAGCTCCGGTTCTGAGGTCGAGGTAAGTGACTCGAACGATATAGATTTCGCTGTAGATGATAGTTTTTCGATAAGTTTCTGGATGAAATCCAGTGGTTTCGACTCCTCAGAATCTGTAATCGATAAGAGAAATGCGGATGGTGAAAGCTTTGAGGGTTACGGGATATTGGAGACTTTTAACGGAGGGACTACAGGTGAGATTTTGATGGCTATACGTGACCAGTCTGGGGACGACTTCCTTGTAAGGTCGGATACTGGTGATGTCGGCGACGGTGAGTGGAGGCATTTCGTTTTCACCTATGACGGCTCTAATTCGCCTAGCGGTGTAACGATTTATATCAACGGTTCTGATGTTGCGCAGGCGGTTAACCGGGATAGTTCTCCGCTGGGAACTATCAGTAGTTCAGCTAATCTTCATATAGGTGATAGAAGCGATGACAACGGTGATTTTAATGGTTTTGTTGATGAGCCACGGGTTTTTAATAAGGAGTTGACAACTACCGAGGTATCTAATCTTTTTTCTAGTAACCAGTTGAATCCTAATTCGCCGCCTTCCATCGACTCTTTCAGCATCACACCCGACCCACCACAAATCGGGAACCCGGTGGACGCAAGTTATGATGTAAGCGACAGCGACGGTACTGTAGAATGGGTACTGGTTGAGGCGTTCCACGAGAACGGAACGGAAATCAACGAGGTCAACACGACTTACAGCACCTCGTTGGTGAACGACACGGTGACAGACCTGTTCACACCCAGTACTCAGCAGAACTACACGGTGTACTTCACCGCGACCGACAACAGCGGTGCGCAGACGGTTGAAAGCATAGAACGGGAGGCGCAGCCTGTACCTGATAACGCGCCATCGGTCACGCTTCAGGAACCGGCAGACGGCGCAAGTTTCGGGCAGGGCGCGGTCAGTTTCAACGCGACGGCGACCGACGACTACGACCTGGTGAACGCGACTCTTTACACCAACGAATCCGGGACATGGACGGCTTACAACTCGACCACTTTCGCCGGTACCGAGACTTGGAGTGATGCGGTTTTCAGCCGTGGTTACAGCGGCACCAGAAATATTGAGTGGAACATGAAGTTTTACGACAACGCTTCCCAGCAGTCCACGGCTTCCAGTAATTTCACGTTCAAGATTGAGAACCAGCCGCCGACAATAGATAATTATACGTCCAGCCCTCTCAGCGGGAACTGGGTTAAAGGCGATACACCGGATCTTATTTACGAGGTAAGCGACCCTGTGGACGTGGTTTCAAGTGTCAACTTGACGGCTTACCTTGACGGGCAGGAGAACGCTACCGCCACCAATTTCTACAGCTCCGGTTCTGTAAGCGACACGGTGACAGATTTCTTCACGATCGTAGTAGGTGATTACTCTATACTTCTCGAGGCATCGGACGACACGGGCAGAACATCGAAGCAGTGGTTGAACGAATCCGTGGCAGATACTTACCCACCGGTCTCCACCTTGAATAACTCGCAGACCACGTACTTCAAGGACACGGTACCGCTGAAAATCACTGCAACGGACGCGGATTCCAGTGTCGACCGTTTAAGTTACCGGACCTCATCCGGTGCGTGGACGACTGTAAACGATGATAACGCGTCATTCACTTTGTCCGGGTTCGGTGATTACCAAGTCGAGTTCAACGCCACCGACACCGAGGGTAACGTCGAAGCTACGAACCAGGAGATAATCAGTTTGGAAGGCTTGGAAGCCGGGTTTTTCTGGAACCCGAACACTCCGGGACAGGACGAAACCGTGACGTTCAACGCCGGTACGAGCACCGGTAACATCACGTTGTACGAATGGGATTTCCAGAGCGACGGTACTTACGACGCCACCGGAGAGACCACGACCCACAGCTTCGGTTCGACAGGTTTGAAAGATGTTACGTTGAGAGTCACGAACTCGGACGGCGACACCGATACGGTGACGAACACGATAGAAGTGGTTTACGAATCGGCTAACAAGTCTCTTATCAAGACGTGCCCAGATACGCCTTTCTGCCGGACAGGAGGCTCGCCGACCACGGATAACCCAGTCAGTATAGATGGTTCTTTAACAGCTCTCGACGGCAACCAGACCTACACCTACACGGTGAACGCGACTGGTCAAGGCGGCGAGTACGATTTCTTTGCGTTCTACAATTCGACCAGCCAGCGTTTGAACACCACAGTTTTCTCGAATATCTACACGGTCGGCATCGCGACGAACGACACTAATTTCGCGCCGAACGCTGATTTCGATGTATCGTTCTCAGGTTTAACAGTGGATGTGGATGCGTCGCCTTCCAGCGACCCGAACAACGCGATTACCAGTTATGAGTGGGATTGGACTTCGGACGGTAACTATGATGCAACCGGCTTGACTTCGAGCCATACGTATGGAAGCGACGGTACTTACGACATCACTCTCCGGGTGTCGGATGGTAACTTGACGGATACGGTTACGAAAACGGTTCAGGTATCGGAGGATACGGACGGTGGAGACGGTGGTGGTGACGGCGGGGTTCCGGGTGACGGCGACCAGGGTACGCCGAACACGACTGTCGCAGGTGACACGGTTACTTTGCTAGCCCCGCATCGAGGCGCGAGGTACGGTATCGAAGTCTTCAGTTTAAACGAGGGTGAGACCCAGACGATTACGACTGGCGGCGAGGAGCAGACGTTTAGAGTCGTAGATGTTGAAAGCCAGTCAACGGCGCAGGTAAGGATTAACGGTGTTGACCGGGATGTAAGGGAGCGCGACAGCTTCGAGGTCGAGCAAGGCACCGGTGCGCCGTACAACGTACTTGTCAACGCTTACGTGTCGGATATAGTAGAGTACAACGATTCTGCTGGAGAGGTCTGGTTCTCGGTCGAGGGTTCACCGGTCTCCACTACAACTGTTCCAGCGATTTACAGGTACAGCGTCAACGATTCCGCGACTTTCACGTTGCAGTACCGCAGAACAGGTTTCCGTTACGACTGGAAGAACGTGTCGCAGGAAACTTATTCGCAGGATATAAACAACAGTTTCAACCTCTATAATCTGCATGTGCCGGACGGGATTTACGAGGCGCGCGTCATACTTGAAAGCAACGGCGATAAATCCACGACGAGGACGACTGGCTGGTACGTCGGCGATGTTCCTTACATCAACATAACCGACCCGGAGGACAACGAAGTGTTCACGAGAACGCCTAACGGTGAGTCAGGTTACACGTTGCCGCTGGATTTCAGGATGTACACGTTGAACGATACCGAGCTCGGGGCGTATTATTCGAGCGGCGGCACTGCTTACACCGAGTTCGTGTCTTTCCAGGTTTCAAGCGATTCAGAGGAAAAGTCGTTGCTGGAGCAGGTGGTGAACTACGTGTTGAGTACGTTCGGGTTTGACCCGTTCCAGGATTTAAACGGTGAGGCGGATATGGTGGTGCCTGAGTACGGCGACTACACGGGTTACGTCAACGCGACTTACAACGGTTCCGGTGCTTTCACGACTGAGTGGAACGCGACCAGTATCGGTGTTCCGGTGACGCTGGAAAGAACGGATATTGAGAACGTGACCGGTTCCGAGGTCATAGATGTGTTCGGGTTGGATGAGGCACCGGAAAACAGCCCCCATGTCAACAAGAGTTTCAACGAATCCGTTGACCTGGATGGTGACGGTGTAAGCGACGGGTTCTTAAGTAACCCTTATTTCTTCCCTGTGGAACCGGCGCAGGGCTCCACGGTTGAAGTAATCGACTTGGAGGATTACAGCCAGAGGTTCAGCTTCTACCTGGGTTACGAGGGCTCGGTCTCCGCTAATAAATCGCTTTACATCGAGGACCCGGATAACTTTACTGCTGAGATAAGTCTTAATCCTTCGAGAACGACTTACCAGTTCGATGTCGCTGAGTCGTGGCTGCCTAATAATACGTGGAAAGAGGGTGATTACATCTGGTACGGTGAGATAAGGTCGGGGGACACTACTTACACGACTCTAGGTAAGGAGAACGGTGTCGGGAAGTTCGATGTTGAGGAGACGTTACCGGAGGAGCCGATTGCTTTAATCCGTTTCCTTGTCACGGAGTCTAAGGAGGCGTTGGCGGATGCTTCTAATACCTCTGTTTTCGCGGTCGGGTTTGTGGCGACCCTGTTTTTCGTGCTGCTGCCGATGATTCCGTTGTGGTATTTCGACCACGACAAGCTGGCGTTGGTGGTCGGGGCGTTTATGTACGTGCTGTGCATAGTGTTTTACGTGACTCCGGCGTTCATAGCTGTGGCGACAGGTATAGCGGTGCTGGCTTTCATAGTCAGGTATATCGCAGGTGCTATCGGAGGCGGTAATAATGGGTGAGATTTATTTCCCGATTGCGGCTGTCGCGTCGCTGCTGATTATTTCGTTGACGGTGACTCTGGCTCCGGCGACGGTGGAGGATTTAAGCCAGGGTTCGATTAACACGACTCAGCTCCAGGATTCGACGAATGTGACAGGTACGAACCCGGATGCGAACGCTACTGCCGGTACCGGTGCTATCGACCAGGCCGGGCAGTTGGTGACGGTGCTTACAAACCCTGAAAGCGGTAACAGGCTTTTAGCCGGTTTCTTCACGTTGATAGTTGCTGGCTTGATTGCCTGGATTGTGGTGGCGGTGTGGATAGGATGAATACTTACAATCTGCTTAAAGCTGTGGCGTGGTTCCTGTTCTTCCTGGCTTTAGGAGTGATGATTCCTGACCTCACGATTGAATGGTTTAATTTCCGGCAGTTCTCGCTGGAGGTTAAGATGATACTGGTGTTCGCAGCCGGTATTATGGGGTTGGCAAAACTGGTATTAGTGTTGGAGGAGGCGGTTACATAGGATGCCGACGGATAACACAGAGTTCGTGGGGCGTTTCATAGCGTCGCTGGTACTGCTTTTCACAGCGATATTTTTCGCTTTGATAACGATTAACGGCCACGGCCTTGAGGTTTACACGAGTGAGACTCAGCTGATTACTCAGGGTTTCCCGCCTTGGAACGTGACCGGAGCCAGTTTCAACGGCACCACTAATTCCAGTGGTACGCTGGAGATTACTGCTGCGTCTGAGGGCACGTACACGTATACGTCGCCGGTGGTAGCTGAGGATAATCTTGTCCAGTTATCGGATTTCACGTACCGGGCGAGCATCCCGAAGTCGGATGGTCAGAGCATCACGGTGAAGGTTTACACCAGTGATGATGGTTTCGCTACGATTGAGAACAGTCAGAGCTTCGACCTGGATGATGGTGTGGGTTCGCGCGTGATTGATTTGCCGAGGGAGAAGCATTACCGTATTCAAGTGTTGATGAGTTACAGCGGGACTGGTAACGAGCCTACTATCGACGAATTGAATTTTAACGGTATAACGGTGGAGAAGGAGGAGGATTTCACGCCGCTGTTCTTCACGATTGCGTTCTGGCTATTGATGATTATGGCGATATTTGTTTTAGTCCCGCGCTAGCAAGGCAGTTGTGAGGTCTTATGCCGTCAGGGCATTTAACTACCTTTTTTTCCTGGGAGAGGCGGCTGGCGATGTACCTGGCCTGGAAGTTGCTGAGGTTGTTACTTTCTGCGATGCTGTCAAGGGTGACGGGTTCGCTCTCGTTGACGTACTGGAATACTTGGTCGCGTGTCTCGTTGTACATGGCCGGGTTCTCGTGGTAAGGTAGGTAGACTGTCAGTAACCCGTATGTCAGGGGTAGGGTGAGAACGAGGATAAACACGGTCTTCTTTACTAACCAGCGCCACATAAGGCTTTGTTTCTCAAAGGTTTTTTAAATAGTATTTCATCATTAACAGGTATGGAAGGCGCAGCGACCATCGAGAGTGGTGTTCTGTGAGGGATAGGACCTGGGAACTTGTGAACAGCGTACTTGGCTACGGCGGTATAGGGGTTTTCGTGCTGGCTGTACTGCTAGTTTTCGATGGCCGCGTCAACTTTTTACGCGGTGTATTGATAGGGCTTCTAGGAGTGGTTATAAACACTCTGGCGGTTGTATCGGAGCTTCACAGGAGCGATGAAACCCGTGACTGGCTGAGGGATGTTATGACGTACGTGTTCATCGGCGAGTTTGAGAAAGCTAAGAAAACTTTGAAAGGGGAGGAAGTATAGTATGGCGGCTC
The DNA here is from genome assembly GCA_964512895.1 of uncultured archaeon. Classification (GTDB taxonomy): domain Archaea; phylum Nanohalarchaeota; class Nanosalinia; order Nanosalinales; family Nanosalinaceae; genus JBDGRD01. The sequence goes on from CAZEKI010000010.1 coordinate 12,821, forward strand.
CGGCGAGCGAGGCAGGAAAGGAAGCAGCTAAGGAAGCGGTGAAGCAGACGGCGAACGAGACCGCGAGACAGGCGGCGCAGGAACCATCAGGCCCGCTGCAAATGTTATTGGCGAATCCGTTGCTGGCTGTTCTAGCAGTTATTTCTGTAATCGCTGTCGCTATCATAGGCGCTATAATCTTTATTGCTTACAGTTCCAGGGATACGGAGGAAGAATTTGAGAAGCAGGATTTAAGCGATATTGTACAGCCGGAGTTCGTGAAAGTGGTTAAGGACCAGGGTAAGAAGAATAAGTCGAAGCTGCGCCGCGACCTGAGAACCGAGGGCGAGGTCTGGAGGGATGTACGTTTCAAGGAGAACGATAACTTGGTGAAGCATTTGAAAGCGTTGGCGAATGGCGACGGTGATTTCGATACTAAACTGAGTTTGGAGGAGCCGGATGAGGATGAGCTCCAGAAACTTTATGCTGACGGTGTTTACAATCAGCAGGAAGTCCAGGAGATTAAGTCGCAGGGTTTGGTGCCGCATCGTTTGATGTGGATACGCCCCGCCGGTATTCTTGACAAGGTTATGTGGTTGGTGACGGACAGGTTTATGGGCCGTGACTGGTTTTCGCGTTTCGCTTTGATACCTGAGCACCGTATTAAGGATAACATGGGGGATGGCAGCATCAGTATAGACAGGAATATACAGCTACGGCCGTTCGCCGGTATCGAGTTACCGCTTTATTTCGAGAGTTTTGCGATGCTTCACGCCGTGGTGATGAGAACTCTGTACGAGGGCAGCTTGGAGGACCAGGTGAATTACAGCGAGAAAGTCAACTTTTTCGACTCGAAGTTCAGTCAACGCATCCAGGAGTTGGAGGCGGAGGCGGCTATAGAGGATAAACGCTATGAGAGCAAGGTTGCGGGGGACGTGAATAAGTCGTGAACCTGCTTCTCGCTGTCCCGGTCCTGACTTTCGTGCTCGGTGTTATTGTCGGTGCGGCGGGTGCGCTGCTTTACATGAAGCGTAGGATTGAGAAACTGATGGAGAACCCTCTCGGCGAGATGGGAGAGATGTTCGAGGCTGGTATAGATGAGTGACGCAAGTTTTTTTTTGAATGAGAAGAAATGCGATGCTTTACTCGCTATCGCTTTCAACGGACTGGGAAGCGACCATACTCATGCTTCGGAGGTCAGGAAAAGGATAGATACACCGTATGCTTATACAGTGAAAATTGTAGATAGGCTTGAGGAGGAAGGGTACGTTGAGAAGAAACCGAAGAAAGGCCGTAAGATTCCGTTGAAGGCGACTGAGAAAGGTACGAGGACAGCTGAAAAACTGAAGGAATTTAAAAAAGTGATTAGAGATGAGTGAGAAAATAGCTGCTGACAAGTTCCGGGATATGGGTGTGAAAGAGATTCAGAGAACTATCAACGACCAGTACAAGGAGTTAAGGAAGTTCGGGCATCCGGCTCCGGGCGGTGGTACTAGAGGACCGTCACAGCCGGATGAGGATATAGGAACTATTAAGAGGAATATCGCAAGAGGTAAAACCATTCTAAACGAGAAACTGGATAACCAGGGTGGTAAATCGTGAGTGATGAGCTGGAGCATCCGTGGGTGAGTGATGAAAGCGAGGCACCGGAGCAGGACGAGGATTTGGAGCTTCACGGTATCGAGGAGCAGTCGGACCATATCAAGGAGGTTAAGGCTGACGTGATAGAGGCTATCGATGAGGGATGTAAGGGTAAGGGATCTATAGTTGATTATGTTGAGCATCCGCGTCACGTGGTGAGCCTTGCTTTGTCGGAGCTGGTTGATGAAGGGGTTTTACAGAGGACGGGCTGATGCTTTTGAAAGGCTTCAAGTTTTTCCTGGGCTTGCTGTATTCTCTCGTGATTCACGTATTGGCGATACAGGGAGTTTTATGTGTTCTCGATATTAACTATGGTCTTGTGCAGGGGCTACTGGCGTGGATACTGTAAAGAAGTGTTTAACTGAGGGCTGCGGGAATTTGACGGGGAACCCTCTTATCTGCGATGAGTGCGCTGGAAAACTTTTTAAGCAGGGTTGAGTAAACCATGTTAGGGACTAGTACTTAGTGATACGAGGGCCCCGCTTCGTCGGCGAGGTAAGAGGCGATGTACCTAGGTCGTGAGGGAAACCGTCCGCCCCTTGATGCTTTTACTTTTTCACAACTCTGAGTTTGAAACGTATGTCTTGTACAGCGTTCGGCACGTTCTTCGCTACGATGTCAGGTAGCACCAGACGCATCAAACGCACCCACTTCTGTGTACTCCACACCAGTTCCACGTCCTCCAGCTCTAAAAACTGGGGTTTCGGTGTCGGGAAACCGTGGTTGATTTGGTAGCACTTAAACGATTTCTCGCTGTAAAAACTTTTGTGGTCGCCAGCCACCGCATCATCACTGAGGTAGTAAGGCGTAATGACCTCGAGCAACGCACCTGGCTTGCAAAGCCTCTGTACATCAAGCAAGAACTGTTCGACCTCATCTCTATCCATGTGCTCCAGGAAATGGCGGACGCGGACATGAACCGCTGAATCCTTTTCTACCAGCTCGTGATCGAACGGAACACCTTGCCGCAGGTCAGCCACCACGTCAACATCAGCACCGTCTACGATGTCGATACCTATCCACTCCTCTCCAGCCTTGTTATCCCCGCACGCTAGGTCGTACTTCAATATTCTTCACCTTGATTCGACAAGAAGTGATTTGCCGGTTTAAGAACTAGATACCGCGTCATAATATCTCCCGTCCAAATCCACTTCCTCCCGATTAAGACCACATACCGGTTATCTAGGCACCTGTTTACCAGGCTCATTTCAGCCCTAGAACCTCCGCTATCTGTCTACGGGTTTTACTCCATTTGAAGCGCTCCGCGTTCTCTCGGCATTTCTCCCGTCTACCTTCTGTAACTCCTACATCTAGGTGAGGTATTACGTCCTCAGGTTCTTCTATACACACCCAGGACTCTCCAGCCTCTCCCAGTATCTCGTGGTTAATCGGTATGTCAAGAGCTAATGGAATCGCTCCGTGGCGTTGAGCTTCTACCGGGCCACGTCCGAAACCTTCTTGGAGGCTGGGATGTAGGTAGAACCGGCTCCGGTTCAGGACACGGGAAACTCCTTTATCGTCGATGTCTACCCATTCTTCATCTACTGGAAGCCCTGTCTCTGTGAAGTTTACGGCGGCTGTGGTGAAACCGTTTTCCTGTGCTAACTTCATGGCTCTATGGATGAACTCCGGGTTCTTCCTTTCCAGCTCTACATCTCCTATGTAAACCAGGTCTATGTCTTTCTCCCGGTTTATCCGGGGAACGGGTTTATCATCTACTCCTTGGTAGATTACAGAGGTTTCTCCGTTAAACGCGGTACGTTCCCTGAGTTCTTGGGCTACGTGTTCGGAGCCCGTGATAACGTGTTGACAGTTAGCTATGAACTTCATGTACCGGACGGCCATGGTGGTGGAGAGGTAGCCGCTTAAACGCTTTTTTAATGAGTCGTTACAGTATTTTTTGTACATCGTGGTTACTGGTAGGATGTCGTGGATGTACGGTATTACTTCGGCTTCGACGCTTTCTGGGTTGAACAGCACTCGTTCTTGAGCGGGTATGAAAACTCTGTCGTGTTTTTCGGCTTTCTTCTTCATCCGCCACCCGTAGCTGAGTTTTTCGATGGTGATGGAGAGAGGATACCATTCTCTTACGTGGTGGTCTACTCTTTCCGCGTTCTGTAGGTTATCTGTAAGCCAGGGACACAGGTTTTGCTCGAAAGTTTCTATACCTGTGTTCCGGTAGTTAGGGCGCGTGATGATTCCGATGCGCATTATTTATACCTACAGCTGGTTGAGTTTCCGCATCAAGCCGCCCATACCTATCTCGTCTTCTAGGAACCGCTGGTAAGTGTTTTTCATGTCTTTCAGTTTTTCGGCGTCTTCCAGGGCTCGTGTCCATACAGGTGAAGGCCCTTTCTTTTCGTAGTGCTCGCCTAGTCGTTGAATCCTTTCCCTGTCTTTCGGTCCGTTGTGGATGGAAAATGTTCCGGTCTCCTCGCTCGGTATCTTATCCATGGTATATAAACAGGTTCTAATAGGTATAAGTGTTTTGGCGTGACTCGCTGAATCCAGATACTCTATAAACACGCCTGAAATCACGTTTTCAGTATCAGGCTTTTTCCTGAAAACCTGTTTTCGATACATCTTTCCTGTGTTTCTAACAGGGGGTTGGACCGGATTCCTATTAGAAAACGGGTTTCGGCTAATCAAGCCTACCGTTTCATCCAGCTGAAACGGTTCGCGTATATCTCGTTTCCACAGAGAAAACTAGGATTGGAATTTTTCAAGTCCTTCCTCGGATTTTATTTCTGTTTCCGCACCTAAATCCTCAAGAATATCCTCCATCTCGTTGACCGCTGACAGAATAGAACTATGGCTATTCTTGAACCTTTCAAGTTTCCTTACTAGGCTGCCGTATCCGTCTTCCTCTATCCGCTCCACGATTTCAGAAGCCTTATTGATTTTACCAGCAGCTTCTTCATTATCCGTGTACCGGCTGATATGCGTATCTAGGTTGTCGGCTAACTTCTCGAACTTCTCTCCTTTCTCCATCAAGATTTTCTGTTCGCGGCTAACATCTCCTTCCTCTTTCCCTTCTTTCTTGCCTTTCCTATAAGCATCTCGTTCAATCTGGTTCTGCTCCCGTTTCATCTCAGTTACTTTCTTCATAGATTTCTGGACAGCTCTCGCCCAGAACTCCTTATCCATAGGCCTGTCTTGATGCTCAGTAAGATTAGATTCTTTAACCTCGTAGAGTTTACCTCCGCCTTTCATCTCCAATAAGCCCCAGCCATCTGGCAGTTCCGACTCCCTGACTATACCTTTTCTACCAGCTACAATATACCATTCTTGGCACTGGCCTACAAACCAGTCAGCCTTTTCTATGTCGTTAAGTTCTTTCTTCCAGTCGCCTCTACTGGCTTTTATCTCGAAACCTATAGTCTTGAAGTTCCTTGACGGGTAGAGGTTGTAGGCGATGGCGTCGGCTCGTTTACCGTTTTTGCCGGGAACTTCGTAGAAAAGCGCCCATTCCGGCCTCTGGTATTTCCGTTTTAAAGCCCATTCCACTCTAGTAGTTATCTCATAGTCTTCAAGCTCAGATTTATTCTGGTGGGCTAGTTTCTTCAATTTCTGTTCTTGCTCATCGCTTAACCCTGTAGGCATCTTCATTTGTCAGTTTCCCCAAAAGAAACTTCCAGTTTTCTTTCTAGCACCAGTATGTCGGGCGACTCAAAGTAATCAAACAGCTCGCCAGAAACCTCGCTATAATCCGGCTCGGTCGGGTGGTCGGCAGGGCTCCAAG